>NZ_CP058910.1:2400000-2746691 GCF_013415885.1 Halosimplex rubrum
GAGAGGAACGCCGACACCGGCGCCGGCGCGCCCTCGTACGCCTCGGGCGCCCAGAAGTGGAACGGCACGCTCGCGGTCTTGTAGGCGAACCCGAGCAGCATCATGATGACGCCGACGCCGAGGATGCCGGTCGGAATCGACGAGCCCGCGGCCAGTGCCTCTGCGACGGCGTCGAGCTGGAGGCTCCCCGTCGCGGCGTAGACGAGGCTGATCCCGTAGGCGAGCACCGACGACGACAGCGCGCCGACGAGGAAGTACTTCAGGCCGCCCTCGACGCTGCCGCGGTCCGTCTTGAGGAACGCGACCAGCGCGAACGACGGCAGGCTGGCGAGTTCGAGGCTGACGAACACCGTCGCGAGGCTGTTGGCCGAGGCCATCAGCGACATGCCCGTCGCGGCCATGATGACCAGCCCGTAGTACTCGGCCTGGTACTCCTGGCCGTCGAGGTAGTCGTAGCTTGCCAGCGTCACCAGCGCGGTCACGCTGCCGACGATGACGACGAAGAACAGGCTCATCCCGTCGACGATCAGCGCGCCGCCGTACAGGTCGATCGCGCCCGAGCCCCGCGGTTGACCGACGCCGAGCACGAGGAAGTACCCGGCGACGAGGAACGACGCGAGCGCGCCGACCGTCGACACGCCCGCGAGGACGGCGTTGGAACTCGTCCCCGGCTGGGGATCGATGCTGTCCACGATGAACAGCAGCATGGCGGTCGCGCCGAAGAGGATCGCCGGCGTCAGCGCGACCCAGTCGGCCACCTGAAAGCCCGCGATGTCGACTACCATAGCCCGACACCTCCCTGGAACAGCGCGCCCGCAGCGTCACCGACCGCCCCGTACGGGACCGCGATGGTAGCCGCTCCGGGCGGGAGGATCGGGTTGACGGCGTCCTGGATCATCTGGTACACCAGCCCGGGGTCCACGCCCAGGGCGATGACCAGCGCCAGGAGCACGACGAGCGGCGCCACGTCGTGGACCGGCGCCCGCGACACGTCGTAGTCCGTGGCGAGGCTGTACTCGCCGAACAGCGTCCGCTGCATCGCCCACAGCAGGTAGCCCGCCACGATGACGATGCCGAACATGCCGGCGGCTGTCACCAGCGGCGCCGCGGGGATGTACGGCGAGGCGAACGCGCCCTGGAAGATGAGGTACTCGGCGGCGAAGCCGGCCATCAGCGGCAGGCCCATGTAGCCGAACGCGGCGGCGACGAGGATGCCGACCGTCCAGGGCATCCGGTCGGCGATCCCGGAGATGTCGCCCACCATCCGGGTGTGGGTCTCGTTGTAGATGACGCCGACCGTCATGAACATCAGCCCCGAGATGAGGCCGTGGGCGACCATCTGGAAGGTCGCGCCGCCGAAGCCGTGCGGCGTGAACGCGACCAGACCCAGGATGACGTAGCCCATCGACGAGATAGAGGAGTAGGCGACGATGCGCTTGAGGTCCTGTTGGGCCAGCGCGAGCATCGCGCCGTAGACGATGCTGAGAACGCCGAAGGCGACGATGATCGCCGCGTACTCGCGCGCGATGTCCTGGAGCATCGTGAAGTTGAACCGCAGCAGGGCGTAGGTCCCCATCTTCAGGAGGACGCCCGCCAGCATGACCGACACCGGCGTCGGCGCCTCGACGTGGGCGTCGGGCAGCCACGTGTGGACGGGGAAGACGGGCACCTTCACCGCGAACCCGGCGAACATCAGCGCGAACGCGACCACCCGGAGCGTCCCGGGCGCGATGCCGGCGACGCTCCCGAGGGCGCCGTCGGTGCGGAGCGCCTGCGCGATGGCGGGCATGTCGAACGTCGAGATGGAGTCGCCCAGCCCGAACACGAGCGCCATGAAGCCGACGAACATGACCAGCGTCGCCACGTTCGTGTAGACGAAGAACTTGATGGCGGCGTACTTCCGGCGCGGGCCGCCCCAGACGCCGATGAGGAAGTACATCGGGACGAGCACGGCCTCCCAGAACACCAGCCACAGCAGGAAGTCCAGCGCGGTGAACACGCCGATGAGACTGGCCTCCATCAGCAGCATCAGCCCGTAGAACTGCGACTGGCGCTCGTCGATGGGCGTCCACGAGCTGACGAGCGCGAGCGTCGTCAGCACGGTCGCCAGCACGAGCAGCGGCAGACTGATGCCGTCCAGGCCGACGTGCCATGCGAGGTCGTAGCGGCCGAGACTCAGCCAGCCGATCGTCGACTCGAAGGCGATATCGCCGTCGGCCATCAGCGCGTTGCCGACGCCGTCGAAGGCCGTGTACATCCACAGCGAGATGCCGACGGGGACGAGGCTCACCGCGGCGGCGAGCTTGCCCGCCCACTCGTCGGGCGAGAGGAAGACCACCAGTGCGCCCAGCAGCGTGGCGCCCAGCAGAGCCTCGACAGGTCCGGCGATGGGCATCAGACACCACCTCCGAGCACGACGAAGACGACCAGCAACAGTGCGAGCGACAGCGTCATCAGCGCCGCGTAGTTCGAGACGACGCCCGACTGGATGCGGCGGAAGCGCGAGCCGGTGAAGAGGCTCACGCTACTGACGCCGTTGACGACGCCGTCGACGACGCCCTGGTCGAACTTGTCCGCGGCCCGCGCGATCGGGACCGTCACGCCCTGTGCCAGCCACACCTGATACTCGTCCTGGTAGTAGTTGTGCATGAGCAGCGTCTTCGCGCCTCCCAGCTTGTCCGTGTGCTCGACCGGCTCGTCGACGCCGTAGAGGCTGCGCGCGAAGAGCACGCCGGCCAGTGCCAGCCCCAGCGAGACAGCCGCCGAAGCGAGCAACGTCGTCGTCTCGCCCAGCGGGTAGCCCGCGGTGACGTGGGCCACGTCGTGCAGCAGTCCCTCGTAGTGGTGCAGCCCCGTCGACAGCGCTTCCGGCCAGCCGCCCTCCTCCGGCCCGTTGACCCACTTGTGGAGGAAGTCGATGTGCAGTCCGGTCAGCTCCGCGACCGGCTTCATGTTGATGAACCCGACCGTCGCGGCGCCGATACCGAGCACGGCCAGCGGCGCCTTGACGTTCCAGCGCACCGGCTCGGGGTCCCGAGCCGTCTCGGAGCGGGCGTCCCCGTGGAAGGTCAGGTAGACCATCCGGAACGTGTAGAAGCCCGTGAAGAACACGGCGAGCAGCCCCATCGCGTACGCGAGGAGATACATCGTCCCGAGCATCCCCTGGCTCCCGAAGCCGTGGATGAGCGCCTCGTAGAGCACCTCGTCTTTGGACCAGAAGCCCGCGAACGGGACGATCCCGGCCAGCGCGAGCGAGCCCGAGAGGAACGTCCAGTAGGTGACGGGCATCTTGTCCTTGAGCCCGCCCATGTCCCACATGTTCTCGTTGTGGTGCATCGCGATGATGACCGACCCGGCGCCGAGGAACAGCAGCGCCTTGAAGATCGCGTGGGTGGTCAGGTGGAAGACCGCCGCGACGTACCCGCCGGAGCCCAGCGCGAGCATCATGTAGCCGTACTGGGAGATGGTCGAGTACGCGAGCACCTGCTTGAGTTCCTGCTTGACGACGCCCATCGTCGCCGCGAACAGCGCGGTGAACCCGCCGATGAGCGCGATGATCGCGAGTGCGGTCGGCGAGAGCAGGTAGAAGCCGTACATGCGTGCGACGAGGTAGACGCCGGCCGCGACCATCGTCGCCGCGTGGATGAGCGCCGAAACCGGCGTCGGGCCCTCCATCGCGTCGGGCAGCCACGTGTGCAGCGGGAACTGGGCGGACTTGCCCACCACGCCGCCGAGCACGAGCAGTCCGAGGATCGTCATCCAGGTCTGGGCGCCGTAGCCGGCGGTGAAGATGTCGGCCTCGCCGTTGAGCGCCATCTCGGCGATCTGCGGGAAGCTCTGCATCGTGCCCGAGGCGGTCTCGACGGGGGCGAACAGGCCCGTGCCGAACGTGGCGAAGATGCCGACCACGCCGACGAGGAAGAAGTAGTCACCGAAGCGGGTGACCAGGAACGCCTTCTTCGCGGCCGACGGCGGGCCGTCCTCGCGGAACCAGAAGCCGATCAGGAGATACGAACAGAGCCCGACCAGCTCGAAGAACATGAACGCCATCAGGATGTTGTTCGAGAAGACAAAGGCGAGCATGCTCGCCGTGAACAGGCCGAGCCCGGCGTAGTAGCGGGGCAGGCCGGTCTCGCCCTCGTCGTTCATGTAGCCCAGCGAGAAGACGTGGACCAGCAGGGCGATGAGCGAGACGATGACGAGCATGAGCGCCGTCAGCGGGTCGACCAGGATACCGAACCGCAGCGTGAGCGCGCCGTCGGCGACGCCGGCGACCCACGTGTAGAGGTTCTCGTTGTAGTACGTCGCCGTGCCGGTGATCCCGGCGACGGTCAGCGCCGTCCAGATCGAGAGGACGAGCGAGCCGGCGGTCGCGAGGATACCGGCCTCGGCGCCGCGCTTCGGCATGTACTGCCCGGCGAACAACGAGACGACGAACGCCAGGAACGGGAGCGCTGCGATCGCGGGAACGAAGTCGAATGCACCTGCCATCTTACCACCTCATCGTAGCCGCTTTGGTCACGTCGACGCCCTCGAAGTTGCGATACAGCACGAGGATGATACCGATACCGACCGCCACTTCGGCGGCCGCCAGCGCCATCACGAACAGCGAGAACACCTGCCCCGTGAGGTTCCCGTAGTGGAACGAGAACGCGACGAGGTTGATGTTCGCCGCGTTGAGCATCAGCTCGACGGACATCAGGAATATCAGGGCGTTGCGCCGCGTCAGGATGCCGTAGACGCCGATGCAGAACACCGCCGCCGACAGCAGGAGGTAGTACTGGGTCGCGATCGCCATCAGTCGTCACCTCCGTCGGTCGTCGCCCGGTCGTCGCCGGTCGCCTCGTCGGTCCGGTCGTCGCCCGTCCGACCGGGGATCCGACGCCCGCCGTCCGTGAGCGCGGTGACGACGCTCTCGTCGTCCTCGCGGCGGGCGAGCATCACGGCCCCGTCCAGCGCCGCGTCGAGCACCAGGGCGATGAGGATAAAGGCGACCAGGAAGCTCTCCGCCGGGATCGCGGCCTGGTCGACCATGTTGAACATCGCGTAGCCGATGCTCGCGACGATGCTACCGTCGGCGAACCCTTCCGGCCGGCCCAGCTCCGCCATGAAGAACACGTAGGCCATGACGGCGAACAGGGCCAGCGCGGCCAGCCCGTTGACGTAGTTCACGTCGGTCGCCAGCCGCGGACGGGAGGTCATGTCGCCACCTCGTCGGGCTGGGTGTCTTTGTCCGTGAGCATGATGGCGAACGTGATGAGGATGAGTACCCCACCGACGTACACCAGTATCTGCATCGCGGCGATGAACTCGGCGCGGAGCATGACGTAGTACACTGCCACCGACAGCAGCGAGACGCCGAGCATCAGCGCCGAGTGCCAGACGTCGCGCACTAACACGACGCCCAGGCTGCTCCCCAGTGTGACTATGGCGAACAGCGCAAACGCGATTGACTCGAGCAATGCCATCGTTGTCTCGAATCTCCTACCGGACGCCCTTTGAAGATTTCTGTATCGTCCCGCGCGTGGCCGCTCACGCGCCCGAAATCGTTAACGATTCGACGCAAACCCCCGGACGACCCCTGTCGAGCCCCCTATCGACGCCCGACGTGTTCGGGTCGCGCCGCTCTCGGCCCCGTTCGGTCGTCCGAGTCGCGCGCCGCGTCGCTCGCGCGCGCTCGAACCCCGTCCGGAGCCGCGTTCGGTCGGCCTGGGTACGCGGCCCGCGCCGGCCTACTCGATCCGGCTCTCGTCGTACCGGGAGACGTACTGGACCGCCAGCAGTAGCACGCCCAGCCCGACGCCGACGGTGGCGACGCCGAACGTCGCCATCCCGAGCGGCGACGCCGGCAGGTCGACGACGAAGAACAGGGTCGGGTCCATGCCCTCGGGGTTGACGTAGCCCAGCAGGGCGCCCATCGTGCCCGCCACGCCCAGCACGGCCAGATACACCGCCAAGACGACGCGCGAGCCCGCGACCCGCCCGCCGAGCGCCAGTCGATCGGTGTTGGCTGTCACGACCGGCGGTTGGGACCGCGGGTGGTTAGCCTTTTCACATCGCGGCCGCTAGGTCGGGTATGAGCGATTTCGACGACGACTCCGGCTTCTCGGAGAAGGAACTCCTCCTGTTCGTCCTCACCGCCATCGCGCTGCTGATGGGCGCCTCGACGTTCGTCCTCGTCATGGGCGGGTAGACGACTCCCCGGCGTCCCCGCCTCCCGGTTCGCGGCGCCCGCGCTCGGTAGTGACCGTGTACTTTTCGTCCGAGTGACCCTATCTGGGCCGATGAAACCCGAGAGAACGCTGGTGACGCTCGGCGTCGACGATATCGACGAATCGATCCGGTTCTATCGGGACGGACTCGGGTTCCCGATTCGGGACCGGGAGGCGGACGGCGACGCGGCTTTCTTCGAACTCGACGGCGCGTGGCTCTCGCTGTACCCGCGGGACGCGCTCGCGGGAGACGCCGCCGTCCCCGACGACGGAAGCGGCTTCTCCGGGGTCACGCTCGCCCACAACGTCCCGAACGAAGCCGAGGTCGACGGGGTCCTCACGGAGGCGGACGCCGCGGGTGGCCGGGTCGTCAAGCCGGCTGGAGAGACGTTCTGGGGCGGATACTCGGGGGACTTCGAGATCCCGACGGCCACCTGTGGGAGGTCGCGTCCCCGGAGCTCACCGACGAGTAAGGGGCTCGGTCGCGTTCGAAACGCTCCGGAAAACGGTCGTTCGGTCGCGGTCGCGCTCAGTTCTCGGCGCCGGTGGAGCCGTCCTCGTCGACGACCTCGCCGCCGCCGGAGCGAGGCTCCGACGAGGTGTCGTTCGCGTCACTCACGACGCCGCCGTCGGTGACGGCTTCCTCCGCCTCACCGCCGTCGGCCAGCGCAGTCGTGATGCGCCGTTCGTGCCACTGGAACTCGCGGCCGTGCTGGTCGGTCTCCTTGAGGTCCCACGGGTCGGGGTCCTCGAGCTTGGGGCCTTCCAGCCAGGACTGCAGCAGGTTCCAGACGAAGATGATCTGGCCGAGCAGCAGGATGATGGCGCCGACGGAGGCGGCCTGGTGCATCAGCGTCACCATGTCCAGCGGCGCGATGGCGTTGTTGAAGTCGTAGGTCGCGTACCGGCGGGGCATGCCGAGGTAGCCGAGGAACAGCATCGCGAAGAACGTGATGTTGGTCCCGATCATCGACAGCCAGAAGTGGGCCTTGCCGAGCGTGCGCTGGTACATCCGGCCCGTGAAGATGGGGAACCAGTAGTAGATGCCGGCGAACCCGGCAAACGCGATGGCGCCCATCACGACGTAGTGGAAGTGACCGACCACGTAGTAGGTGTCGTGGAGGATCTGGTCGACGGGGACCGAGGCGAGGAAGACGCCGGTCACGCCGCCGATGATGAAGTTCGCGACGAAGCCGATACAGAACAGCATCGGCGTCGTCAGTCGGATGCGGCCGTTCCACATCGTCGTGATCCAGTTGAACGTCTTGACCGCGGAGGGTATCGCGATCGCGAGCGAGACGGCCATGAACGAGGCCCGGAGACGCGGGTCGATCCCCGTCGTGAACATGTGGTGGGCCCAGACGCCGAAGGAGAGGACCCCGATGGCCAGCGTCGAGTAGACGACGAACTTGAACCCGAACAGCTTCCGACCGGAGAACTTCGGGATGACGTAGCTGACGATCCCCATCGGCGGGAGGACGAGGATGTACACCTCGGGGTGGCCGAAGAACCAGAAGAGATGTTGCCAGAGGATGGGGCCGCCGCCCTCGCCGACCGCGTAGAACGTCGTCGCGAGGTTGCGGTCGAGCAGCAGCATGACGATGGCGCTCCCCAGCAGCGGGAACGCGAAGAGGATGAGCGCCGACTGGGTGAGGATGGTCCACGAGAAGATGTCGAGGTTCGCCCAGTTGACGTCGTCGTCGCGCTCGGTGAAGATGGTCGCGATGAAGTTGATGGCGCCCATCGTCGCCGAGACCCCCGTCAGATGCAGCCCGAGCAGCATGAGGTCGACGCCGGGGTTGGCCTGTTCGACCGACAGCGGCGTGTACATCGTCCAGGCGGTCTGGGCGCCGGTCATTCCGGGGAGGAAGAAGCCGGCCCAGATGAGGAGGGCGCCCGGCGGGAGCAGCCAGAAGGCGATGGCGTTGATCCGCGGGAACGCCATGTCGTCGGCGCCGATCAGCAGCGGGATGAAGTAGTTCGAGAACGCCGCGATGATGGGCGTCCCGAACAGGAACAGCATCGTGATCCCGTGACTCGTCAGGATAGCGTTGTAGAACCCGTTCTCGAAGACCGCGCCGGTCGGCGCGATGAGCTGCATCCGGATGCCGAACGCCATCAGGCCGCCGACGGCGAACGCGATGACGGCGTAGGTGCCGTAGAGGATGCCGATGTCCTTGTGGTCGACCGTCGTCAGCCAGCGAGTGATACCGGCCGGCTTCTCGCGGTGGACGGTGGCACCGGCGTCGCCGTAGCCGCCGCCACCACCGCTCACCAGCGGCGTATACGAGCGCCAGTCCTCGACCCGTGAGAGAAACGCCGCGACGCCGACGAGGAAAACCCCCATCAACACCGTCAGCGTGAGCTGCGCTGATACCATGCAGGGAACTCGGGACTGGTGCCATATGAATGGTTAGGAAACCCTTCCGCCGAACCTGTTCGCGTGTCCGGATATCGCGTGGAGAATCGTGACGTTCCGTTCGACCGGGTCGGGCGGATTCGCCCGGATGAACGCGGTGGTTCGGGAGCGTACCGAGCGCGAGAACGGACCGTACTCGACGGGAAGGGACCGTACTCGACGGGAAGCGGAGAGCGGTCGGACGACGGTCGGGCGGGGCCGATGCAGCGCGGCCGACGCCGGCTTCACTCGTGGTCGACGTCCATCTCGTTCTCGGCGGTGGAGATGGCCTTGCCGGCGTAGTAGGTGAGGATCACGAGCAGGATCGCCGTGACGCCGACGATGGCGAACTGCAGTCCGGTGACGAGCGGGTCGACGCCCCAGGTCGGGAACAGAACGAACGCGCCGATGAAGAACACGAGGATGCCGAGCGGGATGAAGTTGACCGTCAGGTCCAAGAGCGTCTCGCGGTCGAAGACCTTCTCTGTCATACCACGGGGTTCGGTCAGGCGGCTAAATATACTGTCGGTTCGCGCCGGCGAGCGCGCGATTGTACGGCGAATCCGTTCGGCCCGGTCGGCGACGGCGAACTGGGCCCGGTGGCCGTCCGTTCAGACGCCCTGCTGGGTCCGTCCGACGGCCTGGCTGACGACGCCCGCGGCGACGAGCATCACGCCGGCGACGGCGATCGCGAGGCCGCGGCCGACGACGCCGTTGGGGTCGGTGACGACTTCGAGGAGGCTCACGGACGAGCCGGGGACCTGCGTCGCGACGAGGACGCCGCCGAGCGCCGCGAACCCGACCCCGAGCAGCGCGAGCGTCCGCCAGGGGCGGCGGGCGTAGCCCGACTCGCCGAGGATGCCCGCGACGCTGCCGCCGAGCAGGAGGACCCCGCCGACCGCGAGCGGGAAGATGCCGAGGAAGACGCCCACCTCCGCGAGGGCGAACCCCACCGCCACGAGGAGCGGCCACGGACTGGCCGTCCGATACTGGTCCGACAGTCCCGGTTGCTCTTCCATACCCGCGCTTTGGCCCCGGTCCGTCATAGGTACACCGAACTCCCGCGCACCCGTGCCCGAATATGGTCGGCCGCCCCTCCAGAGGATGCAGTCGGTCGCCGTCCGGAGGGGCGCAATCGGTCGCCGTCCGGAGAGGTGCAATCGGTCGCGCCGGGGGGTCGACGCGCCGGCCGTGGGCGCAAAGTATTTGGTCCGCATGGGGCTTGTCAAACACAATGACCACGCGCGCTGTGGAGCAGTTCGACGAGTGGGAGTCGTCGCCGTTCCGCGACGGCTATCGCGGCCTGCACGACCTGGCCGATTCGGATTTCTCCGGCATCGTGGAGGTCGGCGGCGCCAAGCTCTGTATGCTCAACGGGACGGCGGTCGGCATCCTCGGGGGCGACATCGACGACTTCGAGGGGGCGTCGGGGACCGCCTACGAGGCGCCCTCGCCCGCGCTCCCCCTGCTCGCGCTCATGCAGGAGCGCTCCGAGGAGGTCCGGGGGAAGTACTACTCGGAGGACACGCCGCTCTCCGAGGTCGACGACACGCTCTCCGACGGGGGGTTCACCGGCTTCGTCGAACTCTCGGAGAACGTCCTCAGCGGCGACTACTACGTCGTCTACCACCGCGGCCGCTCGATGGCCGTCGCCTGGGTCGGCAACAGCGGCCAGCTGCTCACCGACGACGAGGCCTTCGAGCGCGCCGACGACGAGGTCGGCATCTTCGCGGTCCACCCCGCGGAGATCGACCCCGTCGAGATCCCCGCGGTCGACGACGGCGACGACGCCGCGGTCGACGACGGTGACACCGCGGCCGCCGCGGGGGGCACTGCCGCAGGAGGCGCGGCCGCGGCCGACGAACCCGAACCCGAAGCCGGCGACGCCGCCGCCTCCGAGGAGCCAGCGACCGGAGCGGAGCCGGGCGGATCGGCGCCGACCACGGGGACAGAACCCGCCGAGACCGACCCCGTCGACACGGATCCGACCCCGGAACCCGGTTCGACCGGCTCCGAACCCGCCTCGGACGGGACGACGGCGGACGCCCCGGACGCGGGGGACGAACGCGCCCGAGACACGGACGGCGTGACGGACGACGAGTCCGGCGGGGGCGCCGCGAACCCGACCGGCGCCGACGGGGACGCGGGCGTCGACGCCGCGGCGACCGACACGGGGGGCGAACCCGCCGAGGGGTCGACGGATCGACGCGAGGCGACCGACCGACGGGACCGGACCGGACGGTCCGACGATCGGGATCGCGCGGGAGAGTCGGCCGGCTCCGACCGCCCACGCGAGAGTGGGCGGTCGGGAGCGACCGACGCGGACCGCGCGGGCGGGACCGACGGGCACGCGACCGACCGGGAGGAGGAGGGTCGTACCTCGTCCGACCGGGAGGCCGACCGACGAGAGCGGACCGGCCGATCCGAGGAACGGCGGGACCGGACCGACCGGACGAGGGACCGAAACGGCGCCGGCGACGGCCGGGCCTCCGAACGTGACTCCTCCGCGCGCAGCGCCGACGCGCGGACGGACCGCGAACCGGACCGCGAGTCGGGCGGCCGCGCGACCCGTGAACCGGACGCCGCGGCGGACCGCGAGGCCGAGGCGAGTTCCGGCCGCGAGGAGTCACCGGACCGCCGGCAACGCGACTCGACGGAGGCGCGGACGGGCGACGCGCGGTCGGGCGCGACCGGTCGGGACCGTGTTCGCGACCGGTCCGGCGGCGCGGCCGATTCGGGCGGTCGGCCGGAGGAGTCGCGCGCGGTCGGCCGGAGCGCCGATTCCGGCGGCTCGGCGGGGGCCGCCGGTAGCCCCGACCAGCTGGAGACCCACTCGATCCCGTCGCTCGACCCCTCGCGGACGACGACGCGCGAGTCCGACGACGGGGGCGCCGCGGCGGCGTCGCCATCGGACGGCTCGCCGGAGACCGCCGCGGCGTCGGCGGTTGAGGACCGCGCGGACGGGTCCGCTTCGCCCGGTCGCGAGCCCGACGACCGGGGGAGCGGTCGAGCCGAGAGCCGGAACCAGGGGGCTTCGACGGGCTCGCCGGAGACCCGCTCGGAGTCCGCGCCGGCCGAACCGCGGACGACGGAGGCGGCGCCGACCGAGTCGCGAGCGAGCGAGCCCGATCCCGGCCGGACCGACGAGCGGGTGGCCGACCTCGAAGACGAGCTCGCCGAACGCGAGAGCGAGATCGACCGCCTGGAGGCGGACCTGGCCGCGGCCGAGTCAGAGCGCGACGACCTGCGCTCGCAGCTGGAGGAGGTGCGCGCCGAGCGCGACGACCTGCAGTCGCGCATCGAGCGCGTCGAGTCCGAGCGCGACGAGCTGGAACGCGAGCGCGACGGGCTGGAGTCGGAGGTCGCGGACCTGCAGTCCGAGGTCGAGCGGCTGGAGACCCAGCTCGCCGACATCGAGGAGGAGTTCGGGGCCGCGGTCGACGCCGAACAGCGGCTCAGCCCGGGCGAGGCGCTCGACCAGACCAACCTCTTCGTCCGCTACGAGTCCAAGGGCAAGCCGACCCTGGAGACGGCCCACGCCGGCGAGGCGAGCCGCCAGGAGGTCGGCGAGAACCTCGGCCTGGAGTACCACACCCAGTTCGACAGCGCGACGGCCTCGGTCGGCGGCCGACCGTTCGACGAGTTCCTCCGCGACACGATGCAGTTCCGCTTCGTCACCTGGGTGATCAACGACCTGCTCTACGAGATCCGCGACACCGGCAAGGTGTCGGCGCTGCAGGATCTGTACGACGCGATCCCGAAGATCGACCGCGCCGAACTCAACGGCTCGGTCAGCACCGAGTACACCGAGGACGGTCAGGAGCGCCGGAGTCAGGAGTCGTTCGACGTGGTGATGCGCGACCGGATGGGCAACGCTCTGCTGGCCGCGAACATGAACGACTCCCGGCAGGCCGCCAGCGAGAGCATGATGTCCGCGCTCGTGACGGCCTCCTCGCACGTCGGCGAGTCCACGGAATCGCTCGGCGCTTCCTTCCTCGTCACGTCGAGTTTCTTCGAGCCGGAGGCGCTGGAGACGGCCGCCGAGGCGACCAGCGGCGGGCTGCTCAGCCGCGACAAACGCGAGAGCTTCGTGAAACTGACCCGCAAACAGGGGTATCACCTCTGTCTCGTCGAGGCGCGAGAGGAGAAGTTCCACCTGGCCGTTCCCGAACTCTAGAACGGCGGATCCGAAAGAATCAGTTCTCGACTTCGGCCGCTTCCTCGATTTTCATCCCTTCGAGCTTCTCGATGATGTGGTCGATCTTGCCGTCCAGGTCCTCGACGAACTCACCTGTCTGTTCGGTCGTGATGGCGCCCTGGCTCGACGGCTCGATGAGGTTCTCCTCCTCGAGGACGCGCAGCGAGTAGCGGACCTTGTGGTGGGGGTAGCCCGTCTCGTTGGACATCTTGACGATCCCGATCGGTTCGTTCTGGATCACCATCCGCAGAACCTGCAGATGACGCTCCAGCATGTCTACTTCCTTCTCAAGTCTGTCTATCATGGCAATTGTTAACTTGTGTTTGAGGGTTTTAAAGGTTGCTGTCGGACCGGGAATCGAAGGAGGGCGGACCGGCTTCGGGTGCCGCGGTATCGTCGAGCGGCCGCGCGACGAGCCACCAGTTTCGAGCTTTACCGTGGTAGCAGTTAACGATTCCGGTCACCGGGGCGGTCGGTCACCGGCGCGAGGTCGGGCGTGCGTCGCAACGACGTACGCGTTCGGTGTCGTCGCCCCCTGCGGCCGGGGCGAGCGCCGGACCGTAATCTGTTTACACCGGCCCACGGAATCTCGGGTGTATGACCGTCACCATCGTCGGTTCGCAGCTCGGCGACGAGGGGAAGGGTGGCATCGTCGACGTGTACGGCGCCGAGGCCGACGTCGTCGTTCGCTACCAGGGCGGCGACAACGCCGGCCACACCGTCGTCCACGAGGGCGAGGAGTACAAGCTCTCGCTCGTGCCGAGCGGCGCGATCCGCGGCAAGGTCAACGTGCTCGGCAACGGCTGCGTCGTCAACCCCCGCACGCTGTTCGACGAACTCGACGCCCTCCGCGAGCGCGGTCTCGACCCCGACGTGCGCGTCGCGGAACGCGCCCACGTCATCCTGCCGTACCACCGCCTGCTCGACGGCATCGAGGAGGAAGTCAAGAGCGAGGACGACGACGAGATCGGGACCACCGGCCGCGGCATCGGCCCGACCTACGAGGACAAGGCCGGCCGCCGCGGCGTCCGCGTCGGCGACCTGCTCGACCCCGAGGTGCTCCGCGACCGCCTGGAGTACGCCGTCCCGCAGAAGCGGGCCTTAGTCGAGGACGTGTACGGCCTCGACGTCGAGGACATCGAGGACCCCGAGGCGCTAAATCTGGAGGCGCTGTACGATGAGTTCGCCGGCCACGGCGAGCGCCTCGCCGAGGAGGACATGACCGTCAACGCCGGCGACTTCCTCGCCGACCGGCGGGCCGACGGCGACAACATCATGTTCGAGGGCGCGCAGGGCACCGTCCTCGACATCGACCACGGTAACTACCCGTTCGTCACCTCCTCGAACCCGACCGCGGGCGGCGCCGCCGTCGGCTCCGGCGTCGCCCCGAGCGTCGTCGGCGACGGCGAGGTCGTCGGCATCGTCAAGGCCTACCTCTCGCGGGTCGGCAGCGGCCCGATGCCGACCGAACTCGGCGGCGTCCCCGGGGACACCCCCGGCTACGACGGCGACCCCGACGACCCCGAGACCGAGCGCGAGGAACTGGCGACCTACATCCGCGAGGCCGGCGGCGAGTACGGTACCGTCACCGGCCGTCCGCGCCGCGTGGGCTGGCTCGACGTGCCGATGCTGCGCCACGCCGCCCGCGTCAACGGCTTCACCGGTCTGGCCGTCAACCACGTCGACACCCTCGCCGGACTCGACGAGGTGAAGGTCGGCCACACCTACCGACTCGACGGCGAGGAGCTCGACACGATGCCTCCGACCACGGAGCGGTGGGCCGACTGCGAGGCCGAGTTCCGCACGTTCGACGGCTGGGAAGAGTGCGACTGGACCGCCGTGGCCGACGAGGGCTACGGCGCGCTGCCCGAGAACGCGAAGACCTACCTGGAGTACCTCGAAGCCGAACTCGACGCCGACGTGTACGCCGTCGGTGTCGGCCCCGGTCGCGAGGAGACCGTCGTCCGCGAACACCCCTTCTGAGTCGGTTCGGCTCCGGACTCCTCGGTCGGTCGGGGCCGGGCTGGACCCGTGCAATATTTTCCGCTCCGCGAAAGCTACTTGTTCCGTCGCGCCGGCGTGCGTATGTGTAGCAAAGGCACACGGAGTCCCGCCGGAGTACCGGACGCCAGAGCACCGACCGGTCGGGCAGTGGTGGGCCGCGACCGGAGTCACGCGAGGATACAGTGTCAGCACACGACTCACCGATACGGCGGAGCGTCGAGGTCGAGTACTGGGTGATAGACGAGGCGGGCCGGCTGACGACGCCGGGGTCGCTCGTCGAGGCGACACCGGGTGCCGAACGCGAGTTCGTCGAGCCGCTGCTGGAGATCAAGACGACGCCCTGCGAGACGACGGCGGCGCTGCGCGACGAGCTCCGCGAGCGCGTGACCGCGGTCCTCGACCGCGCCGACGAGGTCGGGAAGGGGCTCGTCCCGCTCGCGACGCCGGTCCACGCCGAGGAGATCGCGGAGATCCCGTCCGACCGCACGCGCGTCCAGAACCGGGTCGTCGGCTCGGACTTCGAGTACGTCCGCCACTGCGCCGGCACGCACGTCCACGTCGAGCAGCAGCCGGGACTCGCGGTCGACCAGCACAACGCCTTCGTCGCGCTCGACCCCGCGCTGGCGCTGGTCAACTCCTCGCCGTACTTCCGGGGCCAGCGCCTCGCCGCGGGCGCCCGGTCGAAGCTCTACCGCTGGATGGCCTACGACGACCTGCCCCACCAGGGGCGGCTGTGGCCGTACGTCGACGACCGCGAGGAGTACACCCGCCGGCTGGAGCGGCGCTACGAGGACTTCGAGACGGCGGCCATCGACGCGGGCGTCGAACGCCGCGCGGTCGCCCGGCACTTCGACCCCGAGAGCGCCGTCTGGACGCCCGTCCAGTTCCGCGAGGCGTTCTCGACCGTCGAGTGGCGCTCGCCCGACGCCGCGCTCCCCAGCGACGTGGTCCGCCTGGCCGACAGGCTCGCCGCGCTCGTCGGCCGCCTCGACGAGGTCGACGTGCGGATCGAGGGCGACCGCGGCCGGGTCGGTCACGACGAGATCGTCCTGCCGGAGTTCGACGCCGTCATCGGCTACGTCAACGACGCGATCCGGGACGGGATGGCCTCGGAGTCGGTCCGGGCGTACCTCGCCCGGATGGGCTTCGACGTCTCCGCCTACGACCCGGTGGCCCACGAGATAGACGGCCGGGCGACGGTCTCGCGGGACGCGACCCGTGATATCAGGCTCGAACACGCCGACCGACTCGCGGCCGACGTTCGCCGGGTCGGACCGCTCGTCGGCGACTGACCGGGCTGCCGCGGACGACCGACCGCACTGCCGCGGGCGACTGACCGCACTGCCGCGGGCGACTGACCGCACTGCCGCGGACGACCGCGCCGTTCGACCGGCGGACGCCCGCCTACGCGTGGTGGTGGACCCAGTCGGTGAACTCGACGAACGACGAGCCGCCGCAGCCGCCGCAGGACGCCGGCGGCTCGAAGCTGTGGTCGCCGCCGGACTCGTGGATCGGGGTTCCGGCGTGGACGACCTGACACCGCTCGCAGACGTATCGTCTCGGTTCCTCGGGGACGTGTACCATACGAGACCTACCGACGTGAGTGCGATAGCGTTGTTGCCGGCACCTCCCGGTCGGTCGAACGCGACGGGTTCGGGGCCGCTCGCCGTCCGTCCGGCACGCTTTTTTGCTCCCGTTCCGGAGAGACGTGCATGAAAGGGGACCTGCTGGACATCGTCTGCTGCCCGCTGGACAAACACGACCTCGAACTCGACGCGACCGAGCGCGAGGACGGCGAGATCGTCACGGGGACGCTCACCTGCACCGAGTGCGGCGAGGTCTACCCGATCGAGGACGGCATCCCGAACCTGCTGCCGCCGGACATGCGCGACGAGGCGCCGGCCTGAGCGCGCGACGGCCCTGAACCTTTTTCTACCGGCCGCGCCGACTGACGGACGTGCCAGGGGATACGCTGCCCGTCCACGTCAACCGGGACTCGCTCCACGCGGTTGAGGTGCCCGACGCCTTCGAGACGGACGGGTCGTTCGACATCGGCGTGGTCAACCACGGCGGGTCGGTCCACGTCCACCTCCACCTCGACGACGACCTCTCCGAGATCGCGTCGGTCGAGGCCAGTAACCACTTCGTCGACAGCGAGAGCCAGCGGACGGTCCACGTCAGCGTTCGGGGCGCGGGCGAAGCGACCGGAACCCTGAAGATCGCCTCCGCCTACGGCGCCGAGACCCGCTACGTCACCGTCCGGATCACCGAACCCGACGAGGAGGAGTCCACCGTCGAGGTCGACGAGTCCCTCTCACAGCCCCAGCCCCGCGAGCCCGACTCCGGCGGCGACGGCGCCGCGGGCGCCGCGCTCGCCGCCAGCCCGCAGCTGGTCGTCCTCGCGCTCGGCGTCGTCGCGCTGGGCGTCGCCGCGGCCGTGGCCCTGCTCGTGGACGAGATCGTCGTCGTCGCCGGCGCGCTCGCGGTGCTGGTCGGCGTCGTCGTCGCCGTCTACATCGCGCTCGCCGGCGACTAACTACCGGAGTCGGCCGAGCGCGCGGCTATCCGCTCGCTTCCTCGTCCGCTTCGTCCTCGTCGGCCGACCGCTCCTCGGCCCCGCCGGCGTCCGCACTCCCGGCGTCGTCGTCCGGCTCGGTCGGGACGCCCGAGAGGTTCCCCTCGTCGTCGAAGCGCTTGGCGCGCAGGAATCGCGCGCGGTAGCGGTTGGCGTCGTCTTTCACGTCGGCCTCGCGGATATCGTCGCTCCGCCCGTCGGCGACGGCGCCGACGATCTCCTCGATCTGTTCCTTCTCGCTCGGCGTGAGTTCGAACTCGTACGTCCGGGACTCCTCGCCCTCCAGTTTCGTCCAGCGGCGGGCCGCGGAGATGACGACCGAACAGGGCTCGCGGCAGGGGAACTCGCCGTCGCCGCCGTCGACGTCGAGGTCGGTCTCCTCGTCGTACTGCCACTCCCGACGCTTGAGACACTGGGAGTCGTCACAGCAGGCCTCGGCGACCCAGTCGACGTGTTCGTGGCCCTCGCCGCGGTCCCAGGTCCTGACGACGCCGTAGATGCCGCTCTGCCGGTCGACGGTGTCGCGCCAGTGGGAGACATCGAGCGCGCCTTCCCGCTCGCGGTGCCAGTTGGCGACCGTCGCCGGGTAGACGTACTCGACGGCGGTGACCAGATCGGCCGGCCCCAGACCGGAGAAACGCCACCCGGTCTGCAGGGTCGGCGCGGTCTTGAGCGGGCGGTAGCGGCCCCGGTCGTCGTGTTTGGTGATCTCCCGGGCGTCCAGCGGGTCGTCGTGGTCGTCGAGGTCGGCAGGGTCGGCGTCCGCGTCGTCGACGTGTCGGAGGTCGTAGCGGCGACTCCCGGTGTCGTCGGCGGTCGCGGTGATCCGCAGCTGGCCCCACTCGCGGGTGACGCCCGCCGCCAGCGCGTCGTAGCGGTCGGGGACGCGCTCGTCGTCGGCGCGTTCGAGCCAGCGGAGAAAGGCCCACCGCTCGGCCGCCTGGGGCGCCTCGGCGTGCCAGAAGTACCAGTTGGTGACGTGGGCGGCGTAGTCGGCGGCGGCGTCGTCGATGTCGTCGCCGTGGACGACCCGCTTCGACCCCTCGTCGGTGGCGAGGACGTACCCCTCGCCCTCCGTCTCGGCCGCGAACCCGTCGAACTCGATGCCGTCCGCGGCGGCCTCGGCGACCGCCGACACCTGTGCCGGGTCCACCTGCGCGTTCATACGCGAAGCGAGGGACCGGCTCGGAATAAAGCCCTCCGTCTGCGACGATCGGTGCCGGGTCCGATCGCGGGCTTCGGTGCGGTCGGCGCGCGGTCGGAGTCGGGTGCGGTCGGGACCGGTCACCGACGCGGCACCCACAGCCCGTAGAGGATACAACAGAGGCCGACGATCGTCGCCAGATCGGCGGCCAGCGCCAGCGCGGTCCGGACGGTCGACCGCAGGCCGGGCGCGAACGTCGCGACCGCGTCGAGGGCGGCGAAGCCGCCGAACAGGACGCCCGGCGTCCAGAACGCGACGAGGAAGCCCGCGGCGACGAACAGCATCGGAAGGCTCTCGTTGCGGCGATATCCGCGGTAGGCGACGTAGCCGACGGCGAACCCGAGGACGGCGATGACGGCGGTCGTGACTCCCGGAACCAGCCCGTCCGCGGTCGCCGCGAAGTGTAGTGGTGCGGTCATCTCAGGTCCTCCACGAACTCGGTGAAGCGGTCGGCCATCCGCCCGCGGCGGGTGAGCCGTATCTCGAAGCCCTCGTCGGTGAGGTCGACGACGGCGCGGTCGAGCGTCGCGGTGTACACCTTGTAGTGGTGGCCCTCGGCGTCGGCGCGGGTCTGCTCGGCGACCAGGTCGGCCTCGCGCAGCGTCTCCAGCCGGCGGTAGACCGTCGGGCCGGACACCGAACAGCGCTCGGCGAGGTCCTCCGCCGAGAGCGCCTCGGCGGCCGTGGCTTCGAGGATCGTCCGCGCGCAGTCGTCGCCGAGCAGCGACGCCACGGTGTCGACGTCGGTGTCCTCATCCACACGTATCCACCGTCCCCTCGGAGTGTCAAGCCAGTGGCTCGACTTCACTCGATGAAGCCGCGGCTACCCCCTTAACTGGTTCGGCCCGGTAGGTGAGAGCGCAATGGTCGCAATCGACGAAACCACCCTCGGCCTCGCGTTCGCCGTCCTCGGCGTCGTGTTCTCGATCGCGTGGCTCGCGCTCGGGCTGTACGGCATCAACTCCCTCCGGGAGATCCGGTCGGCGCTCGCCGACGACGACGCGGACGGTAACGGCTCGTAGTCCGTCCGCTCAGTCGTCCGCGGGCTCCGCGCTCCCGGTCTCGTTCCGCACGCGCTCGACGGCGTCGGCCACGTCGGCGCCGGCGTCGGCGGCCCGTTCGAGCACCACGTCGGCCATCAGCGGTTCGGTCCCCACGGCCCCGGAGTACCAGATCCGGTGGCCGTCGACCTCGGCCGGAGTCGACCAGCCCTCGCGGTAGTCGTCGGTCAGCCCCATGTCCTCGGGGATGTCCTCCTGGGTGTGGTAGCCGTCGGCGATGAAGAGCGGAACGACGACCACGTCCTCGCTCTCGAAGAAATCGGTCACGTCGTCGACCTCCGGGTCTTCATCCATGAACAGCGCCTTCACCTCGTCGAACCGGTCCATCTCGCGGATGCGGTCGGCGTGGTACTCGATTGCCTTCGCGGAGTTCTCGTTGCGCTCGGTGCCGTGGCCGACGACGGCCAGGCCGAACCCGTCGCCCACGCCGGGGTCGCCGGTCACCGACTCCGCGCGGCGGACGATCACGTCGCTCATCGCCTCGTGCGTGCCGACCGGGCCGCAGTAGTGGACCGTCTTGTCCACGTCGGTCGGCCGGAGCGTCGCGTGGGTGGCGCTGGTGCCGTCGGAGTCCCACGCCTCGGGGTCCCACTCGTCGAGGCGCAGCTCCCGGGGGATGACCTCCTCGGTGAAGTAGCCCTCCGAGACGAACAGGGGGACGACGTACACCTCGTCGCTCTCGACGGTCCGGAGGACTTCGCGGAAGGAGGGCTCCTCCTTCCAGAACCCTTCCCGTACCTCGTCGAAGGCGGCGGTCGCGCGGATGGTGTCTGCGTGGTCGAACGTCGGCGCGCTCGACCCCGCGTTGAGGTGCGAGCCGTGTGCGACGATGACGAGCGCTTCCATACCCGCGCGTACGGACGAATCCCCCAAAGGGGTGTCGTTGGCTCGCTCCGAGAGGCAGCCCCGGACGCCGCTCGCCCGGGGGATTTTTCGCGGCCGGCGTCCATCCGGCGGGTATGACACTCGCCGCGGACACCCGCGAGGCCGTCCGGCGCCACCCGTTCCTCTACGACGCGCTCCGTGCGCGCGTGGTCAACTACACCGCCGTCGCCCGCTTTCTCGATGTCGAGGGCGAGACCGACGCGGTCGTCGCCGCGCTCCGCCGGTTCGCCGAGGACCTGCCCGACTACGAGCGGCCCGGCGACTCCCCGCCGGTGAGCATGCGGAGCGGCCTCGGCGAGGGCGACCCCGCCGACGCCGTCCTCGCGGTGGGCGACCTCGCGCTCGTCCCCGACGGGGGGTCGCTCACGGCGATCACCGCCGGCGGCGAGGCCGACGCCGCGGGGCTCCGGCAGGTGCTCGGCCGGCTGGAGACCGCCGAGGTGTCCGTCGAAGCGGCCGCGGCGGGCGGCGGGTCGCTCGTGGTCGTGGTCGGTCGACGGGACGGTGCCGACGCGGTGCGCGCGGTGGAGGACGCGCTCGCGGCGTAGGCCGCCGCTCGAACGCCATCCGTAGATTTAACACGGATATTCGGTATTGTGAGTGACGTGTCGACGACGACGATCAGGGGCACGGTGGGCGGCCTCGGACGACGGGCGAACCCCGCGTTCGCGGTCGCGGTCGTCTTCCTGCCGCTCGCCGCCCTCGGGTACGCGCTCACGGTCGCATCGGTCCAGAACCACACCTACGTCCACGTCATGGCGGGCGTGCTGTGGACAGGTACCGATATCTTCATCGGCGCCGTCCTCGGCCCGGTCGTCGGCGGCCTCGACGACGAGCAGAGCGCCGCCGTCTTCCGGCGGCTGACCCCCAAGACCGCCTTCTTCCTCCCGTCGCTCGCCACCGTCACCATCGCCTCCGGGCTGGCGCTCGCCCAGCGGATCGGCGTGTTCACCCACGCCGAGCCCTGGCTCGCGCTCTTTACCGCCGCGAACCTGATCCCGACGCTGCTGTTGATCGGCACGCGACTCGACTGCTACCGCGACCGCCGCTGGCAGGCCGTCTTCGCCGTCGCGACCGTCGGGTCGCTGGCCTGGGTCGCGACCACCATCGGCGAGTTTCAGATGACTCGGCCCACCGTCGTGATCGCGCTGGTCATCGTCACGATCCTGACCGTTCAGGGCTTTGGCTTCCTGATGCCCGGCGAAGTCCGGATGTACATGGAGATGATCTCCGCAGACCCCGACGCCTCGGTCATCGCTTCGATCGGCAAGCAGAACGCCATGCTCGGCGCCGTTCAGGGCGCCTTCCAGTTGCTGCTCATCCTCGACATGGTGTACATGACACAGGGCACCATCCCCTGGGTCCCGTTCCTCGGGTGAGCGGGCGTCGGGAGCCGACGACCCACCGCGCGAGGCCGCTTCACGGCGCTTCGCGCCGGCTCCCGGTTCGCATCGAGGTCCCGCCGGCCGCGCCTCGCACCGCCCGACAGCGCGCGCCGCACTGCGACGACCCCGCCGGGAGACGAACCACCGCTCACCGCCGACACAGCCTTTATTCTCGCCGCCGGCAATATTTGCGTATGGACTTCACCCTCCCCGAGGAACACCGGATGATCCGCGAGACGGTGCGGGAGTTTTGCGACGCGGAGATCGAGCCGATCGCCCAGGAGATCGAGGACGAACACCGCTTCCCCGCGGAGGTGTTCGACGAACTCGCGAAGCTGGACGTGATGGGCGTCCCGGTGTCCGAGGAGCACGGCGGTCTCGGCGGCGACCAGCTGATGTACGCGCTCGTGACGGAGGAACTGGGCCGGGTGTCCGGGTCGATCGGGCTCTCCTACGCCGCACACGTCTCGCTGGCGAGCAAGCCCATCGAACTGTTCGGCACGGCGGCCCAGAAGGAGCGGTGGCTCGAACCGCTCGCGACCGGCGAGCGGCTGGGGTCGTGGGCGCTCACGGAGCCGGGGTCGGGCTCGGACGCCTCGGACATGGACACGACTGCCGAACGGGACGGCGACGAGTGGGTGATCGACGGGACGAAGCAGTTCATCACGAACGCGAACGTCGCGGGCTCGGTGCTCGTGAAGGCCGTGACCGAGCCCGAGGCGGGCTACGACGGGATCTCGACCTTTATCGTCGACCCCGAGGACGACGGCTTCGAGGTGACGACGGTGTGGGACAAGATGGGCCTGAACGCCTCGCCGACCTGCGAGATCCGGCTCTCGAACGTGCGACTCCCCGAGGACCGCCTGCTCGGCGAGCCCGGGGAGGGGTGGGACCAGACGAAGCAGACGCTCGACGGCGGTCGGATCTCGATCGCCGCGCTGTCGGTCGGGCTCGCTCAGGGCGCCTTCGAGGCCGCGCTCGAATACGCCAAGGAACGCGAGCAGTTCGGCCAGCCCATCGGCGAGTTCGACGCGGTGCGGGACATGCTCGTCGCGATGGACCGGAAGATCGAGCGGGCGCGCCTGCTGACTCACAAGGCCGCCGTGGCCTACGACAACGGGGAGGACGTGACGCGGCTGTCCGCGATGGCGAAACTCGACGCCTCGGAGGTCTCGCGGGAGGTCGCCGAGGACGCCGTGCAGGTGCTGGGCGGCTACGGCTACACGACCGACTTCGCGCCCCAGCGCTTCTTCCGCGACGCGAAGCTCATGGAGATCGGCGAGGGGACCAGCGAGATCCAGCGGCTCGTCCTCGGCCGGGAACTCGGGCTGTAGCGGCGAGCGGCGGTCGTCTCGGCGACTACCACTCGCTCGCGAGGACGCCGTACCGCTCCAGGTCGACGCGCTCGCCGCGGGCGAACCCCTGGCCGGGCAGCGTGGCCTCGTGGTCGAAGCCGGCCTTCTCCAGCACGCGCGCCGAAGCGTCGTTGAACGCGAACACGCGGGCCCAGACCTTGCCGAGGCGGCGCTCCTCGAAGCCGTACGCGACCATCCGCCGGACGGCCTCGGTGGCGTACCCCTCTCCCCAGTGGTCGGGGTGGAAGAAGTACGCGAGTTCGGTCGTCCCCCACTCCTCGCTGAACTGCCGGAAGCTGACGGTCCCGACGCGCTCGCCGTCGACTCGCAGGCAGAACTGGACGCCGTCCTCGCCGAGGGACTCGAACCACTCGCGCTCGTCGGCCATGTTGACCGGCTCGGTCGCCGCCAGCCCCTCGCGCACCTCGGGGTGGTTGATCAGGTCGCGGAAGAACTCCAGATCGTCCTCCTCGATCGGGTGAAAGGTCACCCGCTCGGCCTCCATGAACACCGGTCCGCTCATGCTCGCCGCGACGCCGGCGAAGGCCTTCAGCGTTCCTCCGCCGTGGTATCCTGTCGCACCAGCGGAGCGACGGACTCCTACGGTAACTCGCGCACGCGGGCGAGCATCTCGTCTAAGTCGGTCGGACAGGCCGCCAGCGAGTAGCCGTCGATGCGGGCGAGTTCGCCGGCGTGTTGCCAGACGCTCTCGTCGTCCAGTCCCTGGAGGACGACGGCGTTGGGCGTCGGGTTCAGCACGCGCAGGGCGACCATCGCGCCCTCGCCGCTGGTGACGTTGGTGAACACGAGGGCGCGGTTGGTCGACTGGCCGTACAGGCGGTAGAACTCCTCGGACGACAGCCTGGAGATGGCCTGGATGCTGTCGATGACGGTGTGGCCGGCGACGGTCTCCTGGGCGCCGGAGACGATCTCGGTGGCGCCGATGGCGTCGTAGAAGTCGCCGACCGGGACGGCCGTGGGGTACTCGCGGAGGTCGTGGACGATGTCGGCGTCGAACCCCGCCGAGAGGACGCGGGCGTGCTGGCGGATGTGGCTGCCCCCGCGGCGCTCGTCGATGGTCAACAGCGCCTCGACGGTGCGTTTGACGACGCCGATGCCCGGGCTCTCGCGGCGGCCGCTCTCGTAGTCCGAGACGACCGAGGGCGAGACGCCGAGCTGGTCGGCCAGCTCCGTCTGGGCGACTTCGAAGTCGGTGCGCCACTTCCGGAGGGTCCCGCCGGGGTCGTCGCTCAGGGCGATCTCGCCCGCGATCTTCTCGGCCAACTCGCGGCGCTCTCCCATTTGCCCGAGCATCGACGACTGACGATAAAAGCGTGTCGAACCGCCGAGAGCGGCCCGTCTCCCCCGACTCCGCCGCTTTAGTCCGCCGAGAGGTGGCCGCCCGCCAGCCCGCCGACCGCGCCGAACACCAGCGGATACGCGAGCCCCGCCAGCAGGACGGCGGTCACGAGCGCGGGACCGGCCGAGGGGCCGTCGCCGCTCCCGATCGCGAACACGACGGCGCCCGCCAGCGACAGCGGGAGATACCCCAGCGCGACGGCGGCGCCGTTGCGGGCGGCCGTCGCCGGCTCGCCGGCGGTGTTCCAGGCCGCGACCGCGCCCGCGAGGACCAGCAGGACCGGCGGGAGGGCGAACAGCGCGGTCAGCGCCGCCTCCTCGGCGCCGGCGACGAGGTTCACCGACCGCTGGCCGAGCAGCGATATCTGGACGGCGACGTTGTGCGCGTTGTAGAACAGCCACCCGACGAGCTTCCAGGCGACCGGATCGCCGGTGAACACCTCCAGCACGCCCGAGCCGAACGAGTTCTGGATCGAGCTCCCGTGCAAGAGATACACGACGAGATAGCCGAGTATCCACGCGGCGATTCCCCCTGCCAGCCCGCGACCGGCCGCTCGTTTCGCATCCGTGTCTACCATACACCCCACCGTGCGAGGCCTGCGGAAAATGCTTTCTGGCGTGGCGACGCCGACTCGCTCGCCGGTCGGTCGCCCGCGCTGGCCGCGCTCCGGCCGGTCGAACCGCGGTACGCGGTGGCTACCTTTGGGCGTGGCGCCCGGGTCGCCGCCATGGTCGCGCCCGCCGCGCCCGTTCCGCTCCAGACCGAGACGGGGACGCCGGGGAACGGGACAGCCACGCCCGGCGTCGGCCCGGCGGAACTGGTCGAGTTCGCACCGGTGGTCGTCCGCGGCGCGTGGTTCCTCCTGACGGCGACCGTCGTCCTCGTCGTCGGCCTGTTCGTCGTCGAGCCGCTGATCGCCCGCGTGGTCCGGAGACGGAACCGCGGCAACCCCACGATACAGGACGCCATCACCCGCTACGTCCGCCTGCTCGTCTTCGCCGTCGCGGCCGTCGTCGGCGCGGGCGTGGCCGGTCTCGCGAACGTCCTCACGAGTTCGGCGCTGGTCGTCGCCGCGGCGACGCTCGCGGTCGGCGTCGCCGCGCAAACCGTCGTCGGCTCGCTCGTCGGCGGGCTCGTCCTCGTGTTCGACCCGGAGTTCAGCGTCGGCGACTACATCGAGTGGGACGACGGCGAGGGCACCGTCGAGGCGATCACCCTCCGGGTCACCCGCGTCGAGAGCCCCGACGGCGCGCTGGTGACCGTCCCTAACACCGTCCTGACGAGCCAGGCGATCACCCGCCCGTTCGGCCGCGGCCGCTGCCGCGTCGTCGAGCGGGTCGACATCGACTACGCCGACGACCCCGACCGCGCGACCGAGATCCTCGAATCCGTCGCTCGCGGGCTCGACGGCGCCGCCGACCGGCCGGAACCGGTGGCGTTCGTCGACGAACTCGGCGACGGGGTGGTCCGCCTCCGAACCCACTTCTGGCTCGAAGACGCCCGCCAGCCGGCGGTGTTCGAAGCCAGGTCCGCGTTCGCCCAGGGAGTCAGACGACGGTTCGACGAGGCCGGCATCACCGTCAGCCCCGCGTCGGAACACGAACTCCGCGGGCGGATAGCCGTCGACGACGAACGGTGAGCGCCGGGACGACACCGCACCACCGCACCACCGCACCACCGCACCACCGCGACACCGCAGCGCCGGCTCGACGGCGACCGCGGCTCAGTCGTCGGCCCCGTCCGGGCGACCGCCGGGCCGGTCGTCGCCGGCCCCGGTGCCGCTCGGCGCGCTCCAGCTCAGCTCGACCGTCCACCGGCGCTCGTCACCGTCGCCCGCCGCGTACTCAACGAGGTCGACGTCGCCGGCCGGTTTCGGCCGCCCCTCGCGGTCGGGGTCGGCCCTCGCGGCTTCGTAGCGGGCGGTGAGCTGTTCGTCCAGTCCACGGAGGTACGCGTCGAGTTCCGCGAGGACTCGCTTTCCCCACCGGAACCCGCGAAGTGACGATGGCCGTCCTGACGGACGAACACGTCCCGAGTGTGTTTATCACGACGCTCCGGTCGAACGGCCACGAGGTCGTCCACGCGGGACTCGTGGTGTACACCGACGCGAACTATCTCCGAGATGATCCGGAGGACGCCGTTCGAACGCTCGAACGCGTCTTCGCTCACTATCCGCCCGAGGAACTGCACGGCGGGCTCGTCTGGCTGGACCAGTGGCGGTAGCTCCGAAACCACTAACCCCCTCACACGCTTCTCTCCCGCCAATGGACTGGACGGAGAAATACCGGCCGTCGTCGCTCGACGAGATCCGCGGGAACGACAAGGCCCGCGACGCCCTCCAGGAGTGGGCGGACACCTGGGACGACCACCGGGAAGCGGTCGTGCTCCACGGCTCGCCGGGGATCGGCAAGACCTCCGCGGCGCACGCGCTGGCCGGCGACGAGGGGTGGGCGACCATCGAACTCAACGCCTCGGACTCGCGGACGAAGGACGTGATCGAGCGGGTCGCCGGCGAGGCCGCCAAATCGGGGACGCTCACCGCCGGCGAGGCCGGCCGCCGCGTCGTCATCCTCGACGAGGCCGACAACCTCCACGGCAACGTCGACCGCGGCGGGTCGGCGGCGATCACCTCGCTGGTCAAGGAGGCCAGCCAGCCGATGATCCTCATCGCCAACGACTTCTACGAGATGTCTTCGGGCCTCCGCAACGCCTGCCGGGAGATCGAGTTCCGCGACGTGTCCAAGCGGTCGATCGTGCCCGTCCTCCGGGACCTCTGCCGGAAGGAGGGCGTCGAGTACGACGACGCCGCGCTCGACCAGATCGCCGAGATGAACAGCGGCGACCTGCGGGGTGCGATCAAGGACCTCCAAGCGATGGCCGAGGGTCGCGACCGCATCGGCGCCGACGACGTGGTGACGGGCGAGCGCGACAAGACACAGGGGGTGTTCGACTACCTCGACACGGTGATCAAGGAGGCCGGCGCGGAGGAGGCGCTGAAGGCCTCCTACGACGTGGACGAGACGCCCGACGACCTGATCAACTGGATCGAGGACAACATGCCCAAGGACTACGAGGGCGAGGAGCTGGCGGTCGCCTACGACTTCCTCTCGAACGCGGACCGCTGGCTCGGTCGCGTGCGCGCGACGCAGAACTACACGTTCTGGCGCTACGCCGGCGACAACATGACCGCCGGCGTGGCCGCCGCGCGCCGCGAACCCAAGGGCGGGTGGACCCGCTACGGCCCCCCCAGTTACTGGTCGAAGCTCGGCCGCTCGCGGGGGACCCGGAACAAACGGGACTACGTCGCACGGCGGATCGCCGAGGCCGGCGGCGTCAGCATGTCGACGGCTCGTCGGGAGATCCTGCCCCATCTGTCGGTGATGACCCACCACTGCAAGAACCGCGAGCTGACCGTCGCGATGGCGGCGAAGTACGAACTGGAAGCCAAGCACGTCTCCTTTATCACCGGCAGCGGCGAGGACACTAACAAGGTCCAGTCGATCGTCGAGGACGCCGAGCGCCTGCGCGAGGAGCGAGCCGTCGAGAACGCCGGCGGCGCCTTCGAGAACGCCCGATCGGGCGAGACCGACGAGGGCGATGGCAGCGACGCCGAAGCGGCCGACGAGGGGGACGCCGAGGGCCAGCCCCCCCAGGCGTCGCTCGACGGGTCGGGGAGTGCGAGCGAGACGGCAGCGGAGGAGGTCGGCGACGAGCCCGACGAGCCGGCCGACGAGGACGACTCTCAGTCGGGGCTCTCAGATTTCATGTAGGCGTCACCCTGGGCGGACCCGTCGAACTGCCGACGCAGGGTCACTGGCGTGGTCCGTCGAGGACCCCGGGCGTGATAAGCAGGTTGTCGAAGGCCGCCCACCCGGAGTAGTGGTAGCCGACCAGCCGGAAGGTGAAGCCCGACAGCTCGGTATCGGTGATAATCGCCTGTTCCCCGGTGGAGTCGACGGTCGCGGTGATCCGCCCGTCGGCGTCCCAGGTCACGCGCAGGGGCTGCCACGACCCCCGCTCGAAGGCACCGTCGCTGTTGCGCTGGACGACAGGCTTGCTCGAGTCGGCGGACGAGAACTTGTCGTGATGTCGGCTGACTTCGACGAACTCGCCCTTGAAGTTGCTCCTGGCCTTGATCTCGTACCCGCGGTCGGTCTCCGGGTCGTACTGGAGGAAGACGTCGAGCCCGGACATCCCGGAGACGTACAGGTCGACCGTGAGCGTCAGCGGCGGTTCGAGCGAGACCGCCTGGACGGGCTCGAGATACCGCGATTCCGTCCGGTGTTTGACGGCGTACTCGCCGCGGCTCGGGTCCGAGACGACGTGGTACGACTCCGTGTCGTCGTCCCCGCTGGGAAACTGTGTCACCGAGAAGTCGTCGAGCGTCCCGTCCTCGAAGTCGCTCTCCCAGAGCGGGGCCGACGCCGTGGCAGTCGCGGGTTCGGACGGTGCCGGTGCCGGTGTCGGCGTGGGCGTCCCGGTCGTGGACGGTGTCGAGGTCGCGGTCGGCGTCGATGTCGGCGGCACGAACGTCTCCAGCGTCGTCACCGACTCCTCGCTTGGGACGTACAGCACGCGGATCGTCACCGCCGGTCCGACCGACCGCTCCCAGTTGACGGTCGCCGGCCCAACCTCGGCGGCGCTCCCCTCCTCGACCGACTGGTCGGCCGTTTCGCTCGTGGAACCCAGTTCGCTCCACGTGGCGCGCGTCCCGTCGACCGTCTCGATCACCAGATCGCTCGCGGGGATCCCGTCTCCGCCGGCGTGCGTCGCGGTGAGAGACCCGTTCGCGGAGTCGTACTCGAACTCGAACCTGGCCGAACGAGCCGTCTCGGGCCCTCCGAACAGGTCGGCACATCCGCCCAGTCCCGTCGCGAAACCTACGATCCCCGTCCCCACGAATCGCCGTCGACCGAATCCGTCAGCCGTCATTCCGCGTACCTGTGTCGTATCCGCTAATAATGTTTTCCGTTCGTAACGTCGGCGTGTGGTCCGTCGGTCGGTCACCGGCGGGGTCGAACCAGTGAACCGTCAGGGTTCGCCCGGCGCAGCGCGGTCCGCGCTCCCGGGCTCGTACCGCCAGCCGCGGTACATGAAGTAGAGCCCGACGACGAGCGAGAGAAGCGAGAGCGCGTCGAGGCCGTAGTTCAGCGCCGTGCCGGTCGGGAGCGGTCCGTCCTGCGTGACCTGCAGGAGTCCGTAGGCGAGCCAGGTGAGACACGCACCGACGTAGATCCGCAGTTTCCGGCCGGATAGCTCGCCGCGCCGGTACCGGACCGCGATCAGGCCGAGCAGGAGGAGATACGCGGCGACCAGCCCGTAGTCGACGATGTCGGGGACCATGTGGGGGCGTTGCGCGGCAGTCGGTAAGTGTCTGTGGGATGACCGAACGGGGTCGGCGGCGCGTCAGTCGGCGCGTTGGGCGCCGAAGCCGCCGGTGTCGACGATCACGCGGTTGGTGAGGACCGCGAGCCCGGCGACGGCGGCAGCGAGCAGTACCGTCGTGGCGTCGCCGTAGAGGTCGGGGAGGCCCCACTTCTGACGGCTCAACACCATGGCGACGTACAACAGCGCCGCTGCGACGGCGGTGACCGCGCGGAAACGCAGCAGGTTCGCGGGTTCGACGGCGTCCTCACTCCAGACGAGCAGCGCGACGAACGCGGCCAGGAGGGTGAACGAGACGGCGTAGTAGACGACCTGGTTGGTCGGCGGGTGGTCGAAGACGGCGAGGAACTCGAAGACGGCGACTAGCGCGACGAGGCCGCCGCCGAGGCCGACGACGGTCCGAACGACGTGGGTTCCCGGGGTATCGAACATCCGGACGGTCGCGTAGACGAGCAGCGCGAAGATCAGCGTCGCGGTCGTGAAGTGGGCGATCATGATGGCGGGATTGAACCCGCGAGGGAACATGCCGCCGGCGGTCGTCGTGATTCCGCCGAGGACGATCTGGACGGGGAGGATCGCGATGGCGGCGGTGACGGCGTAGCGGATCCGGCGGTCGTCCTGCCAGCGCCAGACGCCGTAGAGCCACCCCAGCAGCAGGAAGCCGACGACCATCGCGACGAAGCGGTGGAACCACTCGAAGAAGCTCGCCCAGTTGGCCGGGAACAGCCCCATCCAGCCGTTGCACAGCGGCCACCGCGTCCCGCAGGAGAGTCCGCCACCGGTCGATCCGGTGTGCAGCCCCAGCAGGATGAGGACGAAGGTGAGCGCCGTCGTGACGCCCGCGAGAGTCCGGAAGCGGCGGGTCATGTGCGGCGGTTGGACGCCCACGGACTTTACTCCCCTCATTTCGTCGCCGCTCGTCCGGCGAGCGGACGCCGTCCACCGAGAGCCGGAAGCGTGCGACCGATCCGCACCGATGAACGCCGTCCCGACACCGTTCCCGGCCGCGGAACGCGTTCCCGAGCGGACAGGCCGCTTTCACGGTCGCTCGACGGTAGCGATCACCGTCTCACGACTTCGACGAACGACGTTCTTCCGGTCGTCATTTGGCCCAACGCGAAAGTTTTTGCCGGTCCCGTCCGCGGATCGGATATGGGACTCGACGAGGACGCACTGGAGTATCATCGCACAGAGCCGCCCGGGAAACTGGAGATCGCGACGACCAAGCCGACGAACACCCAGCGGGACCTGCAGCTGGCGTACTCGCCGGGTGTCGCCGCGCCGTGTCTGGCGATCGACGAGAACTCGGCCGACGCCTACGAGTACACGGCGAAGGGCAACATGGTCGGGGTCGTCTCCAACGGGACGGCCGTCCTGGGACTGGGCGACATCGGCGCACAGGCATCCAAGCCCGTCATGGAGGGCAAGGGCGTGCTGTTCAAACGGTTCGCCGACATCGACGTGTTCGACGTGGAGATGGACGAACACGACACGCAGGCGTTCATCGACGCCGTCGCGGCGATGGAGCCGACCTTCGGCGGGATCAACTTAGAGGACATCAGCGCCCCGGAGTGTTTCGTCATGGAGGAGCAGCTCCGCGAGCGGATGGACATCCCCGTCTTCCACGACGACCAGCACGGCACTGCCATCATTTCCGGCGCCGCGCTGATCAACGCCGCCGAGATATCGGGCAAGAGCCTCGAAGACATGCGGATCGTCTTCTCGGGCGCCGGCGCCAGCGCCATCGCGACCGCCCGCTTCTACGTCTCGCTGGGCGCGAAGAAGGAGAACATCCTGATGTGTGACTCCTCGGGCATCATCACCGAGGAGCGCGCCGAGGCCGGCGACCTCAACGAGTACAAACGGCAGTTCGCCCGCGACGTGCCCGAGGGCGACCTGGCCGACGCGATGGACGACGCCGACGTGTTCGTCGGCCTGTCGATCGGCGGCATCGTCTCCCAGGAGATGGTCCGGTCGATGAACGAGAACCCGGTCATCTTCGCGATGGCCAACCCCGACCCCGAGATCACCTACGAGGACGCCAAGGACGCCCGCGACGACACCGTCATCATGGGCACCGGCCGCTCCGATTACCCCAACCAGGTCAACAACGTGCTCGGGTTCCCCTTCATCTTCCGCGGCGCGCTCGACGTGCGCGCGACGGACATCAACGAGGACATGAAGCGGGCCGCCGCCGAGGCGCTGGCGGAACTCGCTCGCAAGGACGTGCCCGACGAGGTCGTCAAGGCCTACGGCGACCAGCCGCTGCAGTTCGGCCCGGAGTACATCATCCCCAAGCCCGTCGACCCGCGGGTGCTGTTCGAGGTCGCGCCCGCCGTCGCCGAGGCCGCGATGGAGAGCGGCGCCGCCCGGACCGAGCTCGACACCGACGAGTACGTCGAACGGCTCGAAGCGCGGCTGGGCAAGTCCCGCGAGATGATGCGGGTCGTCCTCAACAAGGCCCAGAGCGACCCCAAGCGGCTCGCGCTGGCCGAGGGCGCCAACGAGAAGATGATCCGCGCCGCGTTCCAGCTGCAGGAACAGGGCATCGCCGAGCCCGTCCTCATCGGCGAGCGCGACGAGATCGAGGCCACCCGTGACGACCTCGGCCTGGAGTTCGAACCGGAGGTCGTCGACCCCGAGAACGGCGACTACGAGGAGTACGCCGAACGGCTCCACGAGCTCCGCCAGCGCAAGGGGATCACCCGCAGCGAGGCCTCCGAACTCGTCGAGAACGACACCAACTACCTCGCCAGCGTGATGGTCGAACAGGACGACGCCGACGCGATGCTGACAGGCCTGACCCACCACTACCCCTCGGCGCTGCGCCCGCCCCTGGAGGTCATCGGCACCGCACCGGACGCCGACTACGCGGCCGGCGTCTACATGCTGACGTTCAAGAATCAGGTCGTCTTCTGCGCGGACACGACGGTCAATCTGGACCCCGACTCCGACGTGCTCTCGGAGGTCACGAAACACACCGCGAGCCTCGCCCGGGACTTCAACATCGAGCCCCGCGCCGCCCTGCTGTCCTATTCGAACTTCGGCAGCGTCGAGAACGAGGGCACCGCGAAGCTCCGCGGCGCCGTGAGCGACCTCCACGACGACCCCGAGGTCGACTTCCCGGTCGACGGCGAGATGCAGGCCGACACCGCCGTCGTCGAGGACATCCTCAACGGCACCTACGACTTCGCCGACCTGGAGGACCCGGCGAACGTCCTCGTGTTCCCGAACCTCGAAGCCGGCAACATCGGCTACAAGCTGCTCCAGCGTCTGGGCGGCGCCGACGCCATCGGCCCGATGCTGGTCGGCATGGACAAACCCGTCCACGTCCTCCAGCGCGGCGACGAGGTCAAAGACATCGTGAATCTGGGCGCCGCTGCCGTCGTCGACGCCCAACAGCAGGAAGACGAGGAGTAGCGTAGCGTCCGGCGAGCGGAGAGCCGGGCCGCGATTCGTTCACGTCACAAGACATTTACTGCGCGTCCGCGTCTGTTCGGACAGGAGATGGAGAAGACCGTCGACGTTTCGGGCTGGCCGATGCGCGCGCTCCGGTACGCGCTGACCGGGTGCTACGCGTTCGGGACGCTGTTCGTCCTGTCGTTTTTCCTCTCGAGCGGCCTCACCGCGCTCGACGTGGCGATCCCGTACCGCGACGGACCGGTCTGGCCAGCGGCGTTCGCCGTGTTCTGGGCCGTCCTGACGGTCGAATGTGTCCGGCTCTTCGAGCGGGCGGACGGCGACTGGTGGGGCCCGATCCCCCGCGAGCAGTACCTCGGACGGTTCGCCGAAGCCGGCGGGCTCGCTCGGTACAGCTGGGAGAAAGCGATCGACGAGCTGCCCGAGGGTGAGGGAACCGACGGTGAGGACACGGGCCGCGAGCGGTGATCAGTCGCTCGCGCTGCCGCGGTCGGCCCGAGAGGGCGGCGGGTAGCGGTCGTCGCCGGCGGTCGCGGGTTCGTCGGGCAGCAGACAGCGGTCGGGTTCGCCGTTGACGTGGGCGTACTCGTCGGGGGCGTTGGCGAGCGGATGGGCCGGGTTGTACCCGCTGTCGATGCGGGCGGCGCGGATCTCCGCGAAGTCGCGCAGACGGGAGCTGATGCCCCGCCAGTGGAGGCCGATGGCGGGCGGGTGGGTCACCGAGTGTGTCGGCTCCAGTTCGGGGTCGCGGTCGGTCAGCACCGCGGCGTTGACGTTCTCGGCGAGGACGTCGTGGTCGATGAGGACGCCGACGCTCGCGTCCGCGGGCGAGCGGGCGGCGAGCACGTCGAGGCCGAGGTGCAGCGCCCGGTACTCGGCGACGTTGTTGTCGGGGGCGCGGTTGGGGACGGACAGCCGCGCGACGCGCTCGCCGTCGCGGGTCTCGATGACGACGCCCAGTCCGCCGGTGAACTCGCGGGCGTCCCCGCCGGGCGCGGTGCCGCCGTGCTCCCGGTAGGAGCCGTCGGTGGCGAGGTAGAAGTCCCGGTGGTGCGTACGAGGCGGGTGGGCGATGTGCGGCGTCGGTGCCTCGTCGAACAGGTCGCGAAGGGTCGGCCGGCCGTATGCGGCCATACGACCCTTTGGTGACACGGTAATTTAAACGTACGGGGGATTCGGGGGGCGGTGTTCAGATAAGGATGAAGAGTGAGGCGGTACGTTTTCAAAGTGATCTATGCCCGAAAACGACCGCCTCGGTGGATGTTTGGACGAGATTGACTTAGCGTTTGTTGAACGCGAGGCGACACCGAAGCTGCTGATGAAGCTCAGTATTCAGCTGCATCTTGCTGGACTTTCGCTTTCGAATACTGTTTCGTTTCTAGAGGTATTCGGTGTCAATCGTGCTCGTTCGACCGTTCACAACTGGGTTCACAAGGCCGATCTACAGCCGGAGGCTGGTCGGTCACCGGATCACGTTGCGGTTGACGAAACCGTGATCCGGATCGACGGCGAGCAGTACTGGCTGTACGCCGCCGTCGATCCCGATTCGAACGAATTACTCCACACGAAGCTTGAACCGACGAGAACGAACGCTCTCGCCGAGATGTTCTTCGGTGAACTCCGCGAGAAACACGATGTCGACGATGCCGTGTTTCTCGTCGACGGCGCCACTCCGCTGAAAGAAGCCTGCGACCGACACGGCCTCGATTTCAGATACGAACGCCATGGAAATCGCAACAGCGTCGAACGTGTCTTTCGCGAGGTAAAACGCCGAACTAATTCGTTCTCAAACTGTTTCAGTCATGTCGATCCAGCAACCGCCGATGACTGGCTTAGCTCTTTCGCGTTCGCATGGAATCGGCTTATCTGAACACTGCCGTACAGGGTGCCGAGTTATACACTGGCCAGTCTGTATGCGGTCGCTGGGTGATCCATCGAAAGACGGCTCGACGAGGTACTGGTGTCGAAATTCTACCACAAATTGAACCCAGCACTGCCAAGAGCCCCAATTCATTCGGTATACAGCAAGCAAATTTCGGCCGCCCAGTGTGGTACTTGTCCTGGCCTCGCGTGAATCGATTTGATGACCCCTATTGGTATTTTGGGACTCTTTTTGTATGTACTGGTCATATTAGGATCAATGGAAGACGGTACGACCCCCGGAGAGGATGATACACACGGGGCTGACTGGTATCGAACGCTCGTTGAAGAAGTGAACGATCTTGCAACAGTCGTCGATACCGACGGGACGATAACCTACGTCAGTCCAGCCGTCACACGTATTCTTGGCTACGAACCTGACGAGTTGATTGGCCACGAGGGATACGAATTCGTCCATCCCGACGACCAAGAGCGAAACGCCGCGGCGGTCGAGACCGTTCTATCGAACCCGTCTGAACCTCAGACTGTCGAAGTCCGGTTCCAGCATGCTGACGGATCGTGGCGCTGGATCGAAGCCACGCTGCGGAATCGACTTGACGACGGCCTCATCAATGGGATTCTCCTTAGCAGTCGAGACATCACTCAGCGAAAAGAGTACGAGATCGAAGTTCGGGAACTCGCCGAAGAGTACGAAGCCCTTTTGAACAACGTGGAGGACGCGATCTTTCTCGTCGATGTCATAGAGACCGGTGATGATGTGAGATTCGAATTCGAACGGCTCAGCCCGTCCTACGAGCGACAAACCAGTCTCACGACCGAAGAAGTGCAGGGCCGGACGCCACGAGACGTATTCGGAGACGAATCGGGGGCCGACCTCGAAGCAAACTACCACCGCTGTGTCAACGCTGGTGAGCCAATTTCGTACGAAGAGAAGCTACGGGTCAACGAGGAGGCGGTTTTCTGGCAGACTAAGCTTGCGCCGGTCGTCACCGATAATGAGATAACCCGCCTCATCGGGGTCACTCGGAATGTGACCGATCGTGTCGAACGGGAGCGACAGTTACGTCAGAAGAACGAGCGGCTCGACGAGTTTGCAAGTGTTATTTCGCACGACCTACGTAACCCGCTCAACGTCGCACAGGGTCGTGCGGCGCTCCTTGCCGAGCAAGCAGAAAGTGAACATATCGACCCAATCTTGCGATCGCTCGATCGGATGGAAGCAATCGTTGAGGACACGTTGACGCTCGCTCGCCAAGGCGAGGCGATTGACGAGACGGAGTCAATTGAGTTGACTGATCTCGTCGGGAAGTGCTGGGCGACAGTAGACACGGAAAACGCGAACATCGAAATCGTTGACGAGATGACTTTCCAAGGCGACCCCGACCGGTTACAGCACGTGTTCGAGAACCTGTTCCGGAACGCTGTCGAACACGGTGGGTCTGAGGTGACCGTTCGTGTCGGATGTTACGGCGAACAGGGGATCTACGTCGAAGATGATGGGCCAGGAATTCCAGCAGACAAGCGGCAAGAAGTTCTCGAACCGGGCCATTCGTCGGCTAGTGGTGGCACTGGTTTCGGATTGACCATCGTAAAACGAATTGTGGAAGCTCACGGCTGGGAACTGTCCGTGGCCGAGGGAACAGATGGTGGAGCACGGTTCGAGTTCGAGATAGCGGAATAGGGTGAACTAGGGCGTGTTTAGACGCTAGTAAGAGCGGATAAATGTCTAACTTACTAGGAAGTGAAGCGGCAAGACGGGTTTGTGTCCACCAAACTCGCCCGCTTCACTGATCGGGTTGTCTCGCTTGCTCAAAAAGCCGTCGTCGGCGAGCCAGATCCAGCGTTCCAAGAAGAAGATGGCTACGCAGACTGAGTGATCGTGGCGATCCACGGTCTCCGCGAGTACTTAGATCACACGTATCGGCGGCTGCTGGACGTTCTTCACGAGATGCACGGGATTGTCGCGGAACTCGACCTAACAGTGGCTGATTTGCCCGATTTTACGACCGTGTGTACGCGCAAGCAGGATCTCGAAATGCGAATCTGGCGCGTCCTGCTGCGACTGTCGTCGGAGTTGCACGATTTCGGCGATGTTCAGACGATCGACGCAACCGGCATGGATCGGATAGCTGCCAGCCAACACTACGCAAAACGGACGAACTACACGTTCGAAGCGGTGAAAACGACGCTTCTCAGTGATTGCAAGACTGGTGCGATCCTCGACATACATTGCTCGATGAAACAACCGCACGATTCCAAGATCGGCTGGCAGATGGTCAAACGCAATCTCGACAAACTGAACATTCTTACTGCTGACAAAGGATACGACTGGTGGTTACTTCGCCAAAGACTGCGTACAGAAGGCGTTAAACAAGTGATCAAGTACCGCGAATTTGGCTGGCACGGCATCGCCAACAATGTATTTCAAGATGATACGATCTATCATCAACGCTCGAACGCCGAATCCACATTTTTCGCGCTCCGACGCAAATACGGCGAGATTGTTCGTGCGCGAACCTGGCTTGGTCAGTTCCGCGAACTCGTTCTGAAATGCGCCGTCAGAAACATCGGACTCAGCGTCAGCCACTCACGACCGTGAATTTTCGCGTCTAAACAAGCCCCTCTCCTAGATAGTTTCTAATTCGTCTCCTCTAGAAGGAGAACCGGTCTCTGGCTGACTGGAACGCGAGCCGGCCGAGCAACTGAGCAGGCCCTCGCTTGGGCAGGTCGCGCGCGATATCTATTGAGCTCGGTGGCTCACTCCCCCCGATGCCGAGTTCCCACTCCGTCTCGGTCTCGAAGTGCTCGACAGCGGACTCGACGCGTTCCTGAATCGCGTCGGTGTTCATCGTCTTCACGTCACCGTCCGCCATCAGCACGTCGCCGTCGACGATGACCGTCTCCACATCAGCGGACGTCGCGTTGTTGGCGATTTGTGCCGGAATGTTGGTCAGGGGCGTGAACTTCGGCTTGTCCACGTTGAGCAGGATAATGTCGGCGCGCTTGCCGGATTCGAGACTGCCGATCTCGTCGCCGACGCCGAGTGCCTTCGCCCCCTCGATAGTGAGCATCCGCACGAGTTCCATCGAGTGGTACTGCCCGGCCGACCGCTTGAGGTTGGCCGCGAGCCGCGCCTGTCGGGCCTCGCCGAACATGTTGTAGGAGTCGTGCCAGTAGTGGTCGTCGATACCGAGACCGACGTCAACACCGGCTGCACGGAGTTCCGGTACCGGCGTCCACTGTACGTCGCTGCCCGTGTTCCAGTACGAGAAGATCGACGGGCAATGCGCGACGGACGCGTCCGCATCAGCCGTGCGCCGAATGTCTTCGTCGTCCGCTAGGCGGAAGTGCGCGGCTACTAGCCGATCATCGAGGAGGCCGACGTCGTCGAGCAGGTCGAGTGAGTCTTTCGCACCGTTCGAGCGCGCCATCGTGTTGCTCTCTTCGAGTTCGAGCAGATGCGTATGAACGAGCAAGTCGGGGTGATCCGCGGCGAGGTCAGCGGTGCGCTCCCAGAGTTCGCGCGTACACGACCAGTCGTCGTGGGGGTTGATCGTCGCGCGGATGCGACCGTCGTAGGCATCGTGGTACTCGTCGATGAACTCGTGGGCGCGGGTGAACTGCTCGTCGACGGAGACATCCCAGAAGAGGTCGGAGAGTGCCGGGCCGAAGAACCCACGGAGGCCTGCCTCGCCGAAGGTCTTGGCACCGGCGCTCGGACGGACGTCTTGCGAGTTGACGGTGGTGACGCCGCCCGCAAGGAAATTGAGTGCAGCGAGTTCGTACCCCGCCTCGGTTAGGTAGTCGAACTCGCCGTCCGCAATCTGCCCGTAGATAGCGGTCATACTCCCCATCATCTCAAGCAGGTCGACGTCGCTGAACGCGCCGAGCAACGGCGTCAGTTCGAGGTGAGTGTGCGCGTTGACCAGCCCCGGCATCACGAGTTTTCCTTCGCCGTCGATGACGCGGTCAGCCGCGATGTCCGCATCGGCGTCCTGCGACGACCGTACCTCCGTGATGCGGCCATCCTCGACGAGCACCGTGCCCCTCTCGTAGAGCCGATTCCTGTCGTCGACTGTGAGAACGAAGGCATCGTGGATCGCGATGTCGGCAGCCATCTGTTTCGATTTCTGACTGATTGCTCTTCAGGATTAGTGTTGTCGTCTCCATCGGGACAGTACGAGGGGGCAACCTAATCGGGTCGAACGTCATTAATCGCAGGAATGAGGTGGGGGTAACCCGTTACGGGTTGAAATCCACTCTCGGTTTACTGATACTATTTATAAATGGCCCTACGCAGTACTGTGATTCTGAATCAACCCGAAGAAGGATGGGCGCTGCAGGATTTTCCCACCTACAGCCCCGATACGGCCAGAATTCAGCCAGATAGGGCTACCTGTTCGACCATGACACTAGCTGTTATACCATCTCCTGATTCCAGGCAGGCTAACCATGGAATCACTACAGCCAGAGAAAGCGGTCGAAATGTACCTTCAGGAGCGTAGTAACGAAGTATCGGAGTGGACGTACTATTCACACCAGAGTAGACTCGGCCACTTTCTGGATTGGTGTGAGCAGAAAGGAGTAGACAACCTGAACGAACTAACAGGGCGGGACATGCATGAATACAAGCTGTGGCGTCGTGAAAGCGGTATCTCGAAGGTTACGGAAAAGACGCAGATGGACACCCTTCGAGTGTTTATTCGCTACTGTGAAAGAATCGAGGCGGTCCAAGAGAACTTGAGTGAAGCTGTCCAGAGTCCAGACCTCGATAAAGATGAGAACGTACGAGACGAGATCTTGGAGGGAGAGCGAGCAATCCAGATATTGGAGCATCTGGAGAAATACGAGTATGCCAGCTTTCGCCACACTCTCCTTTTGCTCATGTTCAAGTGCGGGATGAGGTTGGGTGGACTCCATTCTCTAGACCTTTCTGACTACGACGAATCGAATATGAGTCTCCACATTGAACATCGACCTGAAACCGAGACTCCGCTGAAGAATAAAGAAGATGGAAGTCGGCTTATCGCACTCTCAAGCTCTCAATGTAGGGTTTTATCTGACTATATCGATGAAAACCGGCACGATGTAGAGGATGACTTCGGAAGGAAACCTTTGCTAACTCGTTCTTCAGGACGACCTCACAAGAATACCATCAGGAACTACGTCTATCAAATAACACGCCCGTGCATGATTGGCGACTGCCCGCACGGACGAGATCCCGACGAATGTGATGATAATAGTTGGTCCGGTGCGAGCAGCTGTCCGGCAACTGTATCTCCACACTCGGTGCGACGTGGCTCAATCACGTATCACCTGTTAGAGGATGTTCCCGATGGAGTGGTGAGTGACCGCATGAACGTGGGGCAAGATACTCTCGACAAGCACTACGATAAGCGAAGTCTGGAAGAAAAGATGGAACAGAGGCGAGACCACTTGCAAGGAATTTAGTCGTCCAAGCTTTCTACAACGGTTCACATATCCGTTCTTCGCTCTCATGACTCGATTGGTATTGGCGAATCACGTTGAATCACTAATTGCCTATCAAGAGCGCTGTGAAAGATTAAGAAGATGGGTGTAGCAACCGTACCAATTCAGGTCACCCATTGAATTTTCACGCAGCATCCTCTGGATCGCCCTGGTGGAGTAGATTCTGAGGTGAGCCAGCGAAACAGTATTACTGACGGGCTTTGAAGATATGACAATGCCAGGGTCCTCTCCCAAACCAGACTGTGACGGCTCTGAGAATAACGGAGGGAGATTTTCTCTTGAGGAATTCTTTGTTGCCCCTTGGGGATTAGCAAACGAAGAACGCCCATTCCATTTGCTTTGGGATGGTGATATTGATAGATTGGAGTTACGGATAGCTGACCCAGTAGAATTAGTTGATGGGTACAATATTCAAGGCGATATTTCAGATTTTGTTAAGGAGTTGCCAGACGATGAAGAGGGATATTGTCTACTGCGGATTTCTGAATCTGATCTCTTAGTCCCGGGATATTTCAATGCGAAATTCAGGATACCCGAGATTTTTGAGAACGCTATGACTGGGCAACCAATACAAGCACAGTTCTCGTTAGAAAATGATGAGGTGAGACGATATAATTCTCAAACATTCACAATTCGCCCGCAGTTGAAATTGCTAGATAGCCCAAAAGAGATCGAGCTAACAGAGGGTGACGAGTCGGTTACGCTTCCAGTTCATATGCAGTATATCGGGTTTGGAATGGCAGAAGTCGAGATGGATGTGGAAGGGGAGGGAGACTTGATTTCGAAGGGCGAGAGCATTCACCACGATATCCTTCGAGCTATGGCAGAGTCTGGTATTCCCACTAAGGAAAGTGAAGAGTTGGGACCAATTCCTGAGGAATGGAAACAGGAACATGGGGTGGAGATCCCCGATGAGGAGATCAAGGAAATTGGCGATGAAGTTCGAGAGTTAGCCCGTGAAGATAAACTAAGGGAGGAATTTGACGAGACCACGCTGGAAAGAATCGTAGATGCGTTAGAGGAAGGAGAAGAACATGAAGCAGAAATCTACGACCATATTGAAGTTATGCTTCTAAACTCAATTCTAAATGCGGTGGACAGGCACCCTGCAGAGAACATCAGAATGGCGAACCCAAACGCACACTTAGAGATAGAAAGTAGGGTACGAGAGTTTGTGTTAAATTACGATCTAAAAGATAAAATCGGGAATGAATATAAATCAATAGAAGTGCCAATAAAGATTGATGATAAACGTCCTGATGGAGGAATACTTGAAGTAGAAGTGGAAACAGAGTGGGACAACCACGAGTTAGATCCAGATGAAATCCTTGACCAACTGGAGGAAGAAATATGACTGAACCCACTACCAATGCCACGGCAGGGGTCTCTGGAGTAATTGAGGCAATAGACCGTCTGAAAGGCTACCTGACCGGTTATAAACCAGACACACGTTCTGTCACCTACGATTATCGGAGCGGAACCAGTGAGATGACAATGAAAATCACGGTTCCTGATAACCGTGGGAGAAAAGTCGGTAAGATCAAAATCCCACGAGAAGAAGGGTACGAAATTCGTGAGATGTTCTCATCTGGAGATTTCACACCAGTTGGTGCTAAATGGAATCAGAATTCGGACTATTGGATTCTAGATCCAGCCAATCTTCCTGCAGGTGAGAATTTCATGCTGCGGTTGAATAATGAGAACGTGAATGAAGCTGTGTTTGAGGAGATAATTGATCTCAATGTTCCTGAGGACCCGATGAGTAAGAGTGGTGTAGATCAGTACTGGGTACAATCATCCATCCGTGATCCGAAGACACTGCAAGATATTTACAAAGACTTCAAAGTCAACAATGTTGACCTAAATATTCGTGTTGGGGTTCAGCCCTGCTTCTCTACCGGTATTCCAGATGATGTTATCGATCGTATTGAGCGAACTCGTGAACTCATAGAAGCTAGTAATGAAGGAGATCGGAATGCTGTCAATACGGCTCATATTCGCCGTCGTGAAGCTAGGAAGCAAGGGAGTGTGACGGAGCAAAGGATTGCGAGCATGATACGAAGCTTAGCTAACCCAAGTAAGTTTGGGGAATTTATTTCGATAGAGTCACCCTTCCGTCAGGAGAATATTGAATCAGACACGTTATCTAATGAAGTCTTCCCGGAGGAGATCAGTGTGGAAGTAGCTACAAATCTGGATTTAGAACAGCAGGCTGCCAAAGGAACTCTCAAGTTCGAAAAAGAGAACTACACAGAACACATCGAAGAAGAGACCGCAGACTTACTCTGAACCGCTTAGCACCTGTTCGCTCTTGTGAGGCACATTGTTGATGGAGAGCTGTCCTGCTATACTAAAAGCCAGAAGTCTCTGAGCCACATCTTGATACAATACCCGCTCCAGTGACTCCAAAGCTGAGTTCTCTGAGAGAATATTCGATTACTTCTGGCATCCAGTATAGGGTGACATAGAGCGGTTCACAAGGAGGTTGATTTCAGAACTACGGAAGATGAATCCTCTGCTCAGTGGGTATGCGTATTGGTCAGGTGTCCTCTCTGAGAACACAAGAGAGACTGGATGAGATACGCTAGGGCCACGGCACTTCTGATGAAAGGGGTCCGGAGGTACGGACGAGGGAGAATAGAACGTGCGTGGTCCTCACGCAAGCCCACTCCCCTCTATCAGAGTTTAGTTACCAAGCCAATTGTAATGTTGCAGCTATCCTCTGTAAGAGTACCGTATTGTGACCCTCTATGACGCTATTCTCGGTCCAGCGGGTGATACGCAAATGCTACTAAGGAAATTCGATACCCGGTCTTCTCGTGCACTGATTTCAAACTTGATTGAATCGGAGGCTTTGTCGGGACGCTGTACTGAACATTTCGAAGATTGGGTCTACCAGTTTTTCTATGACCCCCTGGTTCAGGCAGGGTGTCATAGAACAGTTGCTATGCCTACCCACTGTTCAGTACAGGGGAAGTAGGTACCACAGCAAAGGTGGGTCGTTGGTACCGACGAGTGACTCCCGTTATCGATTCACCGATTGCTCATGGCTATCAGTGCGTGTCTCGGTGAGGCATGGTTCGATGGCGCTACAAAGGACCAGAATCGCTTCGTGGTGGTTCTGTTTCGGTTTATGAATGCTTGATGGACCCGTTCCAAGGGCGTCGTATTCAGAAAGCCTCTCGACCGACATAGCTTCGTCCTCGATTAACTGTCGTTTGACTTCTGCGAGCAGAGCGTGGACGTAGATGTGTTCTTTTTTGCGCATGATTGTATCTCAGTCGAGAGAGGCGTTTGGACATCTATGGTGATACATTCGAATTATGCCTCGTTTGTGATTGAAATAAGAACGAATCGGGAGACGATGGATGTGGGGTGTGGAGTGGTGGGTGGTGGGGGTAAACAACAGAACACTGTCGTCGCCTCCCGTGTCAACCATGGACATGGAAGGGGATTAATCCACACAGTATTCCAGTTAATCAATAGTGAATGGTTCAGTGAAAGAACGCATTTAACAGGCACCAATAAGAATTGTAATGGAGATAATTTCTTTGAGTGTTCATAGACAAGTTACGAGCATGGCAGAATCACAGCATTTCTCCTACAAAGCAGATGCGAATGAACCATTGAGTACAGAAGTTGTAGCAGCGATTGCAAAGGCTCACGACGAGGACGTACTCGACCAGATGTGGCGCATTAGTGACGACATCAACACAGACGCACTCGATGGCCTCTTCCAAGACCACAATCTCGACACAACTCTGCAGTTCGACGCAGATACAACGACGGTTACTATCATAGCGGACAAAAACGGGGACCCCATCATCGAAATCGAATCACATCGATAAGTACGCAGATACACTGAGCAGGCGATCCAGTACCGGCAGTCTTGAAATCAACCCACGTTGCGAACTGTTCTATGGTACCCTAATCTAAGGCCTCTTGCAAACACTCCGGAATCGGCAACGTTTCAAGAGAATCACTCTGTCTCAGGTTATGATTTAATTGGTATTGGACTATCTCAGCAGCATGCTCTGCATGTTCGCAACGACAACTAGGCTCTTCCATTACAGTCCGATTTGGATATTCAAACGTGTCACAGTTGCAGCGTACGTCTGCTACCACATCTTCCTGAGTATCTACATAGACCTGTACAAAGAATATTGAGTCAGCAGCAAACCCTCTCACGTCATCATAGAAGACCTGAGAATTCCAAAATTCAAAGTCGTCAGAATCTGGTTTAGAATTCCCCCCCAGCATCAGTTTATCCTCCTAACCTCGTTCTCAATTTGGTCCGAAAATTCCGAGTAGATAGTTACGACCGCCTCAGCAGAGTGACGACAGAACTGGTCTCGTTCCATTCCTTTACTGTAGATATCTTCGATGAATTCTGTCTCGGAGGAGTCGCAGTCGCATTCGACCTCGGTCACATACCCAGATTCTGTTTTCACAATCACTGTGAAAATATCCACTTCAAAAATGTGCGTTTGAGTCATGCTCGACCCGCTCCCGGGAAGTCCCACCTGCCGCATGAAGGACACTTGACCCAATTCTGGACATTTTCTGGACGTTGATTTCTACAAGAAAGACAGAGTGTTGTATGGCAGTGATAGCACGATGCAACAGTAGCCGTACTCCGACACTTATCACACATTCATTGAAAAATACGGACTGAATTCTTGATTAACCTAGTATCATTCTAGAAACACTTTTGGACCGAAATATATATTATTCATGTATGCGAGAGAAAACCACTGAAGAATGGATAGAATGCCCGGTTTGCGGAGAGTCGATCTACAATAGTGAAGAGAACAAGATGGATGCCTATCGTCACGACCAGCGTTGTTCTTACTCATTGCTTGAAGAAGTGGCTGAAGAGATGTGATAAGAAGTGGTGTCAGAAAAACTCAGTCACCAACTCCCCCGTTTATGTATTATTTATACTGCTTTATATATTTTACCTCAAACCGGACAAGTCAGAACGGCGGTAATTATATAAACCACCATTTAAAATAATGGTATAGAGTCTAACATGGCTCAGGCAAACAACTCCCCCACCCTAGGAGATGGTGGCACAATACGAGATGAACAGACAGACAACTATCTTGACAAGCTGAAGGACAGAGAGACATGGATATGCTGGAGAGTTGAAAAACGAGACGGAGAAGAAACCAAAGCTCCGATCTCTCCTGTTGAATCCGGATACGCTTCTACAACAGATTCAGAAACATGGAGCAGCTTCGAGGAAGCTGTAGAATACCACGAATCACATGACACCGACGGGATTGGTTTCGTCTTCGACACAGACGATATCATTGTGGGAATTGACCTAGATGACTGTCGAGACCGTGAAACTGGAGAACTTACTGAATGGGCCGATAAAATCATTGAAGACGTAGACACGTATTGGGAAGTTAGCCCTTCAGGAACAGGATTACACGCCTACTGTGTGGGCTTCAAACCAGGGGACAAAACCCGTTCAGATATCCCAGAGTCTGAAGGTCATATCGAGATGTATGACGAGAAGCGGTTTTTCACCGTGTCCTTCAACCATTTAGAGGACTCCCGAGAAGACGTTTTCCGTACGAATTCAGCAGTTTCAGAAGTATACGAGGAGTACATTGCAGACAACGAAGAAGATGAGAATGACGATTCAAATACTCCAGAACGTTCTAAAGACCTTTCACTCACAAATGAACAGCTCATCAATAAAGCGAAGAATGCTGAAAATGGAGAGGACTTCGCTGCACTCTGGGATGGTCACACAGTTGGGTACGAAAGTCAGTCAGAAGCAGACCTAGCCCTATGCTCACACCTTGCTTTTTGGACTCAATGTGACCAGAATCAGATGGATTCCTTATTCAGAAAGTCGGGTCTGATGCGAAAGAAGTGGGACGAAGACCGTGGTGACCAGACGTATGGAGAAATCACACTGTTGAAAGCAATTGACGGATGTGACGAAGTATATGACCCTGCATCAGATTCCCCGACTGAATCAGACCTACCTGAATCAGTAGAATTGATTGAAAGAAAGGGAGGATATTACTCAATCGAAAACACTGCTGATGGGAAGCGATTCGTACAAATCACTAATTTCCAAATCGAGGTTAAATCTTATCTAGAAGATGAACATGAAGATGAAGACCGCATTGTCATCGACGTAGTTCCAGCTACTCCTGAGGAAACATACGAGGTAGTAGCTCAGCCATCTGATTTTGCAGATACTCGCAAGTTCCGTAACAATGTCTGCACTGGCCGCACTACCATATTCAGTGGTGGTCAGAACGAACTCAATGACCTGAAGATTATCGCTGGGATGCAGGACGCTCCCTCTCGTGAGAGAGTTACTACGATTGGGATCCATGATGCCGAAGTAGTTACTCCTCGTGGAGTCTACGACGAAGGTGGAGAAGTCGAAGAGCCAAGTCACGAGTACGAACGAGTGGGGAATTCAGTTGAACAAGATTGGACTGTGGAGAGCATCGGAGAATTCGATAATGACGAAGTAGCGAAGATATTGAAATTACTTCCACAGATAAGAAACAAGGAACGATGGTTACCTGTTATAGGATACTACTACGCATCTGTTCACTCCGCCGAGATAAGAGATATAGAGGGTGAATTCCCTCTACTCAACATTACTGGTGAAACCGGTTCTGGGAAGACCACAAGTACAGAGACTTGTTCACAATGCTTCGGACTAAGGAGTGTTCATAAAATCGATTCGACAGATTACGTTCTGATGCGAGAAATGAGTGCTACTAACTGCGTCCCCATCCCGTTTGACGAATACAAACCATCTGATTACAGCGACGGAGATATGAGCCAGTTCCATCGACGTTTGCGGAATGTAACTCGTGGAGCAATCGAAGCTCGTGGGAATGCAAGCGGCTCTGACGATGTTTACCAACACAGTTCGCCTGTTACCGTTATCGGAGAGAGCGAAATCCAAGGAAATGCTGAGAGACGAAGGTCTATCAGAACTACGTTTAAGAAAGACGTGAGGGAGGACCCTGAGGTTCAAGAGAGCTTCACAAAAATTCAGCAGTACGATTTAGAGGAACATGCACGAGCGGTATACGCTTATGCAGTACGAGATGGCGTGATAGATGAAATTGAACAGTCTTGGCGTGTATGCGACAACCGGATAGCCCAACTAGTGGATACTGCAGAAATTGATGGTCTTGAATTTACTGCCCTCCAAGCTACTTGGTATGGTCTCGGTCTTTACGAAATGCTCTGTGATGAATTCGGGATCCAACCATCAATTACTCAGAGCGAGAAGGAAGAAGCAATTCAGTACATTGCTGGGAAAATGGGTGATGAGGAAAGAACCAGTCACGTTGACCAGTGGTTCAGTATTGCATCCACACTGGCACGTCGGGGGATGTTAGACCACGAGAAGGATTACATCTTCCAAGATGACAAGAATGAATTACGTATTAAATTAACTGAAGTCCATCACAAGATACGGAAGTACGTCAGAGACCACGACTTGGACTACGATGTGTTATCGTCCGAGAAGGACTATCAGAAGCGAATTAAGGAAATGTCCGAAAGTAATGAATCATACATCAAGGAATACAGTTACCCTGACGGCCGTATCAATCGCTGCATTGTACTGGACTATGAGCAAGCACAGGCGGAGATAGATGGGTTCGACCATAGGGACTTTGACCTGGCGTAAGAATTTACATCATACATACAACTTTTCCACAGACAGATCGCAACACCAGGGCTGTTTTGCGAATTTTACGCAAAATCTGGCCTGTATGCTTCTCCTTCTGGAATAAATAGCCCTTCTATAACACAGAAGGAGGTAGATATAAGCGTAAAATTCGTAAAACAAGATTCAATTCTTATATATTATCGAGATAGACGAACTGAAACCAGATTTATCAGAAACCTCAGAAAGTGTAAAATTGGCGTAGAATCTCAACGATTTTTACGCTCGGTTATTTTCTTTGCAGAGTTATTTATATATGGATCGATAACGATAATATTTCATTAGCTACAAATGTGTAATCATATGGCTGCTAAAACGAGCACAATCCCAGAACGCTATTAACCGATATCAAGGTAGGCTACGGAAAATTGAAAGAGAAAAAATTTGAGAAGAGTATGGAAAACGAGTGGAGGTTAGTCGGTGTATCCGATGTGGGTTCCAGCTACGAGTACTCGTTACAGAAGACAATGTGAGTCTGGAAGAGTGGTCTGAGACACACGACGAGAGAGACAGAGAGTTAAATTAAGATAGTGCGGCTGTACGTGATGCGTACGTGGATGCGTCTGCTTGGTAGTTTTTCAATATTTCTATTATAATTTTAATCATCATAAGAATATGCGATTAGAGTTAAAAGGATCTTTCTAAAACTTCCTGTTGCTGATGAAGTACGAAATTCAACTAACAGACGAGATCCGGAATAGAGCAGTTGAACGAGCAGCCGGTCGAGACCTCGGAGAATATGGTGGGGAGGACATTGGAAGAACTGAACAGGAACAGACAAAAGATACTGTTGTTGGGTATGTTGGTGAGGAACTTGTGTTTAAACTTCTCTCTGAATTCCCTAAGATTCGTAGAATTGAGATAGTTGATGAAAAAGAAGACACAGAATCAGATATTCGAGTGTTTCTTGAGGAAGTTGACGAACCTTTCCTCATTGATGTGAAAGCGAGAAAGATGTGGGAGCTGAAAACACCGTCAGACCCTGATATTTTGCATAGAGTCAAGGAATCGAAACCATACCTCGGCTCAGATATTTTCGTACAGGTCCAGCTGTTTGAAGACGAAAACGGGAATGTGAACCGTGGTATCGTGATTGGGTTCGTTACTGCTTCAGACTTCAAGAATGCGGATGAATTCTTCTTTGGTTCTGGTTTTAAACTCCTTCGTGAATTCTCTGATTTACGACCAATGAGAGACATTCTGAAAGCAGGGTACAAGGAGATGAAATATAGAGACGAAATTGGAAATCGCTGCATGATGGGAGAAATGATTACGTCTGAATTTTCTGGACTGAGCATCCGTGAGCTTGACTCCAATCATGACCCTTCTCAGTGTGATTGTAATTTAACTGAAGAAGGCTACAAGAATAACTGAACTTCAGTCTTCGTACCGTTCTTTCTTGTATTTTTTCAGTGTTTGTGGTAGGTCATCCCCTTGTAGTGCTTCGTCTGCTACTTGCTCTATCATAGAATATATACTATATTTTCCTTCGAGTATGGTTTTGAATGTCCGGATCCAAAGCTGGATGACTCCAACTGTTATTAAAAGATAATTTTGGTTCTGCTGAAAATCTCGAATCTGCTCTCTCTGAGCTTGAGTCTTGTTCTCCAGTTTCTCGATCCTCTCAACTACGTTTTCAAATTCTGCTCTGGAAAGGGTGATATCGACGCCCCCCGTGTCTTCTTCTCTCAGAAGTTCTCTACCGAAGTCACCTTTCTGAATTGCTGTCCTTCCTTTGTCAGTAAGAGTGGCTACTCGGCGGTCTCGCTCATCATACTCTTTTTCGATTAGTCCATCATCCACAACTCGTGGAAACCAGTAGTCTATCTGATTCCTTGAAAAACCGGTTTCAGACCGGATTTGAGTAACGTTTGCTTTGTTTCCGTTCTGTACAACTGCTTGCAAGAATTCTTTCTTCCGCTTTTTATTCACACTCATACATTAGTGTGAGAAAGGTTATACTAAAGGGCTTACCCCCACTTCCTCCCGCTTGAAATGGGGCGTAAATTCAGTGGGTAGTAAGTGGGTTCCAGTGGGGTTTAGGACCGCTACCGACAATCTTCTTTGGAAGTACCCGTTCTATTGTGTTTCAGCAGAGCCACAAGTCTACATGTGAGTGTTCTTCGTTTGGGCTCAGAACATGATCTACAGTAGAGTGCAAAATTTCGATTTCCCGAAACTGCCTACAAGTATTAGAGATTCCCAACATTCACTCTGACTTTAGCTACATCTCCGATATTATTTCACTTTCACCTTGGCAAATTCCGAGGGTTTAATGCAAGTGACTTTTAAATATTATATCGTAGTTGACTGGTCGGCGCCTTGATGAAGCGGATCAAGGCTGAGAGGCTGGATGGCGACAAAATCGATAGAAACTGTGAAAATGAGCAGAAACATCTACAGGACTGGAATGTCCATCGAAGAGGGTACCGCAAATCAGATAATCAATGAGCTTAACGAGGAGCGAGTAACGACAATCGAGTTCCTTGGCGCCATGTCAAAAGAAGATAAGGCAATAACAAGGATTGGCGCACTCGGTGATGATTACGTCGTATTGCTCTCAACTGTTGAAGAACCTGAAGTCGGTTTAGAACCAGTTTCTATGATTGTTCCTCTGGAAATTGGTTTCGAGGCCGTTGCTACCTCGTTAATTGAAACCGGAAAGATTGCAAAGTTGCATAACGATGTGATAACTGTCAAAATTCAGGATGGACCACTCGCTAATAATCTCCGACGTGCTTTAAACCACGCCCAGTCGGTCAACGTAGAGGAGTAGCACATTAGTGTAACAAATTCACGGACGCACCTGCCTGCCCGCTATTTAGGTGAGTTGTAGAGGGTCGGCAGGTTAGCAGATTTGATGGAATTGGAATTGGTACTGTCGTGTCTCAGATAACTTGTTTGGGACAAACTTCCAACGCAACTGTGACTGTCTCAATATCTCCTTCGGGCATGATTCAGGGGATCGTAAAAGCTCACCTCTGTCAAGGCTCTATTATCGGGTTCTCTCACTAACCACAGCTTTATGCATTAGGCCTTGAAGAGCTGTTTTATAATCTATATGGCCCGTCACGACACTGATCTTCCATTTGGGGATGCGTTCTCTCCAGCGCAACTCCACACGGATGATGACCGGCCAGAGCTTGCTGCCGTTCTGGAGATGGCGAAAGAGTACGAAGGTCGAGAAGACGCATTCGACGAAGCCATTCGAGAGGCCTTCTTCCCCGACGATGATGATACGACTCGTGCGAAAAACGTCCGACTAGGAATGAAGGACAGAGGGTACAAAATCACGGATGACGAGTTCTACTTCACCGAACTGGGTGACGAACTCTATGATCTCCGTGACGACCCAGATGCCCTCTATGACCGATTTGCTCAGTACATCCTACGTGACCTCCATGGGCTGAAGGGAATTGAGGTCGTTGAGGACCTGGAGGCAGAAGGGAGAAAGACGGTCAACGATAATATCAAAGAGGAATTCAAGAAGCAGTATGACTTCCACATCGATGAAACGAGCAATCACTGGAGTCAGATGCGGGCGTGGATGTCCGAAGCGGGCGTTGTAAATAAAGGAACGCACCGCTACGATATTGACCGTACTCGGATTGAGGAGCTGATTGGCGTCGATTCAGAGGATATTGTAGAGCTTGATGGACTCAACGAGCAACAACAAGCATTCCTCCGTTCATTAGCCTTGATCGACCCACCGGGAGAGGTCAAGAGCCGGACAGTCAAACGAATCGCTGAACATGCCTATGGAGTTAACATCAGCCAATCTAATATCAGTCGGAGAACGCTTGACCCGTTGGAAGAAGCAGGGTATATCCAATGGGAACATGTCTCTGGGAAGCCAAACCTAATCGAGACAACCGACAAGTTCGACGCAGAGGTACTGAAGCCCGTTCTTGATGATCTCTCAGAGCGTGTTGGTGTTCCTCGCCATGTCCTCAGGCTTTCGTTCGAAGAAATAATGGAGGAATTGGATTCGGATTCGACCCATGAGAAAGGTATTGCACTTGAAACGCTCACCGTGAAAACAGGGAGGTTACTGGGACTCGACTTCGTTGGTTGGAGAGTTCGGGGTAGAAAGACAGGTGGCTCCGAAGTGGACATAGTGATGGACGAGATCGATACCACGTTCAATCGCTGGCAAATCCAGTGTAAAAACACTAAGAGCCAGTTGGGGGCGAAACAAGTCTCACGTGAGGTCGGAATCTCCCGAATCATACAGACAAATACCATCCTCATGATCGCCCGAGGAGGCGTCTCGCAGGATGCAAGGCAGTACGCTAATCAAGTAATGCGACACGAGAATCTGGCCATCATGTTTCTCGAAGGCGACGATATTGAGGAGCTTGACGAGAACACCGACCATCTACTCACCGTCCTGAGGGGCGAAGCCCGTAGGATTCACAACATCAAGCGACTCGATAGGCGAGAGGTAGAACAGGAAGATGGAATGGATCTCATCGACCGAGAAGACGAAGCACTGGAAGAATTCGAAGACGAACTGGATTTCGAGCAAGAACAGCCGTCTCTAAACGATTTCACTCCTGATGAAGACGAAAGCTCAAAGAATTAGTCGTCTCCAATCTCAGCGAAATCCCCGAAATCAGACTGGTCTTCATCTAATCGCTTTTTGATCTCGTCTTCGGTGAGGAAACGAAACTGAGAAGTCTCCAGGTATTTTTCCTCCTGTTCGAACGCCATCCAGTAGCGTCCTTTCTGCTGAGCAATGCTACCCGTCAGATTGCTACCTCCGAAGATATCTAACACAACAGGTCTGTCGAGACGACCCTCATCCCATTCATCATAAGGAGGATTCGGCGTCAAGTAATCAATGAAGAATTCAGGGATCTGGCGAGGGAAGCGAGCGGGGTGAGAATCGAATCCGAACTCTCGGCACATCGAGAGATAGTGCGTATTGCTCGCTGTGTTCGATGCCTCAATCACGTTGTCTGCCGTTCGACCACCCATACCAAGCCTTCGGAGCAGATCGCCAGCAGAAGCATCCTCAAGTTCTTCCGACCCCATGACCCACTTCAAGAATTCCTCAGCAGAAACTTCGTCAAGTCTATTGAGAATGGCTTCAGCTTCGGCTCCTTCGAGGAAATTGTCAGGTATCGACCCCTCGTTTTCATTTGCAAAGGATTCAGAGTCGATGTTCCATCCTGAGGAACGCTTGCCGTCGTTATACTCCCCAGTCTCCATCAACTCCTTCTGGGAGTCACTATACTCCTGTAGGACACGCTGGTTGTTCGCCTCAGGATGTGGATGTTCTCCTTCCTCAACGGCGGAATCCTTGTTTATTTCCGGAGTCAGCCACCAGATGTGAGTCACTGCGTCCGTTACCCTAATTTTTCGGACGTTAACCCATTCAATCGGATTCGGAAGTTTAGCGGGATTGTACCAGTAAAAGTCCTGAGCGAGGTGCATCTGACCCTCGTCTTCATCGACAAGACGATTCAGTAGCTCAAACTGATACGGAGATCTTTCAGGCCATCCACGTTTGAATGCGCCTCCAATCTCTACGACGAATGAACCGTGAGGCTGGAGTACACGACGAACTTCGGGAATGAACTCCATGAACCAGTCGTTGTACCCTTCTTGGTCCTCGTTCCCGTACTCCTTCTGGTGCTGTAGGGCGAAAGGAGGCGACGTAACGATCAGGTCTATGCTGTTGTCAGGCAGTTCTTCTAGCAGTTCTCGGCTATCGCCGTGAAATGCCGACCCTCCTTCAGCACTGTAATAGGGAGACTTATCCATCAGTTCGGTAACGGCAGAATCCTCAGTCATTCTATCACGTGCAGGTGCGCTCGTTGTGAGTTTCATTGGTGGGGGTGTTGATTACTCTGTTGCTCTCTCGGCCCCGGGCTGCTAATCGGATGACCGTTTCCATCCTACACAACGTAGTATGGATACTAAATATTTGCCATCTGAGCTGTTTTTATCGGTCTCGGTCGTGGATTATATTGTATCTGAGAGTGAAAACAGAACTAGTGCCTCGAAGACGGAACGATGAATCAGGACGATATCAGGAAGTCTACTCAGCCGAGGAGATTCTATCTCTGCTGGAGGATACTCGCCTATCTACGAGTGAGGTTGCTGAGCAGTTGGATTGTCACCGGACAACTGCCCATAATCGTCTAAGCAAACTTGAAGATGTAGGAAAGGTCACGTCAAAACAGGTAGGTAACACGCTGATTTGGGAAATAGAGATGGCGCTTGATTGACCGGAGTTCCTGGTTGCCACAATTCACCCATAAAAACAAGTGGCGGTGAGGCACACAAGGCAGTATGTCGGATGAACTGGTCAGTTCTGTCTCAGAATCGAACATCAGCGGCGTACTGGATCAAAAAGTACTGTTTTCAGTTCCGGACTACCAGCGGTTGTACTCATGGGGAGAAGATCAGTGGGATGAATTCTGGAGAGACCTTACTGGACTGGAGGAAGAGGAAAGTCATTTTCTCGGGTCAATTGTTGTCATAGAGCGAACCGGGGGATTCGGAAAGTTAGATGAATACGAGTTGGTAGACGGTCAACAGCGATTAACTACGATTTCTCTACTCCTAAAGGCCATACAGACCCATTTCAAAGAGAGTGATGACCCAAATAATATCAGTAATATGATTCGTACTGATTATCTATATGAATCTGATCCAGATAATATTGAGCATGTAAAATTGAGTCTGAGTCAGTTTGAGGACGGAGACTACCAAAATATAATCGAAGAGAATATTTCTAGCGTCAACGAAGACAGTCAGCTCCTCAAGGCCTACAGGCACTTCCAAGAACTGTTAGAGGACCTTGACAGTGATGAAATCAACAATAGACGGAAACGGTTAGTCCTCTCTATGAATATGGTTGTGATCCAATGTAGCGGAACTGCGTCTGCATTCCGTCTATTTGAGACTCTGAATGACCGAGGGTTAGAACTCTCCGCCGTTGACCTAATGAAAAACTCTCTGCTGCAAGTCGCATCAACAAAATTTGGAACTCAACAGTATGAGTCAATTCGAAGTAAGTGGGAAACAGTCCTTGAAAAAGTCGTTTACGAGATCGACAACCCGGATCGCTTCTTCAGACACTATATTATGTCCCGCCCCGAACCAGACATTTCAGGAAGTGTTACATCTCGGCGTCTATATGAGGAATTCAACGATATAATCAAAAATAAACTCCCGTCGAATGGCGTAGACCTCATTGACTACGTAGATGGGATGGTCCAAGAAGCGGATCTATACGTGGGACTCACACAGGCGAAAGTTGACGAATTCCAAGGTAGACAACAACAGAAAATCAATAATCGCCTACAGAATTTAAATGATATCGGGTCGTCCCACTCTCGAACACTACTGTTGCGAGCCTTCGACGAATTCGATGAATACGATGATATCTCTCAGACCCTAAAGTATGTAGAAGTTTTCATGATACGCTGGAAGCTGGCAAACTATCAGAGCGGAACAGGACTCGACAAAATCTTCTCCGAGCTTTGTTCTAATGCGTTCAGTAGTGACGAGCCATTACCTCAGGACCCGCTCGAAGCAATCAAAGAAAAGCTAAGCGAAGAAGCTCCGAGCGATGAGGAAGTCTACGCTGGTTTGGCAAACGATGACTTCAGTCGCACTGCTCAGACGAAATATATTCTGGATATGATTGAAAGACATCACTATATGCCCGCTGAAGGGAGTGGTGCAAAATCTTACAACAGAGCAACCGTCGATATTGAACATATAGCTCCCAGAGCGACCTTCTCGGCCAAGAAGTACAGTCCATGGAGAGATGTTCTGGGCGTCGATGAAGACGGATTCAGCCAATATAAAAATCGTCTGGGTAACCTGACACTCCTCGAAGATCGTCTGAATGAGGCTGCATCAGATAACCCGTTCCAGCAGAAAAAAGACCAGTATAAGCTCTCAGACTTTGAGATGACCCAAGAAATCCGAGAGAAGTACGATATCTGGACCCATAATGAGATACAAAAACGGTCTGAGGACTTAGCAGAAATCGGGGTAGAAATCTGGAACTTCAACACGTTCTAATACTTTAAAATCGTTCGTACTCAGGTTCAGCAGGTGATTTTATCAAATCTCGATTCAAAATAGAGCCTGATAGTCATCTATAGGTATTCGAAGAATGGTAGACAAGCAACTCGTTATGATCGCTGGTTCTGTGGCAGGAGCATTAGCAGTTAGTGTGACTCTCATTGGTAGGGTCTATGGAATATTTCTCGACAGTATCGGTGCAACTGGTGCAATAGTCGTCTCTATTATGGCATTATCTCTCTTCGCACTACTCGTCCTCTCTATCGACAACCGGATCAAAATCAATCAAATGAACGGGGGTGACGACGAATGAACCCTGATGACGTGGTGGAGGCGTTCGTTTCAACCATCATCATAGTCGTAATGTTGGTCGTCGCAATTACGATTTGGAATCAGGACATTGGTATGGTCTTAGTCAATCTATTACCGAATTTCGTAGAGATATTAGTCTGGTTGTTTGTCGGTGCGATCATAGCGGCACTACTGGTTCAGCTCGTAGAAGAGTTCTAAAACAGACAAGCTCGGTGATGCAATCAATGAAATAACCACAGGTCTCGAAGACCTTGAAAGAGAATCACAGAGGAAGCTGGTGATACAAATGAATCTTGACCGAGACTGCCATATCCGATGTGACTGCGGCATGGTTGTGACGGTAGCCATCAACAATATAGCCGATTGTCCTGATTGTCCTCGTCCTCATTTAGTACCTGCCGAACATTGGGTTACTGAACATCGAGAGGGGTGAATGAAGGTTTACTCACTAATTCATCTTCGATAATACTTCCGGGACCTCGATTCTCAATGGTATTTCCTTCACGAGAAGGAAGCGACCACATCACGACCGAGACCGTGAGGAACGTAGTTGAAGACTTAGCAGTGGAAGCAGATGTTTGTCCTCGAAGGACTGACGGAGAGTCAGCAGAACCGGAAGAATTGCACCCGCACGCACTACGTCACAGCCTAGCTTCCTACATGCTCAAGGACGAAACCACCCGACTGATAGACGTTAGAAACAGGCTCCGACACCGCTCAATTCAAACGAGCGAACGGGTTTATGAGCACTTCCAGCGTCGATAGTCATTTCAAACTACTTCTCCTTCGATCTGCCATGACTCTCGCCGGACAGATTTGGGGCTGGCTAGGAGCTATAGTCTCAGTTCTCTTGTTCGTAATGATTCTGGGAGCAATCTTCGGTCAGTTTCCGGCCGTTGCTACATACTTCAGACAATCCATCTTGAGGACCTTGTTCGGATTATTAATCCCAACAGGCATTGGAGTGGTTCTGTACGCTCTCTGGACTGACTACTACTAACGGATTTTGTAGTTTGTATTTTCGGTATTAAATACCCAGTCTAAAAATAGTTAGACAGAAGCTTTTATTTTTGAAAATTCTGGGAGAAAGTATATTAAACAACCTCACTTTTTCACGGATGCGTATGACGAATGAAGACAAATTCACGGAAGAATACGACGTACAGATACCCGACCACTTCGATGACGGTATCGGACAAATCATCAAACTAGCACTGAACGAAGCTCAAGATGCCAAAATTGTTGAGCAGAACGAAGTCCGGACTATTGTCTACGTCATAATAAACACTAATCCTGGTGGAAATATACCAGCAGTATTCGTCCGAAACGAGGACGGGATTTACGAAATACGAACTGGTGAAGTCACACCAGATATGCGGTTCATAGTGACTATTGATAATCTAGCAATCCACGAAAACCCAGAGAAGGCTGTGGATGACGTTCGTAATAGAATCAACTAATCAATTTCCAATCAAGGAGTTTAGCTATGCACGAATCTGTTGAAAAGGTAGGTCGCATCATCATTTCAGAAGGAGATAGAGTAAAGAACAACCGGATTCCCTGGAACGAAGGACAAGAATTCAACGGCTGGGTTGTACAAGCCCGTGAGTTCGGTGTGCTGTCGATGATAAAAATAGACGGTGAACAACTCTATCTAATCTTGGTCTTTGACCAAGGTGAGACTTACAAGATATTCGGTACGGTCTCAATTGACGAGACAAAGGTAATACACGAAGATGATTACTTAGCCGCTAGAGGATTGAGAAAACCATTACTAAACGTAATGGAAGAGATCACCGGAGACGGGTAGACAGAAATGATATAAGTTATTTACAACATTATAATACATTAAATAATGTGAGAGAAGTAGAGTTCATGCAATGGTATAAAATGTATAGCTTGTCAAGAAGATTTCCGACGGTCACCGGGAGAGAGATGCCCAGAGTGTGGTGGTCCAGTTGAGTACCGCTCAGAACATCTCTTCTGAGACCACTTGTAACTAGAATAATACTAGTGTTAAACTCCGCCCGCACTTTGGATTTAACGAATCAGGAGATGGCGAACGAGTCAGTAGTAAACACGCAGGTAGCATGTTGGGATGCACTTGCCCACAGCCACGATGATGGTCTAATACCCATGACTGGTGGGTTCTACCGGCAGATTCCCTTAGCTACGGGTCAACACCAAAGGAAGTGGGCGCTGCAGGATTTGAACCCGCGACAGCTTGGTCCGAAGCCAAGCACTCTGTCCAAACTGAGCTAAGCGCCCTCACAAACTTCTACACGAGCATCGGTGTTTAAACGTCCCGATCCGTGATGGGGGAGCGACGATAACGACCCGGCCCGAGGGCCGGCGGTGAATCGGTTCGGTCGTGCGAGCGGTCCCGGGCGTCGGGGCCATAATAAAGATTTTAACGACCGCCGAGACTAATCGACATGTATCGAGCGGACCGGTCGCGGTTCGTGACGGAACGGTGGTGACTCCCGTAGGAATGTACGACCTCGGATCGACGTTCGGGAACGCGACGGTTGCCCCGGGTACGAACCTGCTGGTCTCCGGGCCGCCGCTGTCGGGCAAGCGTCGCATGGCGCTCGACGTGCTGGCCCACGGTTCCGAACACGGCGAGGGGGTCATCGTCGTCACCACCCGCGACAGCGCGAGTCGGGTCCTCAACGACTACGAGGCGCTGGTCTCGGACCCGGGCTCGGTCAACATCGGCATCGTCGACTGCGTGACGAAACATCAGGGACGGAGCGCCCGCGACACGGACATCGTCAAGTACGCCTCCTCGCCGGAGGACATGACGGGCATTGGGATCAAGTTCTCCGAGTTCGTCGAGGAGTTCCGCCAGGAGCGCGGCGTCGAGAACGTCCGCGTGCTGGTCGACTCGCTGTCGACGCTGTTGATGTACTCGGACGTGCAGACCGTCTTCCGGTTCATGCACGTGTTCACGAGCCGCATCGAGAACGCCGACGCGATGGGCGTTCACATCATCGAGTCGACGGCCCACGACGGCGAGACGCTGAACACGCTCCAGCAGCTGTTCGACCACGCCGTCACCGTCGATGCGGATGGCTCGGTGTCGACGACGATTCCCGAGGCGACGCCGGATCCTCTGGAGCGGTAGCCGGCAGTCTTTTGCGCGTCTCGGCCCACTGTTCGGGTATGCCAGTCGACTCCGACGACACGCTCAGAGAGATCCTCGAAGGGGACACGATCGCCGTCGTCGGCCTATCGAGCACGCCGGGGAAGGCCGCCCACGACATCCCGGCGTACATGCGCGAACAGGGCTACGAGGTGATCCCGATCAACCCCTACGCGGACGAGATCTTCGGGCGGGAGCCGTACGACTCGCTGGCCGAGGTCGACGAGGAAATCGACATCGTGGACGTGTTCCGGCCGACCGACGAGGTGCCGGAGATCGTCGACGGGGCGCTGGACCGCGACGACGCCGGGACGGTCTGGCTCCAGTTGGGTATCACTCACGACGAGGCCGGCGAGCGCGTCGAAGCCGTCGGCCGGAACTTCGTGCAGGACCGCTGTCTCAAAGTCGAACACGAGCGGCTGTTCGAGTAGTCGCCCAGCGGCGAGAACGACACCGCGCGGCGGGTTTCGGTCAGTCGTTCGTCGCGGCGGAGTCGGTCGAATCGGAGGCGTCGGCGCTGTTCGCGGCGTCCGCCGCGGTCGAGCCGGCGCTCGATCCCGTCTCGTCGTCGCTCTCGTCGCCGCTCCCGTCGGCGTCGGTCCCGTCCGACTCGCCCTCGCCCTCGGCGTCGGGGTCGGGGAGCCGTTCGGCGACGACGGCGTCGGGGTCGACGCCCTGCTGTTCGGCGAGCGCCTCGACGATGGCGCGCTGTTCGGCCAGTTCTCGGTCCATCGAGTCGAGCTGGTCGCTGGTGGACTCCACCCGCTCTTTGAGGTCCTGCACCTGCTCGACCACCTGGTTGAGCCGCTCGTAGAGCTTCTCCGCGATGTCGGTCACGCGCTGGATCTTCTTCGCGGTGTCACCGAATCCCATACCCGGCGGTTCGGCCTCCCCTGTTGTCCGTGTTTCGGCTCGGCGACCGGGCGCTGGGCCGTCTCGGAGCGGCCGAGCCGATGCCCTCGGCGCGAGACCGGGGTCGTTAAAACCGGAGCGTGCGGAGTCGGGGACATGAAGCAGACGCGGCTCGCGCCGCTGGTCGGCGTCGTCGGGTGCCTGCTCGTGCTCGTGTCGCTGGGTCTCCCCTACGTGCTGGTCAGGACCGCGGTCGGCTCGGCCGTGGGGACCTACTACGGCGAGGGCGCGTTGAACCCGCTGGTCGGCGGGATCTTCGCGCTCGTGGCCGCGATCGTGCTCGCCGCGGGCCGCGACGAGCGCACCGACCCGCCGCTGGCGGCCGGCGTCGGCATCGCGCTGGGCTTTTTCATCGTCGTCGTCCTCGCCGTCTGGGCGGCGACCGTCCCCGTCGAGGTCGTGGTCGGGATGGACGCGCCGACGGTGATGAGTTCCCACCGGTGGGCGACGATAGCGGCCGCCGCGCTGGTCCCGGTCGCCAGTCTCTGGTGGTCGCGGACCCTCGGCCTGCTCTGAGCGCCGTCGCGGTCGGCCGATCTCGGGACCGTATCGTCGGAGTGACCCGAAAGGTCCTTATGATGGACGGGGGTACGTTGAGGTGGACTAGGCCGGGCAGCTAGGCCCTGCTCGTCACCTGCGGTATGGCCTTTAGCAGGGGCCGAACACCGGGGGCGTCCGGTCCGACGGGCGTGGGCCCCGCAAGCCAACATAGAAGCCTCGTCCTACGGGGACGGCGGTCCGCGGCTTCGCGTCTGCAGGGACGCGCGGCCGCGGTTGATCGAGGGCACTCCGTCAGGCGCGGAAGCGAGCAGCGGACCCTCGGACACCCGTCGCTCGCAGGGTCGCGGGGTGGAGGAGGCAAGCGGGATTCCCCGCGCTCGAACGACCGGGCAACCCCGGGAGTCCGTCCATTCATAACCACTTTTTGTGCCGGAGAGCTCCTCGCGCGCCTTCGGCGCGCTGCGGGCGCGTGGCGGCGGAGCCGCCACGGTTTGCGGTCGCGGGCCAACGGCCCGCGACCCATCCTCCGCCACAAAAACGTGGGGAAAAAGCCGGACGACTCAGTCGCTTCGCTCCCTCGCGTCCGGTGAACCGGCGCTCCGCGCCGGATACTCGGTGCAGCCCAGCCTGTCCCCGGGTCGGCCGACGGGACGGCCTCCCGGCCACCGCCCCGCATAGCAACGCTCTCGCTCTGCACAGCACCGCTACCCCCGGCGCAGTACCACTCCGCCCCCACGCCGCTGACGACCTTATCCCCGCCGAGCGCGTACTGACTCCCATGCCCACCGTCAGCACGAACGACATCGAAACGTACTACGAGCGCCGCGGCGAGAGGCCGCCGGTCGTGTTCGTCCACGGCGCCGTCGTCGACCACTCCCAGTGGGACCCGCAACTGACGGCGTTGAGCGACGAGTACACCACCGTCGGCTACGACGTGCGCGGCCACGGCCGCACCGGCGGGTCCCGGCGCGGCCGCTACTCCGTCGACCTGTTCGCCGACGACCTCGACGCCCTGCTCGACGCGCTCGAGATCGACCGAGCGGTGCTCTGCGGGCTCTCGACCGGCGGCTGTATCGCCCAGGTGTACGCCGCGCGCCACCCCGACCGGGTGGCCGGGCTGGTACTGGCCGACACCTTCGCGCCGGAGATCCTCTCCGTCGGCGAGCGGATCCAGCGGTCGCTGCTGCTCCGCGCGACCGTCCCGCCCGTGCGACTGGTCGGCTACGAGCGCGTCGAGAAGGCGATGGTCTGGCTGCAGGAGAAGATCTCCGGCGAGGGGGTCAGCGGCGACTACGAGCAGATCGAGCGGATCCGCGAGACCGGCCCGAAGATGGCCACCGACGAGTTCGCCAAGGTCATCGGCGCGGTGGCGGGGTTCCACCACACCGAGCTTCGGTTCCCCGCGATCTCCGCGCCGACGCTCGTCCTCTACGGCGAGCACGAGGCGCCGTTCATGCGTCGGCAGGCCCGCCACCTGGCCACCGAGATCGGCGGTGCGACACTCCGCGCCGTCCCCGGCGGCGGCCACGCCTCGAACCTGGACAACCCCGAGTTCGTCACCGACGCCGTCCGCGAACTGCTGGCGGAGGTGTACCCGGCAGAGACGACGGAGGTAGCGGAAACGAGCGGAGCGTAGCGGCGGTCTGGAGCGGTAGCGGGACGGTCGCGGTAGCAGGGCGGTAGCGGGGCGGTCGCGGTGGCCGGGAGGCCGTCTCGTCGGCCGACCCGGGGAAAGGCTGGCCTGCACCGAGCATCCGGCGCCGCAGGCGCCGGTTCACCGGACGCGAGCGAACGGTGCGAGGTGCGACCAACGGGAGCACCTCGTTGTGAACGGGGAGCGGAGCGACCCGTGAACGCAGTGAGCGAGTCGTCCGGTCCTTTTTCCCCAAGTTTTTGCGGGCGGGGGTTCCCGCAGGTCGCCGAAGGCGACCGAGGAAACCCCCGCCCGCAAAAAGTGGGTGCCGGTTGCTAGTCGTCGCCCGTCGTCGGTTCGACGATCCCCTCGACGTTCGAGAGTTCGATGCCGCCGCCGATGGTGCGGTTGGGGTAGGGGATGTTGATCCCCTCCTCGTCGAACCGTTCCTTGACGGCGGTGACGTACTCGCCGCGGGTCTTGACGAAGTCCGCGCGACTCGGGTTCGCGATCCAGATCCGCGATTGGAGACCGACCGAGGAGTCGCCCAGTTCCGTCAGCCGCACGGACGGCGCCGGGTCGTCGAGGATGTCCGGGTGGTCGTCGGCCTCCTCGACGATGATCTCGGTCGCTTTGTCGATGTCGTCCTCGTAGCCGATGCCGAACAGGAACTTCAGGCGCAGCTCCTCTTTGGCGACGGGGTTCTTGATGACGCCGTCGGTGAGCTGGGAGTTGGGAACGGTGAGCAGTTCGTTGTCGAAGGTACGCACGCGGGAGACGCGCAGGCTGATGTCCTCGACGACGCCGGCGTAGCCGTCCCACTCGATCCAGTCGCCGATGCGGAACGGCTTGTCCGTGTAGATGAAGATACCGGCGACGAAGTTCTTCAGCACGTCCTGGAGCGCGAAGCCGATGGCGAGCGTGGCCGCGGCGGCGACGGTCGCGATGGAGGTGAGGATGTTGCCGTAGCCGGCGAAGGCGAAGGCGACGCCGAGCGCGCCGAACGCGATGAAGAAGTTGGTGAGCTTCCGGAGCGGCTTGCGCGCGTGTTCGTCGAGCTCGCGGGCGGAGAGGAAGCGACCGACGACGGGGCTGATGACGACCCGTCCGAGGATGTACAGCGCGACGAAGGCGACGAAGAAGGTGACCGCCGAGCCGACGGCGTTGGCGAGCGGGGCCTCGAGCCCGAACGAGTCGGCGAGGAAGCTCGCGACGGCGCCGTCCGGTTCGACTGCGGTCTCCGCCTGGAGCGGCCCGAGGCCGCCGCCTATCATCGCTCGAACACCGCTGTGTGCCCGCGAGTCCGGACCACCTCCGCGTTGACCCGGTCGGCGAGGTCGTCGGCGAGCTCCTCCGTGGTAGTCCCCCCTCTGGCCGCCCGATGGAACTTCGTCTTGACGAACTCCCTGTCCTGTAGCTGGTCGTTGAGTTCGTCCTCGACGGGGTCGAGGCCGTTCTTGCCGACCCAGACCGTCACGTCGAGCTCGTGGATCCGCTGTGCCCGTGTGGAATCACTCATGTCTCTACCAGTAGGAGTGAAGCCGTTCAAAGGTTACGGGTGGTGACGGGCCGGAAATTCGCGGTCGAGAGCGTTCGCAGGCGGTCGCGAGCGGTCAGTCGTAGGGGTAGCGGGCCTGTGCGCCGCAGTCGCAGGTGACGACGACGTGGCCGTCCCCCAGGCGGACGCGGGCGTTCGCGCCGGGGCGGAGGTAGGCGTCGCAGCGGTCGCAGGTGAAGCGGGTGAACTCGCGGGGGAGCGCGAGACGGTTGCGCTCGGCGATGCGGCGGGCGCGGCGGACGTAGCGGCGGGCGCGCTCGGCGTCGCCGTCGACGGTCGCCTCCCTGGCGAACTCGCGCAGGCGGTCGATGCGCTCGCGAGCGATGGCCTCGGTGTCCACGTTCCGAGATGTCGCCGAGCGGCAGGTATACTTTGCGTTCGGTCGGCGCCGGTCTCGGCGGGGCAGTCCGGAACGCGACGAGGACGCGCGGAGATGGCAACGCATTAAGTCCCGCTCGGCATACGGTGGTCCCATGGACCTGCCGAGGGTGGCCGCGTTCACCGATTCCTACCTGCCGACTCACAACGGCGTCACCTACACGATCCAGACCTGGCGCGACCGCTGGCACCGCCGCGGCGGTCGCATGGACGTGGTCTACCCCGGCAGCGACCACGACCCGGTAGAGGGGGAGTATCCGGTCAGCAGTCTCCCGTTCCCCTTCTACGAGGGCTTTCGCGTCGGCGTCCCCGGCGTCCCCGAAGCCGTCGACAGCGCCGAGGTCGTCCACGCTCACTCACCCTTCAGCCTCGGCCTCGCCGGGCTGCGCCTCGCCCGGAAACACGACCTGCCGATGGTGGCCTCCTACCACACGCCGACCAGCGAGTACGCGGAGTATCTGGCCTTCACCCGGCCGATCGAGCGGGCGGTCGAGCGCAGCGCCGAGGAGTACGAACGGCGCTTTCTCGACCGGACGGACGTGGTCGTCGCGCCAAGCGAGCGGACCGCCGACCACGTCCGCGACACCCTGGGCACGACGACGACGGTCGAGGTCGTCTCCAACGGCGTCGACGTGGACTTCTTCCGCCCAGTCGAGACCGAGCGATTCCGCGACCGCCACGGCCTCCCCGAGGGGCCGCTCGTCGGCTACACCGGCCGCCACGGCTACGAGAAGAACCTGCCGGCGATCGTCGAGGCGGCCGGCGGCCTCGACGTGACCCTGGTGTTCAGCGGCGACGGGCCCGCCCGCGAGGACATCGAGCGGGCCGCGGCCGAGGCGGACGCCGAGGCGCACTTCCTGGGGTGGCTCGACCGCGAGGAGCTGCCCTCCTTCTACACCGCGCTGGACGTGTTCGCGTTCCCGAGCCCGGTCGAGACCCAGGGAATCGCGGCGCTGGAGGCCAACGCCTGCGGGACGCCCGTCGCCGGCGTCGCCAGCGCCGCCCTCGCGGACACCATCGACCAGGGCGAGACCGGCTACAAGGCGCCGCCCGACGACGTGGCCGCATTCCGCGACGTGATCGCGCGGACGCTCGCCGAGCGCGACCGGTTGAGCGAGGAGTGTCTCGCCCGCCGCGACGCCATCAGCGTCGAACACTCCGTCGACCGGCTCGCCGACGTCTACGAGGGGCTGCGCTGAGTCACGACTCGCCGAGGTCGGACCCCTCGAACGCGGCGCCGATGGCGACGCCGACGCCGATTCCGATGGCGATGCCGAGCGCGAGGTCGTCCATCGCCGTCCCCAGCGCCACACCGATCCCCGAGCCGATCGCGATCCCTACTCCCATCCCAGCCCCGTCGGTCTCGTCGCTGTCGACTCCGTCGACCTCGCTTTCGTCCCGTCCGGTCCCGTCGCCGCCGTTCGCGTCGTCGGCCATGGAGACACGACGACCACTATCGAGATAACTGTCGCTGTCGGACGGAGCACCGACCGGGAGAACCAGCGAGGCGATCAGGTCCTGTCGGCTTCGGGATTGTTCGCGCGGCGGTAGGCGCCGACCATCTTCCAGAGCGCCGTGTCGATGTCGCCGTCCGCCGATTCGGTCTCGATCTGGCGGTACAGGTCTTCGGAAACCTCGATCTGGGGCATCACCCCATCCTACACGGTAGATGCTGAAAAACCTCTTGTGAGTCGCGAACGAGTAAACGTTTCCGCGGGACCGCGCGGTCCCGGTCGAAGTCTATCGGAGGACGGCCGGGGTCAGTTCTCGGGGCGGGGGAAGGCGGTGACGACCTTCGAGACCACGTCGAAGGGATCGTAGACGGACTGGTGGCACTGGCAGTAGACGGCGTTCTCGGCGCCGTCGACGGTGGCCGACTGCTTGAACCCGGAGGGGACACAGCAGAGGTGCGTACACTTGTTGAGCCAGGCGATGAAGCCCTGCTCGGTGCTCGCGGCGAGCCACTCGTCGTCCTCGGCGAGGCGTTCGATCTCGGGGCTGCGGATGACCTGTACCGGGAGCGTCGAGTCGGTCTCGACCGAGCGCCAGGTCGCCGCGGCGGGCTTGCCGAGCCCGGCGTCGCCGACGCCGTTGCCCCACTCCTCGTAGTCGTCGAACATCTCGACGGCGAGTTTCGTCCCCGGCTCCATCTCGGCCTCCCAGTCGTAGCGGCCGCCCGGGTCCGCGCGGATGAAGTTGTCCGCCTCGCTGTCGGGGACGAGTTTCGGGTGGGTCTGGATGCCGCAGTACTGGAACCACTTGCTGGAGTAGGTCGTCCCGCCCAGTGTCGTCTTGGCAGCGCCGTCGGCGACCTCGCCACCGTCCGTCGCCGTCGGCCAGACGCCTTTGAGATAGCCGTCCTCGACGGTCACCGGTATCTGGGACATCCCGCGCGGCGCCGGCCCGTCCGTGTTCCTGATGACTTTCGCCTCGACGTTCCCGCCGCCGACCCCGGTCCGGTTGGTCGGTACCGTCGTCAGTCCGGACCCCGCGACGCCGAGCGACCCCAGCGCCGCGCTGCCGACCATCCCCTTGACGAACCGACGGCGACTCGACGGCGCGGGATACTTGTCCTCGTCCATGTCACCGGGTGGCGCGGCCAGAAGTATAAATTATATTAAATTTCGTGTGGAATCGCGGACGGTCGCTGGACGGTTCCACGAGTCGTGTAACGTACTACGGCGTGTGAAGGCTCGAGCAGTGGGAAATCGGGGGCCACCCGACCATCTGTCCGTGAACGAACCGCATCCATTAAAACCGACCCACCCTCAGTTTTGTGGGTATGAACGGTGATTCCCTGGTCACCTACGTGGCGCGTTCGGAGCTGCGCTCGGCCCTGCTCCGCGCGGTCGAGCGCGACCCCCGCGCGACGGCCGCCCTCCACGCCGACCTGGACGTGAGTCAGTCGGGCGTCTACAAGACGCTGGACGAACTCGCCGACCGCGGTCTCGTCCGCGAGTCCGCCCGGTGGGAGCTGACCGCTCGCGGGCGGTTGGTCGCGGACGAACTGGACCGGCAGGACGCGGTCGAGGACCTGCTCGACGACGAGTTCTGGGACGACCACGACGTGTCGGCGCTCCCGCGGCGGTTCAGGCAGCGCCTGGCCGGCGCGGGCGAGTGGGAGCTGTACCGCAACCCCGCCCGGAACCCCCAGTACCTCGAACGCTGGGCGATCGAGCTGTTCCGCGAGGCCGACTGGCTGCGCGTCGGCGCGCAGGTGTACTACCCCCGCTTCGCCCGGATGGTCGACGAACTCGCCGACCGCGGCGTCCTCGACGCCGAAGTCGTCGTCGACGACCGCCTGGTCGACGAGGCCATCGAGCGCTACGCCGACGGTGCGCCCGCCTGCATCGACGAGCGCGTCGCCGACCTGCCCTTCTCCTTTACCGTCACGGCCGACCTGGTCGCGCTCTCGCTGCCGACACGCGACGGCGTCTCCGATCTCGACGCCGTCCTCGTCGGCTCCGGCGAGGGCGCCGTCGAACTCGGCCGCGACGTACACGCCCACTTCTGGGGCCGCGCGGTCCCCGTCGAGGACTACCTCGCGACGGTCTGAGACGGCGGCCGCTCACTCGACCCGCTCGTGGTCGACGACCGTCAGGTCCCCGTCGACGAGAAGTTCCATTCGGGCGTCGTCGACGCCGATCGACACCTCGATCCGGAGCGGGTCCTCGCCGGTTACCCGCACGTCGCGGTCGAGCCGGGTGAACACGCCCCACACGGGGAACTCGCGGGCGTCGATCCCCGCCTCGTACAGCATCGCGACGACGGCCGGGTGGTCGAGGACGCCCGCGGCCACGCTCCACCGGAAGGTCCGGTCGCAGGCCCGACAGGACAGTTCGACCACCGGGTCCGAGTCGTCGTCGGCGTCGACGAGGGGTTCGACGACCGAGTCGAGCGGGCCGTCGCAGTAGACGCAGAAGCCGCGGTTCATCCGCTGGAAGGCCGCCGTCGCGTGGCGGACCAGCGCGTCCACGACTTCCCCGTCGTCGCACTCGGCGACCAGCACCGGCGGCGTCGACATGTCGAACACGCCCCGCCCGCAGTCGCCGCACTCGACGAGGACGTACCCGTCCTCGTACCGGAGTTCGAGTTCGCCGCCGCAACCGGGACACTCCCCCACCGGTTCGGGCCCGACGGTCACGTCGCGGTCCGTGTAGACGCCGGAGACGGCCGCGCCGACGACCCGTCGGCCCGCCTCCGTCAGCCGGTACCCCTCGTCGACCTCGCGGACGAACTCCGGCGTGAGCCTGTCGAGGTGGTAGTTGAACTGCCCCGAGTCACGGACGCCCGCCTCCGAGCGGACCGCCCCGAACGACGCCGCCCGCTCGCGCCGCTCCGACAGGTCCCACAGCGCCCGCAGGATCGAAAACCGCGTCTCGTTGGCGACCAGCCCGAACGCCTCGCTCGGGTCGGTCGCCCGGTCGTCCTCGTCGCTCATGCCCGGTTGTCGTCCCACAGCGGCTTGAAAATTCGTGTCCCGCGGCGTCGATCCCCACCGTTCGCCCGGGCTCAGGCCAGCGCGCTGCCGGCGCGAATAATCGCCTTCTCGCCGAACGCCGGCCCGACCAGCTGGAGCCCGACGGGCAGCCCGCCGTCGGTCTCGCCGGCGGGCACGGAGATTGCCGGCACGTTCGCCAGGTTGACCGGCGTCGTGTTCGCGTCGGCGAGATACATCGTCAGCGGGTCGTCGAGGCTCTCGCCCATCTCCATCGGCGGGACGGGCATGGTCGGCGAGGCGAGCACGTCCGCGCCCTCCAGCGCGTCGTTGATGTCCCGCTTGATCCAGGCGCGGGCGTCCTGCGCCTTCTTGTAGTACTTGTCGTGATACCCCGCCGAGAGGGCGTACGTGCCCAGCAGGACCCGCGATTTGACTTCCTCGCCGAAGCCCTCCTCGCGAGCGCGGGCGAACGTCTCGTTCCAGTTGCCGTCGTAGCCGCCGGACTGCCCGTAGCGGACGCCGTCGAAGCGGGCGAGGTTGGAGGAGGCCTCGCTCATCGCGATGACGTAGTAGGCCTCGACCGCGCGGCGCAGGCTCTCCAGGTCGACCTCGTGGTAGCTGGCGCCCCGCGATTCGAGCTCGTCGATGGCGTCCCAGAACACCGCGGTGACGCGCTCGTCGGCGCCGTCGAGGAGTTCGGTGGGGACGCCGATGTCTAGCCCGTCCACGTCGCCGTCGGCGGCGGCCGCGTAGTCGTAGGCGCCCTCGCCGTTCTCTTCGGTGGCGTCCCGAGTAGTCGCGTCGCGCTCGTCGGGACCGGCGATCACTTCCAGCAGTTCCGCGGCCTCCTCGACGGTCGGCGCGATGGGGCCCACCTGCTCCAGGGAGTTGGCGTAGGCGACAATCCCGTACCGCGAGACCAGGCCGTAGGTGGGCTTGATGCCGACGACGCCGCAGAAGGCGGCGGGCGCGCGGACCGACCCGCCGGTGTCGGTACCCAGCGCCACGTCCGCGTCCCCGGCGGCGACGACCGCGGCCGACCCGCCCGAGGAGCCGCCCGGGACGTGGCCCTCGGCGACGGGGTTCTCCGTCGGGCCGAACGCCGAAGTCTCGGTGGTCGTGCCCATCCCGAACTCGTCCATGTTGGTCTTGCCGGGGATGGTGGCGCCCGCGTCCTTCAGGCGCTCGACGACCGTCGCGTCGAAGGGGGGGACGTAGTCGTCGAGCATCGCCGACCCGCAGGTCGTGCGGACGCCCTCGGTGGAGATGTTGTCCTTGACGGCGACGGTCTTCCCGGCGAGGGGACCGTCCGATGCGCCGTCGATTCGCTCCGTCGTGATGTAGCCGTTGTACTCCGTGCTCATGTGTAACTATCGCTGGCGGTCGGTCCTCACGAGACGTTCGGGCCCTTGAAGTAGCCGTCCTCGGACTCGGGGGCGTTGTCGAGCGCTTCCTCCTGGGGGAGCGAGTCGCGCACCTCGTCGGGGCGCATGACGTTGGCCAACTCCTCCTCCTCGTCGACCTCGGGCACCTCGTCGAGCGTCTCGAAGTACCCCAGGATGTCGGCGAACTTGTCGGTGAAGCGGTCGACCTCCTCGTCGTCGAGGTCGATGCGCGCCAGTTGCGCGACGTGGCGCACCTCCTCGGGCTCGACCGCGTTCTCCGTGTCGCTCATGGCCGACGCGAGGCGTGGCCCGGCGGTAAGGGTTTCGATGCCCGCCCTCGGCCGGCCGCGGCCGGGCCGGACCGCCCGCTCGCGACCCCCGGTCGACCTCCGCTGCACGGCCGTCTCCGCCGCGCGCGCCAGCGTCGAAATCCCGGCTTTCGCCCCGAATCGCGCCTCTCGACCGACGCATCCCTCTCGTCGACGGTCGAATCCGGCCGCTGACGGCCGAACGTGCTCGGTCCGAGTATCCCACCCTCGGCGACGCTATCGACCGATATCGGCGCGCTCGTTCGCTCGAATCTGTCGGGGAGGAACGATCGGATCGATAGATTAAGTATGGTCGAGCGTAGAGGTGTGATCTTGGGCTGATTTTGGGAAAGATTTAAGTCGCCTGGTCCACAACACATAATCCGGTGAGGCGGTTTTGGCGGGGTCATCCCCGCACAGTTTGCAACCAATGACCGACACCACTATCAGACGCCACACGAGCGAGCGCGAAGAGGCCCGCGAGCGAGACGAGGGGGAGTCCGAGACGCTCGTCTGTCCGGAATGTGGGGGCAACCTCGCGTCGGACGCGGAGCACGGCGAGACGGTCTGCGAGGAGTGCGGCCTCGTCGTCGAGGAGGACGAGATCGACCCCGGTCCGGAGTGGCGCGCCTTCGACGCCAACGAGAAAGACGAGAAATCGCGCGTCGGCGCGCCGACGACGAACATGATGCACGACAAGGGTCTCTCGACCAACATCGGCTGGCAGGACAAGGACGCCTACGGTAACTCCCTGTCCTCGCGCCAGCGCGAGAAGATGCAGCGGCTGCGCACATGGAACGAGCGGTTCCGCACACGCGACTCCAAGGAGCGCAACCTCAAGCAGGCGCTGGGCGAGATCGACCGCATGGCTTCGGCCCTGGGGCTGCCCGAGAACGTCCGCGAGACCGCCTCCGTGATCTACCGCCGCGCGCTCGACGAGGACCTGCTCCCAGGTCGCTCCATCGAGGGCGTGGCCACGTCGGCGCTGTACGCCGCCGCCCGCCAGGCCGGCACCCCGCGCAGCCTCGACGAGATCGCGGCGGTCTCCCGGGTCGACAAGGACGAGATCGCACGCACCTACCGCTACGTGGTTCGCGAGCTGTCGCTGGAGATCCAGCCCGCCGACCCCGAGAGCTACGTGCCCCGGTTCGTCTCCGACCTGGACCTGCCCGACGAGGTCGAGCGCCGGGCGCGCCAGCTACTGAACACGGCCAAAGAGCAGGGGGTCCACTCCGGGAAGTCCCCGGTCGGCCTCGCCGCCGCCGCGGTGTACGCCGCCTCCCTGCTCGCCAACGAGAAGGTCACCCAGAGCGAGGTCAGCGAAGTCGCCAACATCTCCGAAGTGACCATCCGAAACCGCTACCACGAGCTCCTCGAAGCCGAAGAGGAGTTCACCGCTCCCTGAGGACGTTTCTCGCGCCGGATACGTTTCCCAACACCGAAGCCCCGCGTAGCCCTCGGGCCGCTATGGAGACGACCCGACACGACACCGCGACCGTCTACGTCGTCGGCGACGGCGCCGTCGCGCTCCACGAACACGAGGGGCTCGGCAAGTGGCTCCCGCCCGGCGGTCACGTCGACCGCGACGAACTCCCCCACGAGGCGGGCCTGCGCGAGGTCCGCGAGGAGACCGGCCTCGACGCCGAACTCGTGGCCGAACGCGACGACATCGGCTCGGCGACCGTCGAGGCGCTCCCCAAACCCCGGCACGTCCAACTGGCCGACGTGAACGTCCACGACGGCTTCGTCGGCCACCAGCACGTCGACCTCGTCTACTACGCCCGCGCCGACTCCCGGGAGATCGACCCCGCAGCGGGCGAACAGCCCGCCGACGCCTGGCGCTGGTTCACCGCCGAAGACCTCGAAGCGACCGACGCGCTCGACCCCGACGTGGCCGAGATCGGGCGGCGAGCGATCGAGACGGTCCCCGAGTAACCTCCCGCGTCGCTCACTCCACGACGTCGATCCGCTCCCTGGCGAGTCGCGTCTCCGACTCGGTGTGGCGGAGCGTGACCGTCACGGTCTGGCCGGGTTCGAGGTCGACGCGCCGCTGTTCGATCTGAAAGGCGACCTCGTCGCTGGCCTCCAGTTGCGCGTCGTTGCCGTCGGCGGCCGCGATGGCGCCGTCGATGCCGGCCCGGCCCCGCGTGAAGACGTGGTTGCCGCTGTAGTCGTCCTGCGTGAGCCGCTCGGTGGGGAGGGCGTGCAACCGCGCGCGCTTGTCGTGGTCGGGCAGGCTCACGACGATGTCCACGTCCGCCACGTCGACGGTGTCACCGCTCTCGTGGGCGATGCGGACCCAGCCGCTGTCCGGCCCGGTCGCGTGGACCGGGTCGGAGCTGGTCGAGAGGATCGGTCCGCCGTCGGACAGCGAGTCGCCGGACTGCATCAACAGCCCGCCGGCGACGGCGATCATCAACACCGTGAGGCCGAACCCGAGCGCGGCCATCCCTTCCTGGGAGACGGCGCGGTCGGCGGCCCCGAGTACGCGTCCTGTCATCGCCGATTCGTCGTCCTGTCGCTACCGCGTCGACCGCCTTAGCTCCTGTCGTTACTCGGCCGACAGGTCACTCCCCGTTTCGCTCCGTCGGCCGACACAGCGAATCGACGTACCGCCCGACGTGGTCGTCCATCCGGCGTTTGAACCCGGCCTGGCGGGCCAGCCGGTCGAGTTCCCGCGAGACGAGGCTGCCGTACTGGACGGCCTTCTTCTCGCGGAAGGCCACCGGGTCGGGCACCCACTCGCGGACGGCGAGCCGGAGCGCCCACTTGCGCTCGCCGCGCTCGGTCACGAGCAGGTCGCCGGGCAGGTCGAGCGCGGCGGCGACGACTCGGTCGTCGAGCAGCGGCGCGACCGGCTCGACGCCGGCCGCCCGGAGCGCCAGCACGTCCCGTTCGAGCTGGTCGGGGAGCGTCCCGACGACCTCGCGGCGCGCGCCGCGGACCGTCTCGGCCGCGACGCGCTCGTCTTCGGGCGCGCGAGCGACCTTCGCGTAGCCGCCGAACAGCTCGTCGGCGCCCTGGCCGACCGCGAGGCGGTCGTAGCCGTCGACCGCTGCCCGCTCGGCGACGAGATACAGCGGGAGCGCGATGCTCACGTCCATCGCGTTGGTCAGGCCCGTCGCCGCGGCGACTTCGGGGACCGCCCGTTCGATATCCCCGTGGGCGATCTCGACCACTTCGAGCGGGCGGTCGAGCTTCGCGGCGGCGCTCCGGGCCGCTTCCACGTCGTGACTGTCCGGGAAGCCGGCGACGTACAGCGGCGCCGACAGCCGCGCGGCCAGCGCCGCCGAGTCGACGCCGCCGGAGAAGGCGACGGCCAGCCCCTCGGTCGCGGTGTCGTCGACCGCTCCCCGGACCGCCGACCGGACCGCCCGGACGGCCGCCCGGTCGTCGCTCACCGGCTCGGGGTCCGGGAGCGACCAGACCCGTTCGTCGTCGGTCCGCTCGTCACTGCCACGTTCGTCCTCGCCCGGACCGCGAGCGTGACCTGCCGGGACCGGGTCGGGGTCCGAGAGAGCCGCGGGGTCGAAGCTCCAGGCGGTCGGGTCCTCGGCCTCGGTGAACACGGGTTGGCGACCGAGTACGTCGCGGACGACCCGGCCGTCGACGCTCCCCGCGAACCCGGCGGTCCCGGGCAGCGGGTCGCCGTCGGCTAGCGCGCGGCGGACGCGCCCGGGCGAAGCGCCGCGGAGGCGGTCGCCGTCGGCGTCGAACGCGCGGGCGTCGCTCACGAGAACAGCCCGTCGAGCGCGAGGCGGATGCGCCGCCGCGTGTTGCCGTACGCCTGCCGCGCGCTGACGAGCCACGGCGTCCGCCGGGTCTTGAGCGTCGTCCGGCCGTCGACGACCGCCTCGCAGATCGACTCGGCGGTCGGCTCCTCGGCGTCGACGAGCGTCACCGCGCGGCCGACCATGTCGCTGACGTGGGCGTCGCTGCCGGCGGTGATCGGCAGGTCGTAGCGCTCGGCGAACCGGCGGGCCTGTCGGTTCGAGTAGCCGGTGACCAGCCGCGAGTTGTACACCTCGACGGCGTCGGCGTCGCGGAGCTCCGACTTCCCGATGTTCGCGAGGACGCCGCTGCGCATCTCTTGGAAGGGGTGGGGGACGACGGCGATGCCCCCCTGGTCGCGGACCCGGTCGAGCGTCTCCGAGAAGGGCAGCCCCGGCTCGACGGCCTCACGGACGTTCAGCCCGAGGACGTGGCCGGCGGCGCTGGAGATCTCGATGCCCGGGATGCCGACGAGGCCGTACTCCGGAGCGCGCTCGACCAGCGTGTCGTTCGCCGACACCTCGTCGTGGTCGGTGACCGCGAGCGCGTCGAGGCCGACCGCGGCCGCGCGCTCCAGCAGCATGTCGACGGAGTCGCGCCCGTCGTAGGAGGCCGCCGAGTGCGCGTGGAGTTCGACCGAAAGCACGAGCGACGATTGCGCCGGTGTCGGCAAAAGCGACTCGGTCCCGGCCACGCTGGCCGATCGGGCCCGGCGTGTCGACGCCGGGCTCCGGCCCGCTCAGTCGCTCGCGGACGCGACGCCGTCGACCAGGTCCAGCGGGTCGCCGAAGACGACGCCGCGCTCGTCGAGCAGTTTCAGGTAGTGCTCGAACTGCTCGGGGTCGTTGCCGCCGTCGTGAAAGAGGAGGATGTCCCGCGAGTCCGATCCGAGTCGGTCGGCGGCGTCGGCGACGTTCTCGGCCAGCCCCGCCTTCGTGTCGACGTCGTAGTCCGCCACGTCGACGGTCCAGAACCAGTCGCGGTCGCCCGCGTGGTCGGCCCAGAAGTCGTAGCCGATCAGGTCGGCGTTCGGCGGACGGAACCCCCGATCGGCGAGGACGGTTTGAAACTCGCCGGCGCGGTCGCCGCCCTTGTCGCCGAAGGGGAAGCGGAAGAGCGTCGCCGGCCGCTCGATGCCGGCCGCCTCGTACACCTCGTCGATGGCCGCCTCGGTGCGGTCGACCTCCTCGGCGAAGTCCTCGACGGCGATGTCGGAGGCGTGGTTGTGGTCGAAGGCGTGGTTGCCCAGCAGGTGTCCGGCTTCGACGGCCCGCCGGGCGTGGTCGGCGTGCTCGGCGAGCCGCCGGCCCTCGCAGAAGAAGAGGGCCGTCACGCCGTAGTCCTCGAGCGCGGCGAGCTTCTCCGGGAGCGTCGCCGACGGGGCGTCGTCGACGGTGAGGTAGGCTGTCGCCATCGACCTACCGTCGCCCGAGCAGCCACGAAAAACTATCGGGCGATCCGGCGACGCCCCCTCGACTCGCCGGGCGAGCGCGCCCCCGTGGCTTCCGTCGGAGCGCCCCGTGGCGCCCGCCGGTGCGTGCCCCCGTCTCTTTTGGGGGTTCACTCCGTCCCTGGGACCGATGCGAGATTTTACTGTCGGGTCCGTCTGGGGGATCCCCATCCGGATCAACGTCTCTCTGGTCGTCTTCCTCCCCATCCTCGCGTGGATCATCGGGAGCGGAACCCAGATCGACGTGTACGCCGGAATCGTCAATACCTTCTCGCCGACGCAGTTCGACGCGGCGACGCTCACCGCGGGGTCGACGCCGTGGGTGATCGGCGCCGGCGCCGCGGTCGGCCTGTTCGCCAGCGTCGGCGTCCACGAACTCGGTCACGCCTGGGCCGCCCGCCGCTACGGTATCGGCACGCAGTCGATCACGCTCTGGCTGCTCGGCGGCATCGCCGCCCTCGATGAGATGCCCCGCGAGTGGAACCGCGAGTTCTGGATCGCCATCGCCGGACCGATCACGAGCGTCCTCACCGGCGTGGCCTGCTACGTCGTCCTGCTCGCCGTCCCCGCCTCGGCCCCGGTCGTCGGCTTCGTCTTCGGCTGGCTCGTCGTCACGAACGTCCTGCTGGCCGTGTTCAACCTCCTGCCCGCCTTCCCGATGGACGGCGGGCGGGTCCTCCGCGCGCTGCTGGCCCGCTCGCGACCGTACGAGTCGGCGACGGCGGCGGCCGCCCGCTTCGGCACCGGCTTCGCCGTGCTGTTCGCCGTCGTCGGCGTCCTCAACTCCGCGCCCATGCTGATCCTGCTCGCCCTGTTCATCTACGGCGCGGCCTCGACGGAGTCGCGAACGGTGATGCTCCAGGGCCTGCTCACGGGGCTGACCCTGCGCGACGTGGCCCGGCTCGACGCCGAGTCGATCGACGCCGACGAGTCGGTCTCGGCGTTCACCGACCGGATGATCCGCGACCGACGGACCGTCTACCCCGTCGTCGACGCCGGCGAGACCGTCGGCGTCGTCACCCTCGACGCCGTCCGCCGCACGGACGCGGCCGACCACGACACCACGCGAGTCCGGGAGATCATGGTCGACGACCTGCCGCGCGTCCCGATCGAGTCCGACGCCTTCGAGGCGTTCGTCGAACTGAGCGCCCACCCTTCGGGATACGCGTTCGTCGCGGACGGCGGCGCGGTCGTCGGGCTCGTCTCTCCCGAGGACTTCGCGCACGTGTTGCAGTTCCGCCGCGACGGCGTCGAGGTCGGACCGCGAGAGGCGTTCTGACCGGTCGCCGCCCGCCGCCGGCTCACTCGTCGAGCAGATTCTCCTCGATCCCCCGGTCGCCGCCGACGAGCGCCGTCAGTCGTCGGGTGCTCGCGTCGAAGAGAACGACCACCGGCCCGAGCGCGCGCTCGACCAGGGCGAGCGGGCGAGCGACGCGGCGGCTCCACGTCCGGGCGTGGCCGAGCCCGTACGACTTCGGGACGATCTCGCCGAAGACGAGGATGAGCGCGCTCGCGCCGGCCGTCGCGACGACGACCGCTGCTCCGGGCGAGAAGACCTCCGACACCAGCAGCGTGACGATGCTGGAGATTGCCATGTTGACCACGTTGTTCCCGACGAGGATGGTCACGAGCAGCCGATGGGGGTCCGACCGGAGTTCGCCCAGCGTGGCGCCATCGGCCGACCCGTCGGCGGCCGCCTCGCGGACCCACTCCTCGGGCAGCGAGAAGATCGCCGACTCGCTGCTGGAGAAGAAGGCGCTCAGCGCGACGAGACCGACGACGGCGACGACCGACGTGACGAGAAGCGAGAGGGTGACCATGGCCCGATCTCACCTACCGCGCACATGAATCCCCGGCCGTCGGTCGGACCGCTCGACCGCCGCCGGCGCTACTCCCGGGCGCCCGACTCGGTCGCGGCCTCGGCGCCGGTGGGCAGCGTCGCCGCGAGCCGCTCGGCGACCGTCGGGCTGACCAGCCCGGCCAGCTCCATCGCCTCCGTCTCGTACTCGTCGAGGTCGAGGACGCCCCGGAAGAACCACGAGACGGTCACGTACGTCTCGTGCAACTGCGCGGCGCGCTCGCGTCCGGAATCCGTCAGCGTCACGCCTTCGTAGGCCTCGTAGGACACGAGCCCGTCCTCGGCGAGCCGCTGGCACATCTCCGTCGCCGCCGCCGGCGACCTGTCGAGCATCTCCGCGACGACCCCCGGCGGGACCGGCGGACTGCGCCGGTGTTCCGCGATGTAGACCGCCAGGAGGTACTGTGGCACCCCGCTCATCGGTGCGCCGAGCGTTCCCGGTCTCCCCCGTCGCTCGATACGGTCGACTCCTGCGCCATGCATTTAGGCTAGCCTAAACTACATAAATGCGTTCCGAATTTTAGGCCGGCCGAAACGGTGCGGCGGGGTCGGGGGCGGGAGCGGCGGCTCTCCGCGGGCTATCGCCGGCGCGTGCCGGATTCGATATCGCGGATAACGGTGTATGGAGACGGGGCCGGCGCCGACCGTCGGTGGGCAGGAGTCAGTCCGCAGCGTCCGGAACGGCCGGCTCGCCGTCGATCCCGCGCTCTTCGGGGGTGAGATAACACTGCGGGTCCGGGCCGAAGGGGTCGTCGCCGGTCGAGAGCGCCCGCAGGCGGGAGCCGCCGCGGCAGATATCCTGATACCGGCACTCGGCGCAGCGGCCGGTGAGGCGAGCCTCCCGGTCGCGCAGCGCACCGAGCAGCGGGTTGGACTCGTCGGTCCAGATGTCGCCGAACGGGCGGTCGCGGACGTTGCCCAGCGAGTAGCCCTGCCAGAACTGCGTGAGGTGGACGTTGCCCTGGTAGTCCACGTCCGCGATGCGCTCGCCGGTCGGGTCGCCGCCGTTGGTGAGGAGATACCCCCGGATCCGGTCGGCCATCGCCTCGCCCAGCTCCCGGCGGGCGTACTCAACGAGGTAGGCGGCGTCGGCGTAGTTGCCCACCAGCAGCGTCTCGATCTCGTGGCCCGCGTCGTGGTACTCGCGGGTCAGCTCGCAGACTCTCCGGACCGCCTCCCGGCGCTCGTCGGGGGTCAGATCCACATCCTGGATCTCCGCGCCGCGGCCGCCGTAGTCGAGGTGGTAGAAACAGAAGCGGTCGACGCCGCGGTCGGCCAGAAGCTCGACCACGTCCTCCAGGTCGTCGGCGTTGTGTCGGGTGATCGTGTAGCGGAGCCCGGTCTTCAGCCCCGCGGCCTGGGAGGCCTCGATCCCTTCCAGTGCGCGCTCGAAGGCGCCCTCCTGACCGCGGAAGGCGTCGTTGCGCTCGGGCATCCCGTCGACGGAGACGCCGACGTACTGCAGCCCCGCCTCGCGGAGCCGTTCGGCCCGCTCCTCGGTCAGCAACGTGCCGTTGGTCGAGAGGACGGGGCGCAGTCCGGCGTCGCTGGCGTGGGCGACCAGCTCGACCAGGTCCTCGCGGGCCAGCGGCTCGCCCCCGGAGAACAGGACGACCGGCGCCCCGAACTCCGAGAGCTCGTCGAGGAACCGCTTGCCCTCGGCGGTCGTCATCTCGCCGGGGGCGGGCTCGGTCTCGGCGGCCGCGTAGCAGTGGTCGCAGTAGAGGTTGCACTGCTTCGTGCAGTTCCAGACGACGACCGGTCGGCGCTGCTTGCGCTCGCGGATCTGGGCCTTCTCGGACTCGTCGGCGGCGTCGTAGCGGAGCCCGTCGCCCTCCGCGTCCAGGTCACAGAGGAGTTTGCTGACCGATATCACGCGTCCTCACCTCCAGCGGCGGTCGCCTCGGCCGTTTCGTCGGTCCCTCGGTCGCCCGCGCGGTCGGAGAGGGCGACGCCGTCGGCGGCGAACCGCCGCGTCTCGTCGGCGGGACAGAGCCACATCGTCTCGGCGCTCCAGGCGAACAGCTGCGCGGCCTGTTCCCGTGCGATCTCCGCCGAAGGGGCGCTGACGCTGCCGGCGTGGGTCAGGGGGTCACCGGTCGCCTCGCGGACGAACAGCTCCCACTCCCGGGTCACGTCGCCGCGGGGCGCGTCGACGGTCGCGTCGAGGGGCGCCTCACCCGGCTCGGGGTCGCCGGACTCGCGGTCGTCGGGGTCGGACATATCGGACGAGACGGCTTCGCCCTTCATACTCACCGCCCCGGATTTTCATTCCCTGGGAACGCGGCGGCCCGCTTAGATGGAGCGGGCCGAACTCCACGGCGATGACCGAGACCCGAACGAGTCCGACGGGAGCCGCCGACGGGTTGCCGAACTCGGACCGCGAACGCCCGAGCGCTCGCCGGCGGAGGTGGCGCTGATGCGGCCGCCCGTCGACACCGCCGAGCGGCCGCTCGTGCTCATCTGGGAGGTGACCCAGGCCTGCGAGCTGACCTGCGACCACTGCCGGGCCGACGCACAGCCGGCCCGTCATCCCGACGAGCTCTCGACGGCCGAAGGGAAGGAACTGCTCGACCAGGCGGCCGACTTCGGCGACCGCCAGCTGGTCGTCCTCTCGGGCGGCGACCCGATGAAGCGGCCGGATCTCGTCGATCTGGTCGACTACGGGACCGACAGGGGGCTCACGGTCTCGCTGACTCCGAGCGGGACGGACGAACTCGACGCCGGCTCGATCGGGGCGCTGGCCGACGCGGGGCTCAAGCGGATGGCGCTCTCGCTCGACGGGGCGACCCCCGAGCGCCACGACGCCTTCCGCGGCGAAGCGGGGAGCTTCGAGGCGACGATGCGGGCCGCGAGACAGGCTCAGGAGGCCGGGATCCCGCTGCAGATAAACACCACCGTCTGCGCCGACACCGTCGAGGACCTGCCGGCGATCCGCGACGCCGTGGCGGACCTCGGCGCGGTGCTGTGGAGCGTGTTCTTCCTCGTCCCGGTCGGTTGCGGGCGAGTGCTCGACCCCGTCCCGCCCGAGCGCGCCGAGCGCGTCATGGAGTGGCTGGCCGAGGTGGCCGACGAGGCGCCGTTCGGCCTGAAGACGACGGAGGCGCCCCACTACCGGCGGGTCCGCCGACAGGCGGCCGCCGAATCTGCGGGGTCGGGGTCGGGGGAGGCGGGCGACGCCCCCACCAGCGACGAGAACCGGCGAGCGAGCGTCCTCGCGGGCGACGGGTTCGCGTTCGTGAGCCACACCGGCGAGGTGTACCCCTCCGGGTTCCTGCCGCGGTCGGCGGGCACGGTACCGAACGACCACGTCGCCGAGGTGTACCGCGAGTCGGAGCTGTTCACGGCGCTGCGGGACCGCGACGAACTGCGCGGGAAGTGCGGTGCCTGCCCGTTCAGGGGGGTCTGTGGCGGGAGCCGGTCGCGAGCCTACGCCCACACGGGTGACCCCCTGGCGAGCGACCCGCTCTGTGGGTTCGTCCCGCCGAACTACGACGGGGCGCTCCCGTGGGACGACGCGGGCGAGGCGGTCCGGGCCGACGGGCGCCCCTGACTCGCGAGACGGCCCTCCGCGCGGCCGCGGCAAACATGTTCGATTCGTGTGACGTGTCCGAGGCGTCGGGTGCGGTCGCTCTCGGCGGGTCGCGGCCGATCGCGCCGGCCGTGTGTCGGTGCGATTATAACCGTCGTCCGGTAAGTGGCCGCTAGAATGGTCCGTGACCCGTTCGCGGACGACGAGGCGCCCGACCTCCAGGAGGTGCTCGACGCGCTGGACGACCCGGACTGTCGGGCGATCGTCAGCGCGCTGGAGGAACCGATGACCGCCAGCGAAATCTCCGAGGAGAGCGACATCCCCCTGTCGACGACCTATCGCAAGCTCGACCGACTGGAGGAGGCCCAGCTGCTGTTCGAGGGCACCGAGATCCGCGCGGACGGCCAGCACGCGAGCATCTACGAGGTCGACTTCGAGGAAGTCGTCATCGCTTTGACCGAGGAGCGCGAGTTCGAAACCGAGATCGCTCGCCAGCCCCGGACGCCGGACCAGCGCCTCGAATCGCTCTGGTCGGAGGTGCGCAAGGAAACATGAGCCCACACGCTACACCCGGTACCATCGTACTCGTCGCGTTGAAGACGATCACGCTCATCCTCGGCGGGATGATCACCTACTTCTCCTACAAGGCCTACCGCCGGAGCGGTGCGCAACCGCTGTGGTATCTCGCGGTCGGGTTCGGGGTCGTCACAGCGGGCACCTTCCTCGCGGGCGCCATCGACCAGGCGATACGCTTCTCGCTGTTCGGCGTGAACGTCCCTCTCTTCGGCGGGAACGTCGACAACCAGACGGTCGCCGACTTCGCGCTCGCTATCGAAAGCGCGCTGACTGCCACCGGCTTCGCCGTCATCGTCTACTCGCTGTACTCGGAGTAGGTCCGTCCCGACCCTTCGGTCCTCGTTCTCACGTCGTCTGCCGTTTCACCAGACACGAACCGCGCGGTCCGACACTGTCGGCTAGAAGACGACGAACGCACTCGAGACAGTCTCTCAACAGTGATACGGCCGACCGCCCGATCCGTGAGCGCGCCCCCTCGCGGGTCGTCCCGACGTGTCTGCCGTCGAGCCGCCGCCCGAACGAGATAAATCGTAGAGCGCTATATCGAAACCGGTCGGGCTCCGGGGCCGTCAGCCGGTCTGGTCGTCGATGAGACCGGCGAGGATCGTCGCGAAGCCGGTCCCTTCGCTCCAGAGCGCCGCTTCCGTCTCGACGTGGGGGAGTCCTGCCGTCGGCAGGACGCTCAGCGCAATCGTGTCGTCGTCGGCGACGAGGACTCGGCCGACGTCGATCGCGGGCGCCGACTCGTCGACGACCCGGGTGACGTCGAGGCCGGTCTCGGCGGCGGCTTCGAGCGTCGCCGCGTCGGCGCTGGCGACCGTCACGGAGACCCCGTCGGCGTCGGCCTCTTTCAGGGCCGTCGCGACGGGTCCCTCGACGAACCGGCGCTGGCCGGTGACGAACAGGACCCGGTCGTCGGCGCGGGAGACGAGGTCGGTTATCCGGGCGGTGATGTTCGTCCGGCCCTCGGTCGTCCAGATGGCCTCCTGGGTGTCGTCGCGGTGTTCGCACTCGCCGCGAACCGCTTCGAGGTGGTCGGCGGCGTCGTCGGCGGTCGAGCGCAGTCGCTCGTACAGCAGGTCGCGCGCGGCGTCGACCGAGACCGGCCGGTAGCGTCGGGGCGAGCCCTGCTGGGTGTCGACGAGACCGATCGCCTCGAGTTCGTCCGTGGCGCCGTAGACCTGCGAGCGCGGGACTTCGGTCACGTCGGCGACCTCGCTCGCGGTCGCGACCCCCAGCTTCTGGAGGCCGACGAACGTCCGCGCGGCGTACGTCGAGAGGCCCAGCTCGCCGAGTGCGGCGGCGGCCGCCTCGTCGTCGACGTCAGTCATCCGCCGGGCGTTCGACCGTCACCTCGCCGTCCCTGAGCCAGGCGCGGTTGACCCGTTCGAGCTGCGACCGGGAGAGGGCCCCGGCTTCGAACCGGTCGTAGGCGGCGCGCAGGTCGCTCTGCGAGACCGACCCCGACGCGGTGATGCGCTCGAACACGTTGGTGACGACTTCGACGGCCGCGTCGCCCTCGACCGGGGAGGACTCGCCCGCCAGCAGCGCCTCGCCCTCGAGCCCGAGGCGTTCGCCGTCGCGGGCGTCCGCCGGAACGGCGACCTCGTAGGTGATCGCGGGTTCGCCGCCGTCCCACGCGACGTAGACGGATCCGCCGTTGACGCTCACGTCGACTGGGTCGGGCGACCGCTCGACGACGGTCGCGTCACCGCCGGTCTCCTCCCGGAGGACGACGCGGTCGTCGACGCCGCGCAACCGGACCGTTGCGGTCACGGTCTCACCGGGACCGGCGACCGTCCGACTGAGTTCGCGGGTGGCTACGGGGGCGTCGGTCACCGACGCGGTGGGCGCCGTCGCGCCGTCGGACGGGTCGTCCCCGTCGGACAGCCCGATACCGTCCGGTTCGACGAACCGGGTCCAGACGACCAGCAGGCTCGGGAGGACGAGCACGCTCGCAAGGAACGCGTAGACGATCGTGAGACCGGTGATCGTCCCGAACTGCTGGAGCGGCGGGAGGATGGCGAACACGAGCGTCCCGAACCCGCCGACGGTCGTCGCCGCCGACCCCAGCAGCGCGCCGCCGGTGCCGGTGACGGCGCGGTCCATCGCGGTCCACACGTCCCGCGTGCGGGTGAGTTCCTGGTTGTAGCGCTCGGAGAGGTGGATGCTGTAGGCGACGCCCAGCCCGACCGTCAGGCTCGTGATCATCCCCGTCAGGACGTTGAACGGGATGTCGAGCAGGTACATCGTCCCGAGGATCCACATCACGCTGAACGCGACCGGCAACAGCGTGACGACGCCCAGCGTCGCGCTCCCCTCCGTGATCCGGTAGGTGATCATCAGGAAGACGAACGTCGCCACGAGCGTGATGACCAGGCTCTGGACGACGGTGTTGAGCAGTTCGTCCTGGACGATTTTGTTGAGGATCGCGCTCCCGGTGGCGGTCGCTTCCAGACCGGACCCGTCGACCTGCGCCGCCACGTCGCGCATCTGGGTCGTGATCGCGTCGCCGTCGGCGCCGCCCTCGATGGCGACGACCAGGCGCGCGGCCTCGTACCGTCCGTCGGTCTGAGAGAGGACGCCGGCCGCCTCGTCCGGGGCGGTCTCGTAGAGCGCGTCGTAGACGGCCGCCACGTCCCGGTCGGGGACGCCGTCACCGTCGGTGTCGGCCGCGGCCAGGGTCGCGTTGAACGACTCGTTGCTCGCGGCGACCGACCGCATCACCGTCAGCGGGCTCGTGATCCTCGCGTCGCCGTTGGAGAGGGTCTGGGTCACCCCCTTCTCGGCGGCCAGCGCCTGCGCGTCGGCGAGCGCGTCGAGCGTCTCAGCCCGCGCTATCTCGCCTTCCACGAGCACCTGTGCCTGGGAGTCCTGCCGGACGAAGTTGTCGTTGACGTACTGGAGGTTCTGCTTCGCGGAGTAGTCGCTGGGCGCGAACGGCTCGGGGAGCTCGTCCATCCAGCCGGGCGGGTCCTCCGCGAGGAAGTCCTCCTGGCTGAACGCGGTGTCGACCTGCGTCGCGCCGTATGCACCGCCGGCGCTGACCAGCACGGCCAGGAGGATGACGAGATACGGGGCCTTCCGGGCGCCGGTCGCGCCGACCGACAGCACGGAGGAGAACGCGCCGCCGCCGGTCCCGAAGGCGCGTTTGGTCCGGTCGATCCCGCGGGATTCCAGCAGCTCGTCGAGTTCGACCTTGATCGCCGGGATCAGAAGGCCGAAGACGGCCAGCGCCGCGACGATGCCGACGGAGCTGACGACGCCGAAGTCGCGGATCGGCGGGACCGGGCTCGTCAGGTTCGAGAGGAAGCCGATGACTGTGGTCGCGGTGACGTACACCAGCGCGATCCCGACCCCGGTCAGGGCCGTCCGCATCGACCCGCGGGGGGCGAGCGCGTCGTCGTCACCGTCACCGTTCGTGCGCTCCTCCCTGTGGCGCATGAAGATGTGGATCGCGTAGTCGATAGAGAGCCCGATCAGCAGGACCGGTACGGCGATGAATATCTGGTTGAACGCGATGTCCGCCCACCCCATGAAGCCGAACGTCCACAGGAGGACGGCGCCGATCCCGACCAGCCCGAGGACGATGTCGAGCAGGTCGCGGTAGGCGACCGCGAGGGCGACGAGGACGAACAGCAGCGCCAGCGGCCCGACGATGAGCAGGCTGTCGGTCATCGAGTTGGTTATCTCCTCGGCGATGACGCCCGAACCGAAGACGAGATACGAGCTGCCGCCCGCGTCGCCGGCGAGCGCCTGCATCGCGAGTTGCGCGTCGGTCACGGCGTCGGAGGCCGACCCGGTGTTGACCGCCGACCCGTGGCTGGACTGCGTGACGATCAGCATCGTGGCCTCGGCTGTCGTCGACCCCGGCTCGTAGTCGGTCGGCATGAGCGCGAAGACGCCGGCACCGCTACCGCCGCCACCGCCGCTGCTACCGGCGCCGAGCACCGTGGCGACGATCGCGTCGACCTCCGAGGCGTTCATCGACTCCAGCTGCGCGCGCTGCTCCGCCAGCGTCGCGTTGCTGGCGTTCGCCAGCTCCGCGCGCTCGGTCGACAGCTCCTCGGCGAGCGCCTCCAGACGCTCGCCCTGGGACTGGAGCCGTTCGGAGCGCTCCTGGAGCGCCTGGTACTCCGCGGCGAGGACGCCCTCGGTCCCGAGTCGGTAGGCCTCCTCGGCGGCCGACTCCGAGGTCGCGTCGCGGAGCCGCTGGGCGGCCGTCCGGAACGTCGCGGCGTCGGACTCGTTCAGGTCGACGGACGTGTTCGCGCGCACGTCGGCGAACGCCGCCGAGACACTCGCGTTCGGGTTCTGTCGGAGGACCGTCAGCTGTCGTTCGAGCGACCCCGCCGTCGCCGAGAGCGTCCGGTTGCGCGCTTCGATCGCGCGGCGCTCCTCGGTGACGGTCCGGTTGAGCGCCCGTAGCTCGGCGGCGACGGACTGCACGTCGCGACCCGCCTCCTGCTGGATGGCCGCCGTCGCGAGTGCGTTCGCGATGCTCGCCGTCGACGAACCCTCCGCGAGGGTCCCGTTGACCGTCTCGTTGGCGCGCAGGGTTTGCTGATACTCGATCAGGCCCACGAGCGACTCGCGGTCGAGGACGTTGTCGTCCCGAACGATGACCTGCGCCGTGGTCGTGTTCTCCGACCCGGTCGAGAAGTTCTCACCGATGTAATCGAGCGTCTCGGCCTCCGGCGAGTCCGTCTGGAACTGGTCGAGCGACGAGCTCTGCTCGACCATCGACGCCCCGGTCCCCACGACGAGCGTGAGCACGAGCATGACGACGATGACCGCCCGGCTGTGGTCGATCAACCCGTCGACGGCGCGTTCGATCCCTCTCATCCGTTCGATTCCTCGGTCGAGTTCGGTCGATCGCTGTCCATTCGGTGTCTGTACTTCGATACTGACAAGGTCGACATAAGCCTTCTGAAGTCTACCGAACGTTCGGTCAGTTCAGGTCATTCGGACGATGTTTCGGAACGCGTATGGCCTGAATCGCAACTTTAGACTAGATCGGGCGGCAGGAGTCTGAACGATCGGTATGTTGGCGTGAGGCGCGAGACTCGTACTGCGGTCGATGGAGCCATCCGACGGGTCACTGTCGGACGATCGGGCGACGATCTCGTCGACACCCCGCAGTCGTAGTTCGGTCCGTAGCCGATCGGGCCGAATCGCGGCGGTATCGGGCCGATACGTTTATAATTGACCGAACGTTCAGTCGGAACATGACGGACGGGTGCGACGGCGAGGTGACGGACGACGCGACGGACGACGCGAAGGCCGACGGAGGCTGGACCGACGCCGAAGAGGAGATCATGCTGGCGACGTATCGGGCGCTTCTCGAACACGGGTACGCCGGGCTGTCGATCTCCCGGATCGCCGACGAACTCGACAAGTCGAAGGCCTCGATCTACTACCACTACGACTCGAAGGACGACCTGCTCGGCGCGTTCCTGGCGTACGCGGCCGACCGGTTCCAGTCGTCGATACTGACCGAGAGCGGTGACGACCCCCGGGAGGACCTCGAACGCGTGATCGAGAAACTGCTCCCGCTCCGGCCCGACGAGGAGGAGCGCCAGATCCAGGCGGTCTTCCTCGGACTGCGCGGCCAGGCCGTGACCAACGCCACGTTCCGCGAGCAGTTCACCGAGCTCGACGAGCAGCTCGCCGCGACGATCCGGGAGGTCGTCGAACGGGGGATCGACGAGGGTGCGTTCCGCGACGTCGACGCCGACCGCGTCGCCGAGCACGTCCTCGCGACGATCAACGGCGCGATGTACGGCCGCGCCACGAGCGACCGCGAGACGGCCGTCGCCGCGGTTCGCGTCTCGCTGTCCTCGTATCTCGACGCCGAACTGCGCCGGTCCTGAGCGGCCGCGGCGACGGGGTCCGAAGGGCCCTCGGGGCCCCCATCGGTGCGGTCAGAGCTCGTAGACGACGGCCTCGAACGGGCGGACGGTCGCACCGACGGGGTCGGCCGGGGCGTCGTCGCAGTTGCTCACGATGATCTCGGCGCCGTCCGCGGTGAAGCCCTCGGGGTCGAAGGTCGCCGGCTCGTCGGACCAGTTGCAGACGACGAGTCGGCGCTCGCCGTCGAGCTGGCGGGTGAACGCGTAGAACTGGTCGTCGTCGGGGAGGAGGGGGTCGTAGTCGCCGTAGACGAAGACGGGGTCGTCGTCGCGCAACTCGATCAGCCGGCGGTAGTGGTGGAAGACCGACCCCTCGTCGGCGCGGGCGGCCGCGGCGTTGACCTCGGTGTAGTTGTCGTTGAGTGCCAGCCACGGGTCGCCGTCGGTGAAGCCGGCGCCGTCGTCGTCGCTCCAGTGCATCGGCGTGCGGGCGTGGTCGCGGCTGCGGTAGTTGACCGCCTCGCGCACGTCGTCGAACGAGTCGACGGTGCCGGCCGAGAGCATGTCCTCGACGAGCCCGACCGTCATCGCGTCGTCGATCTCCGACAGGCTCTCGAACTCGCTGTTGGTCATCCCGAGTTCCTGACCCTGGTAGAGGTAGGGCGTGCCCCGCATCGTCAGCAGGAAGGTGGCGATGCACGTCGCCGAGCGCCGACGGTACGAGTCGTCGCCGAACCGCGAGACGATCCGCGGATGGTCGTGGTTACCGAGGAAGAGCGCTTCCCAGGCCGGCTCGGCGACCGCCCGCTGGTTGCGGGTCATCAGCTCCTTGAACTCGGGGAGGCTCCACTCGCCCCAGTTGTCGTCGGTCCAGTCGTCGGCCTGGTCCACGTCGAGGTGGTCGAAGTGGAACACCATGTCCAGGCAGTCGCCCCGCCGGACGAACTCGCGGGCGTCGTCGGCGTCGGCGCCGCCCATCTCCCCGGCCGACATCGCCTCCTCCGGGACGACCGCACCGAGTTCGTCGAGGTACTCGCCCAGCCGCGGGCCGAAGGTGTAGTGCTCCGAGCCCAGCGGTCCGGGTTCCTCGGGGTCGCCGTCGGGGTACCCTTCCGTCTTCGAGAGGTGGCTGATGGCGTCCATGCGGAAGCCGTCGATACCCCGGTCGACCCACCAGGTGACGATCTCTTTGACCGCCTCGCGCACGTCGGGATTGCGCCAGTTCAGGTCGGGCTGGTTCTCGTTGAAGACGTGGAGGTACCACGCCTCGCGCTCGTCGTCGTAGGACCACGCCGAGCCGCCGAACAGCGACTGCCAGTTGTTCGGGGGGTCGTCGGGTTCGCCCTCGACCCAGTGGTAGTAGTCGGCGTACTCGCCCTCCCCGCGCCGGGAGCGCCGGAACCACTCGTGCTCGTTGGAGGTGTGGTTGACGACCAGGTCCATGATGAGCTTCATGTCCCGGTCGTGGAGCGCGTCGCGTAGCCGCTCCCAGTCGGCCATGTCGCCGAACTCCTCGTTGATGGCCCGGTAGTCGCGGATGTCGTAGCCGTTGTCGTGGTTCGGCGAGTCGTAGACGGGCGAGAGCCACACCACGTCGACGCCCAGCTCGTCGAGGTAGTCGACGCGCTCGGTGATACCGGGGATGTCGCCGATCCCGTCGCCGTCGCTGTCGTTGAAGCTCCGCGGGTAGACCTGATAGACGACGGCCTCTTTCCACCACTCGCGGTCGATACGACTGTCCTGTGTCTGTCGTGGCTGTGTCATCGTTCGGTGTCGAGAGCCTGCTGTTCGGGGGCGGGCGTCAGGTAGACCCGCGCCTCCCACGGGCCGAGGTCGAGGGTCCGGCCGGGGACCGCGGGAGCGTCGTCGTTGGCGAGCGCCAGTTCGAGGCCGTCGACGGTCACGTCGGCGGGCACCTCGAAGGTCGTCGGCTCGTCGTCGACGTTCAGGACGACCAGCGCGCGCTCGGTGGGTTCGTCGTCTGCACCCGCGAGCGAGCGGGTGTAGGCGAACAGGGAGGGGTGGTCGGGCGCGAGCAGCTCGAAGTCGCCGTAGACGAGCAGGTCGCGCTCGCGGAGGGCGACCAGGTCGCGGTAGTAGTGAAAGACCGAGTCGGGGTCGGCGCGGGCGCGGGAGACGTTGACCTCGGCGTAGTTGGGGTTGGCGTCGATCCACGGGTCGCCGTCGGTGAAGCCGGCGGCCTCGCCGTCGTCCCACTGCATCGGGGTGCGGGCGTTGTCGCGGCTCATCGCCTCGACGGCCTCGCGCACGTCTTCGTAGCTGTCGGCGTGGCCGTCCTCGTCGTCGACGGCCGACTCGACGTAGTTACGGACTTCCACGTCCCGCAGGGCCTCGCGGCTCCCGAACTCGCTGTTGGTCATCCCGATCTCCTCGCCTTGGTAGACGAACGGCGTGCCGCCCAGCGTGTGCGTGAGCGTCCCGAGGAGTTTGGCGGACTTGCGGCGGTACTCGTCGTCGTCGCCGAACCGCGAGACCATCCGTGGCTGGTCGTGGTTGTTGAGGTACAGCGAGTTCCAGCCGTCGTCGGCCAGCCCCTCCTGCCACTTGGCGAGGATCTCCTTGAACTCGACCAGGTCGGGCTCGTCGGCGTCGAACTTGTGCTCGCCGTGGTCGAAGGTGACGTGCTCGAACTGGAACAGCATCGAGAGCCCGTCGCCGTCTTCGCCGACGTACTCGCGGGCGTCGTCGACGGAGACGCCGGGGGTCTCGCCGACGGCCAGGACCTCCTCGTCGTCGAGGACCTCCTCGACCATCTCGCCGACGTACTCGTGGACGCGCGGGCCGTTCATGAAGTGCTCCGCGCCGCCCGAATCGCCGCCGTCGGGGTACCCTTCGGCCTTCGAGACGAGGTTGATAACGTCCATCCGGAAGCCGTCGATGCCCTTTCCGAGCCACCACTCCATCATGTCGTAGACCGCCTCGCGCACGTCCGGATCGGCCCAGTTCAGGTCGGGCTGTTTCTCGTCGAACAGATGGAGGTACCACGCCTCGCGCTCGTCGTCGTAGGTCCACGCGGGGCCGCCGAACACCGACTCCCAGTCGTTGGGCGGTTCGTCGGGTTCGCCCTCGACCCAGTGGTAGTAGTCGGCGTACCCGCCCTCTTCACGCCGGGAGCGCCGGAACCACTCGTGTTCGTCGGAGGTGTGGTTGACGACGAGATCCATGATCAGACGAATCCCTCGTTCGTGGAGTTCGTCGCGCAACCGCTCCCAGTCGCTCATGTCGCCGTAGGCGTCGTCGATCGCCCGGTAGTCGGCGATGTCGTAGCCGTTGTCGGCCTGGGGCGACTCGTAGACGGGGTTGAGCCAGACGGCGTCGACGCCCAGCTCGTCGAGGTAGTCGACGCGGCCGACCAGCCCCGACAGGTCGCCGACGCCGTCGCCGTCGCTGTCGTCGAAACTCTTCGGGTAGACCTGGTAGACGACCGCCTCCTTCCACCAGGCGCGCTCGTCGTCGGTGACGCCGCTCATCGCCGGTCACCGCCCGCCTCCGGCCTCGTCGACGCGACCGACGACCGGGAGTAGCCGATGGTCTCGTCCCGCTCGGGACCGGCGATTCGCGCGTCGCTTGGGGTGGCTCGCTCGCGTTTCATAGGTGGTGTCCGGAAGTCCGCGGCGGACTTCGCTCGTCAAATACTGACTGGAACGACCCACTTAATTCTGGCGAGGATGTTGAAGAACGGATTCAACCAAAGTTTTATTGGGTAGTCTGTCATGGTCTTGAACGAGCGATGTCTGACAACCAGAACCACGGGTCGAACGGGACGCCCATGTCGCGCCGCCGGGTGATGCAGCTGCTCGGTGCGACGGGCGTCGCCGGCGGCCTCGCGGGCTGCGGTGGACAGTCGGCAGTGGAAACGGATACACAGGGCGACGGTGGCTCCGACGGGAGCGACGGCTCGGACGGCGGCGACGGCGGCTCCGACACTCCCGAGTCGACCGCCACGCCGGAAGGGTTCGAGAGCACGTCGATGGCGTCGATCCAGGAGCTCGCCTACGTCACCAACCAGACGCTGCCGGTGTTGCCGATCATGGAGAAGCTGGCACAGTCGTTCCAGGCGACCGACGACTGGTCGGTTCCGTCGGCCGACAGCGAGAAGATGCAGGTGTACTGGCCGACCAGTTGGCTCCCGCGGACCGGCGACTGGACGCTGAAGGAGGGCGCCGACGACGAGCGACTGACCCTCGCCCAGTGGGCCGTCCCCGCCGACTCGCAGTACAACGTCTGGAACGGCACGAACGACGGGGAGGCCCGGCGGATGATCTTCGACCGGTTCATGCGGTACAACGTGGCCACCCGCGAGTACCACCCCTACGTGATCAGCGACTGGTCGGTCGAGGAGTCGACGCTGACGCTGTCGGTCCGCGAGGGCCAGACGTGGCACGACGGCGAGCCCGTCACCGGGACGGACGTGGCCAACCACATCAAACTCGACCTGTACAACAGCGCTGGCGGCGGCGGGATCGGCCCGTACGTCCTGCCGGAGGGCGACATGAACGCGGTGCCCGACCGCGTGCAGGCGACCGGCGAGAAGACCGTCGAGATAACGCTCGAACAACCGGTCAACGAGGACATCCTCCTCTCGTTGCTGGCGCCGACGCGGCTGCGCGCGTACGACGAGGTGTACGGCGAGTACGTGACGGCGCTCGACGAGGCCGAGAGCGAGGAGGAGCGCTCGACCGCGCTGGGCGAGCTGACGGAGTTCACCGACGCCGAGCCGGTCGGCAACGGTCCCTTCCAGTGGGAGGACGCCGACAGCCAGCGGACGCTCGTCACGAAGTACGAGGACCACCCCGACGCGGACAACATCAACTTCTCCGAGGCGGAGTACCTGTACAAACCGCAGAACTCCGGCCGGTGGAGCTCGCTCATCAACGGCGAGACCGACGGGTCGGCGACGCTGTTCATGCCCCAGAACCAGACCCGGCGGCTCCCCGACCACATGCAGACCGCGCTGGTCTCCCGCCACTGGGGGATGGGGATCGTCTTCAACCACGACCGCGAGCCGGTGGACGACGTGCGCGTCCGGAAGGCGATCGCTAACGTCATCAACCGCGAGGCCGCCGCGGGCAACTCCGCGGCCGGCACGGGGTCGAAGGTCGCCGTCACCTACCCGAGCGGCCTGACCGGCGAGTTCAACGACCAGATCGAGGGTCACTGGCTCGACGGCGTCGCCGACGAGTTCGACACGTACGGCCGCGCCGAGCGCCGCACCGAGGAGGCCGCGGAACTGCTCCGCGACGCCGGCTACGAGAAACAGAACGGCACCTGGCAGAAGGACGGCGAGCCCCTCGAACTCCCGATCAAGGGGCCCGCGGGCTTCTCCGACTGGGTGTCGGGCGTCCAGACCATCGTCTCGCACCTCCAGGACTTCGGCATCGAGTCCGAGCCGATCATGCAGGACTCGGCGACCTACTGGGGCGGCGACTACGTGGAGGGCGACTTCAAGCTCGCGCTCCAGGGGTGGGCGTCGTACGACCACACCCACCCGTACTTCCACTTCGACTGGATCTACCGGAGCGGGGACGCCACGGACTACTGGAACGTCCCGACGGAGTACGAGGCACCGATCCTGCACGAGGAGCTGCGCGACTCGGAGACCATCGCCCCGGACGGCTACATCTCCGACCTGGCGACGCCGCAGGAATGACCCCCGCTCGACCGACGGCCACACCGGTCACGCAGCGGTGGAGCTAACGGGCGGCACCGCACACGCTTTCACACATGAAATACTTCGTCAAACGCCTCGGACAGTCGGTGTTCACCGTCTTCGCGGTGGTGTCGTTCAGCTTCGCCCTCATCAGACTCCTGCCGGGAGGACCGATGGACTACCTCCGGGCGCAGATCATGGAGCAGGGGGGCAGTAGCCTCTCGCCCGAGGCCATCAACAGGCGCATCGAGGCCCAGTCGGGGATCAACCCGGACGAGCCCGTTTACCTCCAGTACGTCGACTACATGGTCGGTCTCGCGCAGGGCGAGTTCGGCCAGTCGGTCTGGTACGGCGACCCCGTCGCGAGCATCATCGGCCCGGCGATCCCGTGGACGGTCTTTCTGACCGCCTCGGCGCTGTTCATCGCCTTCACGGTCGGCGTCTCGCTGGGCGCGGTCATGGCCTACAAGGAGGGGTCGCGGTTCGACGTCGGGGCCACCGGCGTCGGCCTCGTGCTCAACTCGACGCCGGGCTACGTCGTCGCGCTGTTGCTCGTCGCGTACATGGGGTATCGCTACCAGATCTTCCCGACCGGCGGGCGCTACAACTCCGCGCTGGACCCCGCGCTCACCAACCCCGAGTTCCTGCTGAGCGTCCTCTATCACGGGGCGATGCCGATCGCCTCGATGGCCGTCGTCGGCTTCGGCGGCTGGGCGCTGTCGATGCGGGGCAACGCCATCCGCGTCCTCGGCGAGGACTACCTCCGCGTGGCGCGGCTGCGCGGGCTCTCGACCCGGCGGATCGCCCTGCGGTACGTCGCGCGCAACGCCATCCTGCCGATGTACACCGGCCTGATGATCGCCATCGGGACCGTCTTCGGCGGCGCGGTCATCATCGAGAACATCTTCGCGTACCCGGGCGTGGGGTTCTACCTCATCCAGGCCATCAGCGCCCGCGACTACCCGCTGATGATGGGCGGGTTCATCCTCATCACCGTCGCGATGGTCATCGGCATCACGATCGCCGACCTGACCTACGGCTGGCTCGACCCGCGCGCCCGAGGAGGTGCCTCTCGTGAGTCCTACTGATAGCGAGCCGCGAAGCGGCTCGGAGACGCGAGCGGAGAGCGGAGCGAGCCGCGAGCGGGGCGACGACCCGCGGTCGGACGATTCCGACGCCGACCCCGCCTTCGACGCGATCGCGGGCAACGACGACGCCATCGATCCGGAGACGGTCACCGGGACCGACGACGACCCCGGGCCGTCGCGGCCGGCCATCTCCGGGCACGCCTGGAAGGGCCGGCTCCCTGCTACCGGCGACCCGGACGATTCGTCGGCCGAACTCCGCGCCGACGGCGGTGAGGCCGGCGGCGCCGGTCGCCCCTCCGCCGGTCGGGGACCCGGCGGCGTCTCCGAGTTCGAGCAGATGGCGGACGTGACGCTCAGCGAGAGCGAGCGCCGCCGGCAGTGGTTCGACGAGAAGATACTCGCGCCGGCCCGGATCGTCTGGGACGACTGGCGGGCCCGCTTCGGCGTCGTCGTCGTCACGCTGTACCTGTTCATGGGAATCGTCGGGCCGCACATCGTCGCCGAGCCCTCGCCCAACCAGGGCGGGCGACTGATCGGGGCGTTCCGGACGCTGGAGCATCCCTTCGGGACGACCGACATGGGTATCGACATCCTCTCGCAAACCGTCTACGCGACGCCCGCGATGCTGTTGATGATCACCGCTGGCGCGGTGTTCACGGTCGTCCTCGGGACGGCTATCGGCACGCTCGCCGGCTACAAGGGCGGGCGCGTCGACAGCGTCCTGATGACGATCACCGACGTGATGATGACCATCCCGGGCCTGCCGCTGACGATCGTCCTCGCGGCGGTGCTGCAGATCGAGGGCCACCCGATCGTCATCGGCGTCCTCATCACTATCAACGCCTGGGCGGGGCTCGCACGCGCGATCCGCTCGCAGGTGCTGACGCTGCGGGACGCCGAGTACGTCGAGGCCTCGCGGATCATGGGCATCGGGACGCCGAAGATCATCGGCAGCGACATCGTCCCGAACCTGATGCCGTACATCTCGATGAACTTCGTCCGGCAGGCCCGCGCGGTCATCTTCGGGGCGGTCGGGCTGTACTTCCTCGGCGTCCTGCCGTACAACAGCAACAACTGGGGCGTCATGATGAACGCGGCCGTCAACCGCGCGGGAGCGACATCCTCGGCGGCGGCGTTCCACTGGCTGCTCGTGCCGATGGTGACGATCATCGTCCTCGCGCTCGGCTTGACCCTGCTCGCGCAGGGGGCCGACCGCGTGTTCAACCCGCGAGTGCGGGCTCGCCACGCCAAGACCGTCGAAGACGGCGGCGAGGAGGACGACGACGGCGACGCCGGCGGCCCCGGCGGCGCCACCAGCGCGGCCACGGGAGGTATCTGATATGGCCAGCACACGCGACGACACGACCGGTACCGACACCGACGGCCCCTCGCGGGGCCGCGACGAGACCGCCGCGGCGACCGACGACCCCATCGTCGAGGTGCGCAACGTCAGCGTCACCTACGACCTGCAGGCCCGCGACGCGATGGTGTTAGACGACGTGAGCCTCGACCTGCGCCGCGGGGAGATCCTCGGCTGCGTCGGCGAGTCGGGGTCGGGCAAGTCCATGCTCGCCAACGCGATGATGGACGCCGTCGAGGAGCCGGGGATCACCACCGGCGACGTGCGCTACTACCCCTCGGCGAACGCCGACCCGGTCCACGTCCTCGACCTGGAGGGCGACGACCTCAAGCAGTTCCGCTGGGAGGAGATCTCGATGGTCTTCCAGGGCGCCCTCTCCTCGTTCAACCCCACGATGACCATCGGCGGGCACTTCGAGGAGACGCTGAAGGCCCACGACTACGACGTCGACGAGGGCATGGAGCGGGCCCATCAGCTGCTGTCGGACCTGTATCTCGACCCCGAGCGGGTCCTGAACGCCTACGCTCACGAGCTGTCGGGCGGGATGAGCCAGCGGGCGCTGATCGCCCTGTCGCTCATCCTCGAACCGGACGTGCTGCTGATGGACGAGCCGACCGCGGCGCTCGACCTGCTGATGCAGCGGTCGATCCTCTCGCTGCTCGACGACATCAAGGACAAATACGAGCTGTCGATCCTCTTCATCACGCACGACCTGCCGCTGGTCGCGGGGCTGGCCGACCGGCTGGCCATCCTCTACGCGTTCGAACTCGCGGAGGTCGGCCCGAGCGAGCGGATCGTCCGCGATTCGAGCCACCCCTACACCAGGGCGCTGCTGAAGGCGGTGCCGAACCTCGACGCGCCGCTGGACACGATGCAACCCATCGAGGGGACGGCGCCGAACCCCGCGCACGTTCCGAACGGCTGTCACTACGCGCCGCGCTGTCCGCTGGCCGACCAGCGCTGTCACGAGGAGAAACCCGAGTGGTACGACGCCGGCCCGGACCAGCGCTCGGCCTGCTTCCACCACGAGCGGGCCGAGGAGGCCGTCCCGTTCGACGCCGAGGAGATCGCGGGCGCGATCGACGAGACGGCCGAGGAGGCCGCGACCGAGGCCGACGCCGAAGGGTTCGGCTCGGAGACCGCGACCGGCGCCGGCGACGCGCTCGCCGCGCCCGACGAGGAGACGGTCGTCTCGCTGGACGACGTGTCGATCCACTTCGAGGAGGAGCAGGGGCTGCTCGACTCGCTGACCGGCGAGCCCGAGACGGTCCACGCCGTCGACGACGTGAGCATCGACATCCCGGAGAACGACGTGCTGGCGCTGGTCGGCGAGTCGGGCTGCGGGAAGACGACGCTGGGCAAGGCGATCATCGGCGTCCAGCGGCCCACCGAGGGCACCGTCGCCTACCGCGGCCAGGACGTCTGGGACGCCAAGGACCGCGTCGGCGACCCGGATATCGAGTTCGGCGACATCCGCCAGGCGCTGCAGATCATCCACCAGGACCCCGGCGCGTCGCTCAACCCCAACCAGAAGGTCGTCACCTCGCTGGAGGCGCCGCTGAAGCGCTGGGACCCGGATCTGTCGACGGAAGACCGGCGGGCGCGCATCTACGCGCTGCTCGACCGGGTCGGGATGCAGCCGCCGGAGGACTACGCCAACCGCTTCCCCCACCAGCTCTCCGGCGGAGAGCAACAGCGGGTGGCGCTCGTGCGGGCGCTGCTGATGAACCCGGACGTGATCCTCGCCGACGAGGCCGTCTCGGCGCTTGACGTGTCCCTGCGCGTGGAGACGATGGACCTGCTGCTGGAGTTGCAGGAGCAGTTCAACACCTCCTTCGTGTTCATCTCGCACACGCTGTCGAACGCCCGCTACCTCGCGGAGAAGGCCGACGGCCGCATCGGGATCATGTACCTCGGCGAACTCGTCGAGGTCGGCCCGCCCGACGAGGTGCTGAACGACCCCCAGCACCCCTACACGAAGGTGCTGCGCTGGGCGACGGCGAACCTGGACCCGAGCGACCAGGAGATGACCGACCCGCCGGTCCGGTCGATCGACATCCCGGACCCGGTCGACCCGCCGACGGGCTGTCGGTTCCACACCCGCTGTCCCGAGGCCCGCGAGGCCTGCGTGAGCGAGGCGCCGGAACTGGGCGAGACCGAGTCGACGCCCGGCACCCGGGCCGTCGCGTGCCACCGGGCGGACTCGAACCACGAGTACTGGTCGAGTCAGCCGCTCGAGGGCGTCGACACGGCGGAGTCGCCGAGCGCCGGGGACTGACGATGACGGTCCCGCCCGCTCGACGCCGGTTCACACCGACGTGCGGCAGTCCGGTCGGTCGACGCCGCGGCGGGACCATGAAGTTCCCCCCCGTCGATCACCGTGTACGGAGGACGAGGGTGTGACGACAGTCTGGCGCGCGTTCCTGACCGCGAGCGCCGTGTTGCTGGGATTTCTGATCCTGGCGATCCCGTTCGTCGAGCGGGGGACCGCGACGTTCGCGGTCACGGTCGTGAGCTTCGCGATGCTGGCGATCATCTTCGTCGCGTCGGCGGCGTTCATCCGCGCCGATTGGGACCCCTTCGAGGAGCTGTGGTGAGCGACCGAGGCGCGACGGGACCGGGCCGAGCGAACATGCAAGAGGAACTACCATACGTGATAGCGTTCAACGGACCGATATCATGACCGACGAGCAGATAGACGACGGGACGCTCAGGGACGAGCTGAACGTGTTCGGCTTCTCGGACACGGAGATCGACACCTACCTGGCGATCCTCGAACAGGGCGAGACGACCGTCCGGACGGTCGCGGAAGCGGCCGACGTGACCCAGCGCGCAGTCTACAACATCGCCGAGCGCCTGGAAGACCGGGACCTCGTCCGGGTCAACGACCACGCCTCGCCGACGACCATCCGTGCGCTGGCGCCCGAGGAGGCCATCGACGCGCTGTCGAATCGGCTGGAGTCGATCACGCCGACGCTGGAGCGCCGGTTCAACGAGACCGAACCGAAGACGCCGGAGATCCAGATCATCAAGGCTCGTGAGACGGCGCTCAAGCGACTCCGAAAGGGCATCACCGAGGCCGAAAACGAAGCGCTCGTGGCGGTTCCCGGCCACTCTTACGAGGACATCGAGCCGGAGCTGCGGGACGCCGTCGACCGCGGCGTGCTCGTCTTCCTGCTGATCGGCGGGATGGCGGACCTGGAAGTCGACGAGTCCCGGCTGGAGGAGACGGCCGCGGTCGTCCGGTCGTGGTCCGAGCGGCTGCCGTTCATGTACGCCGCCGACGACGAGGCGGCGATGATCGGCCACTCGGGCATCCTCTCGGGCACCCACGTCGACGAGGAGGCCGTCGCCGTGACGGAGGACAACCTGGCCGGCTCGATCGTCGGCCTGTACTTCGGCGCGTACTGGCCGACGGCGTCGGAGATGCACGTCCGCGAGCCGGGGGAGCTCCCGCGGACCTTCGACTGGTTCCGAAACTCGGTGCTGGAGGCCGTCCTCCACCGCCGCGAGGGCACGGACCTGGAGGCCGTCGTCCGGACCGACGAGGGCCCCGAGGTCACCGGCCGGGTCAGCCAGGTCCGCCAGGCGTTCGTCGAGCCGTCGACCAACGACTACACGCTGGAGACCAGCCTCTACCTGGAGACCGACGGCGGCGAGGTCAGTATCGGCGGCCCCGGGTCGTTCATCGAGGAGTACGAGGGCGACGTCGTGACGCTGCGCCCGATCGAGGAGTAGTCGGCGTCGCGTCTCTGCCTCGTTTCCCCGCCGCCCGCACCGATCTCCGACTCCCCGTCCCGAACACGTTCGGCGCAACCCCTGGGAGCGTCGGCGTCGTAGCTTCGCCCATGTCCACCGGAGTGAACGCCGAGGCCGTCGTCGCCGAGACCGACGCCCCGTCGGAGGCCCCCAGGGAGACGCTGGACGTGCGCGAGCTGGGGCCGCCGAAACCGCTGGCGAACACGCTCGAACGGCTGGTCGAACTGGACGACGAGGCGGTACTCGTCCAGCTGAACGACCGCGCACCCCAGCATCTCTACCCCAAACTCGACGACCGCGGCTACGACTACGCGACCGTCGAGCGCGGCGATATCACCGTCACGACGATCTGGCGGCCATGACCGGCGTGTCGTCCGCGCCGACGGTCGACCACGGGGAACCGGGTCCGGACGACGACACCGCCGCAGAGGACCCCGACCGCGCCGCCGACGGTACCGCCGCCGAGGCGCCCGACCCGGAGACGGCGCTCACGTCGATCCGCGAGCGCGGCGCGGCGGTCCGCGACCGGGAGGTCGAGACGGCGCTCGCGAAACTCGACGCCCGCGGATCCCTCTCGGCGGCCGACCGCGAGGCCGTCGAGGTGCTGGCCGACCGGGTCGTCGCCCGCCTGCTGTCGGCGCCCGAGCGAAGCCTCCGGACGGCGGCCGACGGCGGCGACGGCGAACACGACCCCGAGACCGTCGAGACGGCGCTGGCGCTGTTCGGGGAGTAGCTTTCCTCGCGTCCGCGGGTGAGAAAACCGCCGACCGCTCCTCAGCCCTCGGCGAGGACGAGCAGCGCGACGCTGTCCTCGCGGGCCCGCGGCGAGATGTCCTGGTCGCCGGAGAACCGCGCGGCGTCGCCGGCGGACAGGTCGACCGTCTCGTCGCCGAGGGTCATCTCGATGGCGCCCTCGAGGACGTGGCAGACGATCTCTTTGTCGGGGTGCTGGTGGGGCGGGACGCGGTCGCCCTCGTCGAGGGCGAGTCGGACCGTCTTCGGCGCGCCCTCGAAGAGGACGCCCCGGCCGTCGCCCTCGCGGTCGGGGAGGTGGACGACCTCGCTCATGCCTTCGGGAGGTCGGCGACGAACTCGTCGGTGTCCCGCCGTTCGACCGCGTAGTTCTCGGCGTCGAAGTCCTCGACTTCGGCCTGGAACTCGTAGAACAGCGGCTTGGGTTCGTGGTCATTGACGATCCGTAGCGTCTCGCCGCTGGCCAGACCCTCGAAGGCCTCGTGGATCATCGGGTGGCGCTCCGGCGGCGGCACGTCGCGGATGTCGAGCGTGGTCGCTGGCATGCGTCCGGACCTTCGACGCCGCGGTCCCTGCCGATTTGGGCGAACATGTTCGGCCACGTGGTCGCCCGCACGGGCGGCCGACTGCGGGACGGTGCGGACAGCCGAGCGCGTTCGCCACCAGATTGAGGGGTCGAGCGGACGAGTTCGGGGGTATGTCGGCGACGCTCTCGCGGTGGTCGCGGGCGCTGGTGGCCAGCGGCGTCTGCTGGCTGGTCGCCTGGCAAGCGGCCGCCGTGACGGGACTCCCCCGACGCGCGACCGTGACTCTCGGCCTGTACGGCTTCGTCCTGAGCGTCGTCTTCGGGAAGGCCTACGCGCTGGTTCCCTCGTACTTCGACCGGTCGCTGGCGTGGCCGGCGGCGCCGGCGGTCCACCTGCCGCTGGCCGTCGCCGGGACCGCCGGACTGGCGCTCGCGCCGCTGGAGTCGGTGCCGGCCGCGGTCGGGGCCGTCGGTGCGACGGCCTGGACGGCCGGCGTCGCGGTCTTCCTCGCGACGCTGGGGTGGACGCTCCGGGACAACCCCACCGGCGCCGAGACGGGCACCGGCGACCACGCCGCCGACCGCAGACCCGTCGACCGCGCCGCCAACCTGTTCGTCCCGGTCGTCTTCGCCTACCTCGCCGTCGGGTCGTGGGCGACGCTGGCCGGTCGCGTCGCCGCCGTGCCCGCGCTCCTCGACGGCTACCCGCCGCGGGCGACGCACCTGCTGGCCGCCGGCGGCGCCGCACTGCTGCTGTTCGCCGTCGGTTTCCGCCTCCTGCCCCGGTTTCTGGTCGTCGACCTCCCGCCGTGGGTGCCGTGGGTCGTCCTCCCGCCGGGGGCGCTCGGTCCCGCCCTCCTGGCGACCGGGTTGCCCGCCGGCCCGGTCTTTCGAGCGGGGGCCGTCCTCGAAGCCGTCGCCGTGGTCGGGTTCGCCGCCGTCTACGCGCGCCTCTTCCGCGCCACCGACCGCGACCGCGTGGGGTTCGACGGACCGTTGCTCGGGGTCGGGTTCGGTGTCCTCGCCGTCGCGCTCGGGCTCTCGTTCGCGTTCGGGAGCGTCGACCCGGCGCTGGTCGCCGTCCACCACCGGCTGAACCTGCTCGGCTTCCTCGGGCTGTCGATCGTCGGCGTGACGTTCCAGTTCTACCCGCCGACGGTCGGGCGGTTCCCCGGCGCCGGCGACCGCCTCGCGCGCGTCGCGATGGGACTGATCGCCGGCGGGCTGGGCCTCGAACTCGCCGGGGCGGTCGTCCCGGTCGCGCTCGCACGGACGACGGGGCGCGCGCTCGCGCTGGCCGGTTCGCTCGCCTACGCCTCCCTCGTCCTCGGCGTGTTCGTCCAGCGGGCGCGGGGATAACCGTACGTAAACGGTCCGAACACGTTCCCGGGAACACCCAGGGGCCGAGGGGGCGAACACCCCCGGCACATGGCCGATATCGCGACACTGACGCTGTCGGGGCTGACGGCAGCGTTTCTGCTGGGCGTGTTCGTCTGGGTCGTTCGACTGGAGGACTGGCGCTCGTACACGCCGGTCGTCGGCGGCGGTGGCGCCGCCGGTGGCTACGGCGCGGGCGAGGAGCGCGCCCACAAACCGAGCGGGATCGTTCGCTGGTTGACGACGGTCGACCACAAGGACATCGGGCTGATGTACGGCGTCTTCGCCGTCCTCGCGTTCGCCTGGGGCGGGGTCGCCGTCATGCTGATGCGGCTGGAGCTGGTCACGCCGACCACGAACTTCGTCGACAGCACGCTCTACAACGGGCTGTTGACCAGCCACGGGATCACGATGCTATTCCTGTTCGGGACGCCGATGCTGGCGGCGTTCTCGAACTACTTCGTCCCCCTGCTGATCGGCGCCGACGACATGGCGTTCCCGCGGATCAACGCCATCGCCTTCTGGCTGCTCCCGCCCGGGGCCGTCCTCATCTGGTCGGGCTTTTTCCTGCCGAGCCTCGCGCCCGCCCAGACCGCGTGGACGATGTACACCCCGCTGTCGGTCGAGCAACCGAACCCCGCCGTGGACCTGATGCTGCTCGGGCTGCATCTGACGGGGGTCTCGGCGACGATGGGCGCGATCAACTTCGTCGCGACCATCGTCACCGAGCGCGGCGAGGCGGTCAACTGGGCGAACCTCGACATCTTCTCGTGGACGGTGCTCACCCAGTCCGGACAGATCATCTTCGCGTTCCCGCTGCTGGGGTCGGCGATCGTCATGCTGCTGCTCGACCGCAACCTCGGGACGACGTTCTACGCGCTGGGGGAGGGCGGCGGGCCGCTGCTGTGGCAACACCTGTTCTGGTTCTTCGGCCACCCCGAGGTGTACATCCTCGTCCTCCCGCCGATGGGGCTGGTCAGCTACATCCTGCCGAAGTTCACCGGTCGGAAACTGTTCGGGTTCAAGTTCGTCGTCTACTCCACGCTGGCGCTCGGGGTGCTCTCGTTCGGCGTCTGGGCCCACCACATGTTCGCGACCGGGATCGACCCGCGCCTGCGGGCGGGTTTCATGGCCGTGACCATCTCCATCGCGATCCCGAGCGCCGTCAAGACGTTCAACTGGATCGCGACGATGTGGAACGGGCGCCTGCGCCTGACCGCTCCGTTCCTCTTCTGCGTCGGGTTCATCGCGAACTTCATCGTCGGCGGCGTCACCGGAGTCTTCGAGGCCTCCATCCCCGTCGACCTCCTGTTGCACGACACCTACCACGTCGTCGCGCACTTCCACTACGTCATCATGGGCGGCATCGCCTTCGCCGTCTTCGCGGGGATCTACTACTGGTTCCCCATCTACACGGGGCGGATGTACCAGCAGACCCTGGCGAAGTGGCACTTCTGGCTGACGATGGTCGGCACGAACCTCACCTTCTTCCCGATGATCGTCCTCGGTTACGCCGGGATGCCCCGCCGATACGCCACTTACGACCTCTCGGTCGGCCCGGAACTGTTCTTCGCCGCCCTGCACCGCTCGGCGACGCTCGGGGCGCTCCTGCTGGCGTTCGGCCAGATAATCTTCGTCTGGAACCTCGTCCAGTCCTGGCTGGAAGGCCCCGAGGTCACCGACGGCGACCCCTGGGACCTCAAGGAGACCGACCAGCACGGCCGCGAGTGGGCCTGGTTCGAACGCCAGCGCGAGACCGCGCTCGCCATCGACGGCGGCGTCGCGAGTGACGCGAGCGACACCTCGTCGGAGCCCCGCTCCGACGGCGGGGAGGCGACGGACGGCGACGGGAGCGCCGCCGAGCGCGACGACGACTGACCGGCTCCGTCTCGCCCGTCTCGCTTCGAGCGGTGTGTTCGGGAGTCGGGGATCGACCGGAAACGAGAGTCGACTCCCACGCGAACCGGACGGAGAGGCGACGCTCCGGCGCGTCGACTACCGCGGTTCGCCGCTCACGAGCCCCTCGTCGGTGATCGTGAACTGCGCCTTCTCGCCGGCGGCCTTCGCGCGGTGTTTCTCCAGGGTGGCTCGGCGGTTGCCGCCCCGGAACCGGTCGACGCGGAGGATGGTCGCCGACCAGTGGTTGAGGGTGTGGCCGCCGAGCGCGCGGGCCTGCTCGGAGTCGATGTCGGTGTACACCTGGTTGGTGAAGGCGACGGCGATGTCGTGTTTGCGGGCCAGCGAGAGCAGGTGCGCCAGCTGCCGACCGACGGCGCGCAGCGCCTCGCCCTCCTCCTGTTCGGTGCGCTGGAGGCGGTAGAACCCGGTGGCGCTGTCGACGGCGATGAAGTCGACGACGTCGACGAACTCCTCGGTGTCGCGGACCGCCTCCTCCTGCTCCTCGAAGGTGTAGGCCTCGGTGACGACGAGCCGGGAGGCCACGTCGTCGGCGTCGCGCCCGCCGGCGCCGGCGAGTTGCTCCATCCGGTCGACCGAGAGGCCCTCGGTGTCGACGACGAGCGCCGAGTCGCCGACGGCGGCGAGCTCGACGGCCGCCGAGAGGACGATGTTCGTCTTGCCGGCGGCGGGCGGGCCGTAGACCTGCGTGACCGCGCCGCGCTCGAACCCGCCGCCCAGCAGGTCGTCGATGGCCTCGCAGCCGGTCGGGATGCGCTCGCTCACGACCGGAGGTTGGCCGCCACCCGACAAAAACGCTCGTACTCGGTCGCGCCGAAGGGTGCCCGGCGGCCCCAGCGGCGACGGGGCCGGCCGCGGTCGGTCCCGTGGCTTTATCCGGACACCCGGCGAGCACCCGCGATATGAACCCGTTCGCGGACAATCCGCTGCGGAGCCGCTCGGAGTTCGGGACCGCCGTCGTCGACCTGTACGAACCGCTGAAACCCCACTTCAGCCCCGGTCGAGCGCGGGTAGACCCGGACCCGCGCGGCGCCGCCCACTCCGAGACCGAGGCGGGGATGGAAGGGTTCGCCCGACCGCTGTGGGGGCTGGCGGCGCTGGAAGCGGGCGGCGGCCACTTCGACGACTGGGAACGCTACCGGAGCGGTCTCGTCAACGGGACCGACCCCGACCACCCGGAGTACTGGGGCCCCGCCGGCGACTACTCCCAGAAACACGTCGAACTCGCTCCGATCGGCGTCGCGCTCGCGCTCGCGGGCGACCGGCTGTGGGACCCGCTCGACGACGAGGCGCGGGCGAACGTGACTCGCTATCTCCAGCAGGTCGAGGAGGCGGCGCTGCACGACTGCAACTGGCTGTACTGGCGAGTTCTGGTCGCGCTCGGGCTCCGGGCGGTCGGCGCGGACCACGACTGGGACGGCGCCGAAGCGGCGATGGACCGCCTGGAGTCGTTCTACCTGGGCGACGGCTGGTACGCCGACGGTCCGGAGGGGCCGCGCGACCACTACGTCGCGTGGGAGATGCACGCCGACGGACTGATCTACGCGGAACTGGCCGGCGACGCCGACCCCGAGCGCGCCGACCGCCTGCGCGAGCGGGCCCGCGAGTTCGCGTCGGAATATCGCCACTGGTTCGCCGACGGCGGGCAGGGGCTCCCGTTCGGGCGCAGCCTCACCTACCGGTTCGCGCAGGCGTCGTTCTGGGGTGCGCTCGCGTTCGCCGGCGTCGAGGCACTCCCGTGGGGCCAGATCCGCGGCCTCTGGGCGCGAAACATCCGCTGGTGGGCCGACCAACCGATCTTCTCGGGTGACGGCGTGCTCTCGGTCGGCTACCGCTACCCGACGCTCAAGCCGAGCGAGCCGTACAACTCCCCGGGGTCGCCCTACTGGGCGACGAAGGCGTTCCTGCCGCTGGCGCTGCCCGAGGACCACCCCTTCTGGGCGGCCGAGGAGGAGCCGTTCGGCGAGGCGCCGGCCGAGACGGTCCAGCCGCGCGCGAACGCGGTGGTCTGTCGCGACCGCGGCGCGGGCCACCACTACGCGCTGACGGCCGGCCAGGACAGCCACTACGCCGAGAAGTACGGGAAGTTCGCCTACTCGACGGACTTCGGGTTCTCCGTGCGGAGCCGCGCCGCGGGGCCGGCCGGCGCCGGCGTCGACAGCGCGCTCGCGCTGACCGAGGACGGCCGCTCGTACCGCGTCCGCTCGGACATCTCCCGGACGGCGGTCGACGGTGACACACTCTACAGTCGGTCCCACCCCTGGGACGACGTGACCGTCGACACCTGGGTCGCACCGGCGACGCCGTGGCACGTCCGCGTCCACCGGATCGACACCGAGCGCCCCCTCGAAAGCGTCGAAGGTGGCTTCCCGATGGACCGCAGCGGCGAGGGAGCCGACGGTGCCGTCGAGCACGAGACCGACGAGGGGAGCGCGGTCGTCCGCTACCCCGGGGGCGCCAGCGGCGTCCGCGGGTTCGGGGACCAGCGGACCGGCGACGTGGTTCACCAGGACCCGAACACGAACCTCGTCGCCGCCCGGACGGTCGTTCCGACGCTGACGGCCGACCACGAACCGGGGACCCACTGGTTGGCGACGGCCGCCACCGCGGCGACCGCCGACGGCGACGCCGCGTGGGACCGCCCACCGGCACTCGAATCGGACGGGGAGAGCCCGGTGTTCACGGACGCGGACGGCGGCGCCGTCCTCCGGTGCGACGACGACGCGCCGGGACCGCTCGACGAGGTCCCGTTCTGAGACGCGGCGGATGCCCCGCGAGCCGCGGCAGATGAACCGTTCCGAGGTGCGGCCGGTGCCCCGCGAGCCGCGGCCGGCGTCGCGACCGAGGTCGGACCCGACACTCGAACACTTAGGTGGGAGGGTCGCCAACTCGGTGTGTGATAGTCGTCGCGACGGCGGATTTCGAGGTCTACCACGGCGTGGTCAACGAGCTACGCGACCGCGGGGTGACGTTCACGACGATCGAACTCGACGACGAGTTGCCCGAGCGGACGACGGTCGTCGTCAGCGCCGCCAGCGAGGAGCCGCCGAACCCCGACGACGTGCCGGTCGTCCGCGCCGACCCCGACGACCCGCGCAAGGCCGTCGACGAAGTGCTCGCTATCCTCCGCGGCGGCAGCGGTCGCACCGTCGTCGGCGTCGACCCGGGAGAGCGACCGGGCGTCGCCGTGCTCTCCGGCGACATGGTCGTCGCGACGTTCCACGTCCCGCTGGCCGACGCCGCCGACGTCGTCCGCGAGGAGGTCGACGACGCCGTCGACCCGCTGGTTCGAGTCGGCGACGGCGCGCGCCTCCAGGGGGCGAAGATCATCGACGACCTGGAGGGGGCCCCGGTCGAACTCGTCGACGAAACCGGGACGACCCCGTATCTCGGCACCGGCGCCCGCGGCATGGGCGACGTGCTCGCCGCCGTCAACATCGCCCGCCTGTCCGGCGACCGCGTCGAGTCGCGCACGATCGAACCGACCGCCGGCGAACTCCAGCGGATCAAGGAACGCTCGCGCGAGGCGGGCGACGCCAACCGCGCGATCGACGAGGACCTGGCTCGACGGGTCGCGCTCGGCGAGTTATCGATGGACGAAGCGCTGGCCGAACACCGCGACGACGGGGAGTGAACCGGTCCGTTCCGGACCGCTGTCCCCCGCCTTCCGCCCACCTCACTTCGACTCGCCTGCGTCGACCTGCGAGCGGAGCCCCTCGCCGACCGCCGACGGTTCGGAGCCGACGAGCGAGTCGAACCGCTCGGAGGCCAGCGACGTGTCGGGGGCCACGTCCATGTCCTCGGGGATCGAGTCCCGTTCGATCGGTTCGGGGCCGTACCCGAGCGCGGCCATCGCCTCGCAGTGGAAGTCGTAGACGCTGACCCGCGGCGTCGGGACGTGGACGACGCCGGTCGCGTCCCCGTCGACCAGCGTCGCGACCGTCTCGGCCGCGTCGGTCACGAGCACCGGACTCTTGTACATGTCCGCGAAGTAGGCGACCGACTCGCCGCGGTCGAGGTGGTCCCGCGTCCGCGCCAGTCGTCGGTCGAGTCGGCCGGTCGAGAAGCCGAACAGGTAGCTCGTCCGCACCGTCGCCGCGTCGTCGCAGCGGGCGTCGATAGCGTCCTCGAACGCGACGAGCCGTCGACCGTAGTCGTCCCGCGGTGAACGGGGGTCGCTCTCGACGTACCGCGACCCGGTCCCGTCGAACACCGACGCGCTGGAGACGTACACGACGCGGGCGCCCGAACACCCGGCTGCGAACCGCTCGGCGCGCTCGACGAACGTCGAATCGACCCCCGACTCGCCGGTGTCCGCGTCGCCGCCGTACTCGACCGCCGCCGCGAACACCACGGTGTCGACGCCGTGCGCGTCGACCAGTTCGCCCGCGTCGTCGGTCCAGAAGTCGAACGCCACCTCGGCGGTCGGTCCCGGCTCCGAGCAGTACGTCCCGAGAACGCGACGGTCGGGCCGGCCGGGCCGGTCGGCGGCTTCCCGGAGTCGCCAGACGACCGACCGGCCGAGGTAGCCGCTGGCGCCGACGACGAGGACCGTCTCGGTCATTCTCGCGCGGCCGCCTCCGCGCGGCGGGCGACCTCGCGAACGGGGAGTCCGGTCTCCTCGGCGACCGCCGCCGCGTCGTCGTACTCGGCGCTCACGTCGAACACCGCCCCCCCGTCGTCGCTCCCGACCTTGACCGCCACCTCGTGTGTTCCGCCGTCGATCGCGACTTCGACGGTTCGGACCTCGCGGTCGGCGATCCAGCGGTGACCGGCCCCGTGTTCGCGGACGCCCAGCGTCCCGGTCTCTTCGGCCAGCCGTCGCGCGACCCGCTGGGCGTCCTCCGGCTTGGTGACGACCTTGACGAGGTGGCCCGGCCGTGATTTCTTCATCGTCGCCGGAAGGATGGACACGTCCCGCGCGCCCGCGTCGGCGAGCGACGCCTGGAGCCCGCCCAGCACCTCGGGCGTCGCGTCGTCGAGGTTCGTCTCCAGCACCGTGATGGCGTCCCGGGAGAGGCCGCCCCGGGACTCGCCGACGATGGCCCGGAGGACGTTGGGGTACTCGGCGAGGTCGTAGCCGCCGGCGCCGTAGCCCGACGCCGACACGTCCAGATCCGGGAGCGCGTCCACGCCGTCGGCGTAGTGGGCCAGCAGCGCCGCACCCGTGGGCGTCAGGAGTTCCCGTTCGACCGGACCGCCTTTCAGCGACCAGTCGGCGCGCTCGGCGAGTTCGACGACCGCCGGGGCCGGGACCGGGTAGGTGCCGTGGCTCATCGACACCTCGCCGCTCCCGGCCGCCAGCGGCGTCGTCACCAGGCGCTCGACATCGAGGTCGTCGACGAGGAGCGCGACGCCGACCACGTCCGCGATGGCGTCGTCGGCGCCGACCTCGTGGAAGTGCGTCTCGTCGATATCGGTGCCGTGGACGCTCGCCTCCGCCTCGCCGAGTAGTTCGAAGACTGCGAGCGCGTCCCGTTCGACGCCGTCGGGGAGCCCCATCGACTCGACGAGGTCGACCACCTCGGCGTACGTCCGGTTCGGCCCCGCGCCCTCGGCGTGACCGTGTTCGTGGCCGTCGCCTCCGTGGTCGTGGCCGTGGTCATCGCCCCCCTCGTGGTCGTGGCTGTGGCCGTCGCCTCCGTGGTCGTGGCCGTGGTCATCGCCCCCCTCGTGGTCGTGGCCGTGGTCATCGCCCCCCTCGTGGTCGTGGCTATCGTCGTCGCGCTCGTCGCCCGCTTCGGCGTGGCGCACGTCGAGGGCGGTGGCGGCGATACCGTTCTTCGTGACCGCCCGGACCTCGTAGCGGACGGGCAGGGCCTCTTCGACGGGGTCCAGCACCGCCGGGTCGGCGCCGGCCGCCACGAGCGCGCCGAGGAGCATGTCGCCGCTGGCACCCATCCGACCGTCGAACGCGAGGGTTCGCATACATCGTTACGAGCGCGCGGCGGCGGGAAAAACGGTCCGGTCACTCCGACGGGGTTCCGACTCCCGTCGCCGGGCCACGTGACCGCCGCGGACCTCCGAGCGACGCTCGGATCGGAGGCCCTCTGATCGCCCGATCGCGGGCCGACCGTTCGACGGGGGCCGACCGCCGAGTCAGTGTCGTTCGACCGAGGGAACCGCCGGAGGCAAAAAGCATATCCGCGGGGGTACCCGAGTGAGACACACTCCCACTCCACTATGAACGAAGTGCAACTAGAAGTGGCGAAAGCGTACCCGAACGACTCGGGGCGCGGCATCGCCCGGCTGGATCCCGACACGCTCCTCCACCTCAAGCTCTCTCCCGGCGACATCATCGAGATCGAGGGCAGCGAGGTGACCGCCGCGAAGGTCTGGCGCGCGGACCGCCAGGACTGGAACACCGACACCGTCCGCATCGACGGCTTCACGCGACAGAACGCCGATGTCGGCATCGGCGAGCGCGTCGAGATCCGCAAGGCCGACGCCGAGAAGGCCGACAAGCTCGTCCTCGCGCCGCCCGAGGAAGCGAGCGTGCAGTTCGGCTCCGACGCCGCCGGCATGGTCAAGCGGCAGATCCTCAAGCGGCCGGTCGTCGAGCGCGACATCGTCCCGGTGATGTCCTCGACGAACCACCCGTTCATGCGCTCGCCCGGCCAGGCGATCCCGCTGATCGCCGTCGAGACCGAACCGGAGGGCGTCTGTCTCATCACCGAGGACACCGAGGTCGAGCTCCGCGAGGAACCCATCTCCGGCTTCGAGAAGACCGGCGGCGGGATCACCTACGAGGACATCGGCGGTCTCCAGTCGGAGATCCAGCGCGTCCGGGAGATGGTCGAACTCCCGATGAAACACCCCCAGATATTCAAGAAACTCGGGATCGAGCCGCCCCAGGGGGTCCTGCTGCACGGCCCGCCCGGCACCGGGAAGACGCTGCTGGCCAAGGCCGTCGCCAACGAGACCTCCGCGAGTTTCTTCTCTATCGCCGGTCCGGAGATCATCTCCAAGTACTACGGGGAATCGGAACAGCAGTTACGTGAGATCTTCGAGGACGCCAGCGAGGAATCCCCCTCTATCATCTTCATCGACGAGCTGGACTCCATCGCCCCCAAGCGCGAGGACGTGACCGGTGAGGTCGAACGCCGCGTCGTCGCCCAGCTGCTGACGATGATGGACGGCCTCGAGTCCCGGGGCCAGGTCATCGTCATCGCCGCCACGAACCGCGTCGATTCGGTCGACCCCGCGCTCCGTCGCCCGGGTCGGTTCGACCGCGAGATCGAGATCGGCGTCCCCGACGAGGTCGGTCGCGAGGAGATCCTCCAGATCCACACCCGCGGCATGCCGCTGTCGGACGACGTGACGCTCGGTCGGCTGGCCGACGAGACCCACGGCTTCGTCGGCGCCGACATCGAGAGCCTCACGAAGGAGGCCGCGATGAAGGCCCTGCGCCGGTACCTCCCCGAGATCGATCTGGACGAGGAGGACATCCCGCCGAGTCTCATCGACCGGATGATCATCAAGCGCGAGGACTTCCGCGGCGCCCTGAACGAGGTGAGTCCGAGCGCGATGCGGGAGGTCCTCGTCGAGTTGCCGAAGGTCTCCTGGGACGACGTCGGCGGCCTCGAAGAGGCCAAGGGCAAGGTCCAGGAGTCCGTCGAGTGGCCGCTGAACAAGCCCGAGAAGTTCCAGCGGATGGGCATCGACCCGCCGTCGGGCGTCCTGCTGTACGGCCCGCCCGGCACCGGGAAGACGCTGATGGCCAAGGCCGTCGCCAACGAGACCGACGCCAACTTCATCAGCGTGCGCGGCCCGCAACTGCTGTCGAAGTGGGTCGGCGAATCGGAGAAGGCCATCCGCCAGACGTTCCGCAAGGCGAAGCAGGTCGCCCCGACGGTGATCTTCTTCGACGAGCTGGACTCGCTGGCGCCCGGCCGCGGCGGCGACGTGGGCAGTAACGTCTCCGAACGGGTCGTCAACCAGCTGTTGACCGAACTCGACGGGCTGGAGGACATGGAGGACGTGATGGTCATCGGCGCGACCAACCGCCCGGACATGATCGACCCCGCGCTCATCCGCTCCGGTCGGTTCGACCGCCTCGTGATGATCGGCGAGCCCGACGTCGAAGGTCGCGAGCAGATCCTCCGCATCCACACGGAGGACCAGCCGCTCAGCGCCGACGTGAGCCTCCGCGAGATGGCCGAGATAACCGAGGGGTTCGTCGGGTCCGACCTCGAATCCATCGGCCGGGAGGCCGCCATCGAGGCCCTGCGGGAGGACGACGACGCCGAAATCGTCGACATGCGTCACTTCCGCCAGGCCATGGAGAACGTTCGCCCCACGATCACCGACGACATCCGCGACTACTACGAGCAGATGGAAGAGGAGTTCAAGAGCGGCGGCCAGAGCCGACAGGGCCCCCGTTCGGGCGGTCGCATCGGCTTCCAGTAAGGGCGTACAGACCCACTTCTTTCGCAGTTCTTTCGCTCGTTTCGCTCGGCGTCTGCTAGCGACTGGTGACACAGTGAGCGGTTGCGGTGCGGTGGCGCGCGCTGTCGAGCGGTGCGAGGCGCGACTTCGGAGCGCCTCGATGCGAACAGTGTGGGAGCGTCGCTCCCTCGCTGTCTCCGCGAGCGTGATACGCTGTCGGAAATCGTGACACGCTGTCCCAAACGCACCCAATGGATAAGCGACCCCGCGCCGTATCGTTCACGCGAAATGACCGATGTCGTGATGGTGAAACAGCGCGTGAAGGGAGACGAAGTCGACCGGCTGAAAGCGTGGATGGCCGAGGTTCGCGACCGGAGCGACGAGGCCGAGGAGACCCTCCGCGACGAAGGGATGCTGACCGAATCGGCGTTCCTCGAACACACGGACGACGGCCCGCATCTGGTCTACTACATGGAGGCGGAGGACATCGACCGCGTCTGGGACCAGTACGCGGACTCCGACCACGACATCGATGAAGAGCACAAAGCGGTCATGCAGGAAGTGCTCGAAGACGGTCGGGACGTGGGCGAGTTCGAGTCGCTGTATCACCTCACGAGTCCCGAGCGCTGACGGCGCCGGTTCTTTAAGTGGTTCTCGTCACAACGGTCTATAGTAAGCGGAGTTCTGCGGAGACTCGCGACCGCTCAGCTGATGCTCTGTCCCAGTCGGGCTTTCTGCAGCGGGCGTCTCCGGTCGCGAAGTCTTTTAAGTCATTCTCGTCACAACGGTCTATAGTAAGCGGAGCTCTGCGGGACCGTCGACCGGCCAGCGACCACGCCGTCTCCGAACGTTCGGGCCGTACTTACTCTCGCACCGCTCCCACTGGCAATCAGTTCTTTAAGTGGTTCTCGTCACAAGGGTCTATAGTAAGCGGAAGCGGTCGGTTCTTTTCGTTCTCTACGACCGCTCAGCCGGAGGTTTCTATAGTCGCGAGGGCGAAGGCCGACGAGATGAACGGGGGACGCGACAGGGCCGACCACGGACTTCGGACCAGTAGCGAGCCGGTCGACCCGCGCGCGGAACGGGACGTGAGCACGCGACCGGGCGACGGGTCGCTCGGGCGAGTCGAGGCGGTCAAAGACGAGGCCTTTCGGCGCTGGGACGTGACGACGCCGAGCGCGACGCTCATCGGCCGGGCCGAGAACCCCGACGAGGACGTGAGCGAGAACCTCCGGCGGCTCCACGACGAGCAACACCCGGCGATGGCCGGCCACGCCGAGCGGATGCACCGCCTAGAGAAGGCCCGTATCACCCACGCCTTCTGCAACCGGCTGGCGCTGACGCCGTGGGAGCGCGACCGGGCGCTGGGCATCATGACGGATCTGGACCTGACGGTGTTCGGCAGCCAGCGCGCGATCCAGAAGGTCGCGCTGGTCGTGATCCAGCACGTCGTCGACGACGAGCGCCAGCGCATCCTCGGGCTGCAGGACCAGGAGTGGATCGCCGAGCAACCGCCCGAATCGCTGGCGGATCTCCACGAGCGGTTCGACTCGATCAAGGAGGACCCCCGGTACCGGACGCTGATGGACCTGGTCGGGCTGGACGTGACGAGCGTCAACCGGTTGCACCGGACGCTACAGGACCAGCTGGACGAGCAGGACCTGCGCGGGGCGGTCTTCGGGCGCAACCCGCACCGGGACCCGAGTCTGCCGCAGATCCGCGACCGCGACCCCACCGACGTGCCGCGGTCCGACGGCGACCCGACGGCGGAGTGAGTCGGGTCGGCCCTCCGGCGACCCCGGCGGTCCCTGCGGCTCCCCCCATCAGGTTCTTTTCCTTCGCTGCCCAACCGGAAGTCACGGTTTCACATGACCACCACAATCGAGATCGACGACGACCTCGCCGAGCGGATGGAGGGGCACCTCGAGGAGGACGAATCGCTCGCCGAACTGGTCGAGGAGCTGGTCAACGTGTACGAGGCGGAGGGCGCGTTCCTCCAGGAAGGCTACTCGGAGTAGCGTCGTCGGTCGACGCGGAAGCGGGGGCGGGGCGTTCACAGCGAGGAGGGCGGACCGGCCGTCGCGTCGGCCCGCCGTCGCGGTCGACGTTCGCGCAGTCCTTACAGTTCGCCGAGCTTGCGGAGCAGCTGGCCGCGGTACTCCTCGTCGGCCTGGACGTCCTTGAGTTCGAGGACGTTGCGTTCGAGCTTGTCGAGGGCGACGCCGAACGCGGAGTCGGCGCCGTAGCCCTCGCCGGAGCCGGCGGCCTGGCCCTTGTTGGTGCGCAGGCGGATCTGCGAGCGGATCAGGGGCGTCCCGCGGAGCTTCTCCTTGTGCTCGTGGAAGCGGACGTGGCAGTGCTGGACCTGCATGTCCCCGTACTTGTCGGCGACGCGCTCGATGCGCTGGCGGATGTCCTCGCGACTGATCGTATCGAGGAGCTTGATGTTCGTGATCTGGACATCCATGTGCTGCTCCTCGGTGAACGTCAGCGCGCGGAGCACGTCGGTCTTGGTGAGGATGCCCTCGACGACGCTGTCGTCGCCCTCGGGCGTGACCACGAGCCCGGCGTAGTCGTTGTCGAGCATGCGCTCGACGGCGTCGCGGACGGACTCGTCGAGGGTCGTCGTGGCGACCGGGCTGGACATCTCGTCGTAGACGGGCAGGTCGAGCACGCGCTCGATGTCGCCGGCGCGCTCGCCGCGGGTGGCCTTGTCCATGTCGCGGACGACGATGTCGACGATGTCGTGGCGGGTGACCATCCCCGAGAGGTTGCCGTCCTCGTCGAGCACGGGGAGCCGGGAGATCCCGTGTTCGCGGAGGAGGTTGATCGCCTGGCCGACGTTGGTGTCCTCGGTGACGGTGACGACGTCGTCCGTGTAGATGTCGACGACCGAGAGGGCGTCGAGGTTCTCGAGGACCGCCTCGAGGATCGCGTCCTCGGTGACGATCCCCCAGAGGCGGTCGGCCTCGAAGACGGGGGCGACCTTGGTCCCGCCCTCGACGAGGACGCGGGCGACCTCGCGCACGTCGTCGGTGCGCTCGACCTTGGGCGCCGGCTGCATCATCGCGCTGGCCTTCGTGTTGTCTTCGATGTGAGACTGCACCAACTGTTTCTGCGTGACGATCCCAGCGTACTCGCCGTCGTCGGTGACGATCAGGCCCTTGGGGTTCTCTCGCTCGAACTTCGACCGGACTTTGCCCAAGCGCTCGTCCACGTCGACCGTGACGTACTCGCTGGTGGCAATATCAGCAATATCCATCTGAATCTCCCATTCCGGAAGTTCGACGCCGACACTATTCAAACTTGGCGAACACTCCCACGAGCCGACAAGGCGAACCCCGGGCCGCCGTGACCGGGTCCACCACCGACACGCCCCCGCATCCGGACCGCGACCCCGCGGTTCACAGAGTCCCTTCCGCGCGGTACGTCGCCGCTACTCCCGCGACTGTCCCCGCTCCCGCGACGGACCGCTGTCTCCGTCCGTCTCCCCGCCGGATACCACCGTCGGTCCACCCGAAGGATTTCGACGATAGTCGAATAATACTACGACTTTAATCGAATCCATCCGTTCGCCGGAATATCGAAAGGAGATCGGAACGGAAATTAACGTTCGTTCAGGGAAAGGGGTGTATTACCGGCCTGACAAACACAAACATGGGTATATCGGGAAAAACAGCAGAAGTTTTTTCATCTCCCCGCTCGCTGGATAGGGTACGATGACGGGGACACAGCCGCGGATCGAACTCTACGTCCGGTCGCTGCTGCCGGACGGCGCGCACAACCGACAGGAGGCGGTCATCGACCGGCTCGACCGCCTCGACGCCGAGGACGAGATCGAGGGGTACTCGGTCATCGTCTGGGGCAAACAGATCGCCCGCGACTCGGCGGGCGCCCGCACCGAGGAGGGCGAGTACATCCTCAATCGCGTCGCGGAGTTCAAGCAGTGGGCGCTGTCGAACAACGTCTCGCTGGAGTCGTTCTACCAGAAACACGACGTGGCGAACGACGCGACCGACGAGCCGCGCTCCGCCATCGTCCTCCCCGTGATGGGCCTGGCCGAGTACGAGGGCGAGGAACTGCGCCACGTCGCCCCCTGCACCGCGGGCGACGAGGTCCACACCATCATGGACCGCCTCGACCGCCTCGAACGCGGCGAACCGGCCGCCGTCGAGAGCTCCGCCGACGTATCTATCCTCTCGGACTGAACCCGCTCCCCCGTCACTCTCGCTTTCGTTCCCGTAGCGACCGCACTGTCCGGCCGCGCTCCGGCGGCTCGTACACCCCTGCGAGCGCAGGGACGCGGTACTTGCGTCGCACGCGCCTCTAGCCGAGAGCAATGGCAAATCTCGACGCGGGTCCGCTGAACAAGATCGGTATCGTCTCGACGCTCGTCGACGCCGCGCTGGCGTTCGCGCGCGGCCGTCCCAAGAGCGGCGCCCTGCTGGTCGCCGCGGCGGCGCTGTCCTCGAAGGTCCCCGCCCTCGGGACGCTCACCTCGATCGCACTTCGGATCGCCCGCCGGCTCCGATAGCGCCTCGCGCGCCGGACTCGTTACTTCCCGCCGCTCGGCCGCTCAACAGACCAACACGGTCGCGTAGACGCTCCCGTCCGGACCGGCGTGTACGTCGACGCCAACCAGGTTCTCCTCGGGTTCGGCGAACTCGCCGGTCTCGGCGGCGTAGCCGTCGACCAGCGCGGCGGCCAGGGCGTCGGGCGAACCGAGCGCGGGTTCGCCCTCGTCGAACGACCGGGAGAGCGGCGTGATCCGTTCGACCCGCTCGCCGCAGGTCCCGTCGAGAGCCCGGCCCAGCCGCTCGCCGCTCGGTATCGAGCCCGTCCCCGCGACCTCGCTCACCCACCCCTGGTTGTAGAGGCGGGCCGCGTCCGCCACGTTCTCGTCGCTCTCGTACTCGCCCAGTCCCGCCTCGGTCCGCCGGTCGTTCAGTCCGGCGACGAACGCCGTCTCCGTTTCGTCGAGGTCGACGCCGCGGTACTCCCCGGCGCTGCCCGGAACGCTGTCCATCCCCGGGAGCGTGACGACGCCCAGCAGCGCGAGCACGAGGACGGTCCCGGCGACTAGCGCGAACGCCAGCCCGACGACGTACCGGGCGTTCAGCAGGTCGAGATAGGAGGTCCCCGCCAGTTCCTCGTCGTAGTCGGACTCGTCGGGGACCCGCCGCTCGAGCGAGGGGTTGCCACAGCGGCTACACGGCGGCGAGTTCTTCTGGTGGACCCGGCCACACTCCGGGCAGACCCACACGGGTTCGCGCTCGTGGTCGGGGTCCTCGGGCGCGACCGGGACGACGGCCTTCTCGAACTTGTGGTGGCCGCAGTTGTCGCAGGGCGGGTCGTTGCGGTCGTGGGGCTTGTCGCACCACGCGCAGCGCCACTTGGCCGAGCCGCCGCCCCCGGACCCGCCGGTGGCCTCGCCGTCCGGACTGTCGCCCCCGCTCATCTCACAGTCGGACGGGCACGTCGCGGTCGTCCAGGTAGCGCTTGACCTCGTCGATCGAGAACTCGTCGAAGTGGAAGATCGACGCCGCCAGCGCCGCGTCCGCGCCGGCGTCGGTGAACACCTCGTAGGCGTCTTCGGGACCGCCACAGCCCGACGACGCGATGACGGGCGTCGAGACGGCGTCGCAGACCGCCCTCGTCAGCGGGATGTCGTAGCCGTCTTTCGTCCCGTCGGCGTCGATGGAGTTGACGAACAGCTCGCCCGCCCCGCGCTCTTCCGCTTCCTCGGCCCACGATACCACGTCCGTGCCGGTGCCCTCGCGGCCGCCTTTGACCGTACACTCGAACCAGCAGGACTCGCCGTCGACCTCGACGTAGTGCTCGCCCGCCTCGTCGAAGCGGCGGCGCGCGTCGACGCTGATGACGATACACTGGTTGCCGAACGCGCGGGCGCCCTCGGTGATGAGTTCCGGCCGCTCCAGCGCGCCGGTGTTGATCGACACCTTGTCCGCGCCCGCCCGCAGCGTCTCCTTGACGTCTTCGCGGGTGCGGATCCCGCCACCGACGGTGAGGGGGATGAACACCTCGTCGGCGACCTGCGAGACGGTGTCGAGCATCGTCTCCCGGCCCTCGGCGCTGGCCGTGATGTCGAGGAAGACGAACTCGTCGGCGCCCGCCTCGTTGTACTTCTTGGCCATCTCCACGGGGTCGCCCGTGTAGGCCAGGTCCTCGAAGTTCACCCCGGTGTAGACCGCCGCGTTCCCCTCGTCGTCGAGGTCGACGTCGATACAGGGGATGATCCGCTTCGTCAGTCCCATTGATACCTACGTCTCCGTGAGCGAGTGGCAAAAGGTATCCGCTCTCCGGGGCCCAGCCGCGTCCGGCGACTCCGGAGACGCCGGTCCGCCCTTCCGGGGACGGTAGGTTTTACTGCTGGCGGTGACCACCGCGACTATGCGAAAACGTTCACTCGCTGGCGAGTGGCAGTTTCGACGGCGAGACGGCGACGAGTGGCGCACCGGCGCGGTGCCCGGCGGCGTCTACACGGACCTCCTGAACGCCGGCGCGATCCCCGATCCCCTCGTCGAGGACAACGAACTCGACGTGCAGTGGGTCGGAAAATCCGACTGGACCTACCGGCGCACGTTCTCGGTCGACGAGCGTCTGCTCGACCACGACCGGCTCCTCCTGCAGTGCGACGGCCTCGACACCGTCGCTACGGTCTCGATCAACGGGCGGGAAGTCGGTAGCTCCGTCAACATGCACGTCGGCCACGAGTTCGACGTGAGCGACGCTCTCGAACCGGGCGAGAACGAAATCGCCGTCGCCTTCCGCTCGCCGGTCGAATACGGTCAGGAGCGCGCCGCCGAATACCCCTACGAGGTGCCCTGCATCCGCTACCCCGTCGACCAGCCCGGCCGTCCCTTCGTCCGGAAGGCCCAGTGTCACTACGGCTGGGACTGGGGCCCCTGCCTCCCGACGATGGGCATCTACCGCGACATCTCGATCGTCGCCTACTCCGAACCGCGCGTGCGCTACACCAAGACCGAACAGGACCACGCCGGCGAGGGGATCGACCTGACCGTCCGCGCCGGTATCGACGCCCCGAGCGCCGGCACCTACGAGCTTCGCGTCGACGTGGCCGACGCCGCCGTCACGGAATCGGTCGACCTCGACGCGGGCCAACAGGAGATCGAGACTACGGTCGCGGTCGACGAGGGCTCGGTCGATCTGTGGTGGCCCAACGGCTACGGCGACCAGCCGCTGTACGACCTCTCGGTGCGGGTCGGCGACGGCCGCGACGCCCACGAGGTCACCGACCGCGTCGGCTTCCGCGAGGTCGATCTCGTCGTCGAACCGGACGACGTCGGGACGTCGTTCTCCTTCGAGGTCAACGGCGAACCGGTGTACGCCAAGGGGGCCAACACCATCCCGACCGCGCCGCTGTACGGCGACGTGACCGAGGAGCGCTACGAACACCTGATCCGCAGCGCCGCTGACGCCAACATGAACATGCTCCGGGTCTGGGGCGGCGGCTACTACGAGAAGGAGGCTTTCTACGACCTGTGCGACGAGTACGGCCTGCTCGTCTGGCAGGACTTCATGTTCTCCTGCTCGCTCCACCCCGCGGACGACGACTTTCTCGACACCGTCGAAGACGAGGTCCGCTACCAGGTGCGCCGCCTCGCCAACCACCCCTCTCTCGCCCTCTGGTGCGCTAACAACGAGAACGAGGAGGCCGCCCAGAACTGGTTCGTCGAGCACGACCACCACGAGGACCACCTCGACGACTACCGGAGACTCTACGAGGAGACGGTCGCGCCGGCCTGCCGCGAGGAGGACCCCTCGCGCACGTACTGGCCCGGGTCCCCCTCCAGCGGCCCGGACGAACTCGAACCGTACGTCTTCGAGACGGGCGACATCCACTACTGGGACGTGTGGCACAAGGGCCAGCCCTTCGAGGATTATCTCACCACGAACCCGCGGTTCGTCTCCGAGTTCGGCTACCAGTCGTTCCCCTCGACAGACTCGCTGCGAACCGTCCTCGACGAGGCCGACTTCAACCCCACCTCGCCGATGATGGAGCACCACCAGCGCAACCCCGGCGGCAACACGACCATCCTCCGCCGGATGGCCGACTACTTCCGCTTCCCCTTCGACTTCGACGACTTCGTCTACCTCTCACAGTTGCTGCAGGCCGAGGCGATGTCGACGGCCATCGAGCACTGGCGCCGCCGTAAGCCGACGACCATGGGCGCGCTGTACTGGCAGCTCAACGACCTGTGGCCGGTCGCGTCGTGGGCCTCGGTCGAGTACGACGGCAAGTGGAAGGCCCAGCAGTACGCCGCCCGCCGACAGTTCGCGCCGGTCCTGCTGTCCTTTCATCCCTCCTTCGAGGGCCGCGACGGCGTCGACAACGCCCAGGCCGAGGACCCCGAGGATGTCGACTGGGGCGACGTGACCGCCCAGACGCTGTGGGTCACCAACGACGAGACCGAGCCGCTGTCGGGCGAGGTCGGTCTGGCGGTCCACACCTTCGACGGCGAGGTCGTCCACGAGGAGACGGTCGCCGTCGACGTCGACGCCCACGAGAGCGCCGAACTGGCGACCGTCGACCGGGCGGACCTGCCCGAGAGCGTCGACCCCAGCGAAGTCATGGTCCGCGCGGCGTTCGAGGAAGACGGGGACGGCGAAACCGTTCCCGGCTCGTATCCGGCGACCGCCTTTTTCGCGGACTACAAGCGCCTCGCACTCCCGGAGACGGACCTCGACGTCGAGGTCGACGGCGCGGCGGTGACGGTCGCGGCCGAGACGGCGGCGCTGTTCGTCGAGCTCGACCCGGGGACGATGCCCGGCGCGTTCTCGGACGACTTCTTCCACCTGGCGCCCGGCGAGGAGCGGACGCTCGCCTTCGACGCTTACGACGGCCGCCGCGACGCGCTCGTCGAGGCGGAACTGGAAGACGAGCTGACCGTGCGCCACCTCCGGGAGACGTACTGACCGGGCTCGGGGACCCGGGTCGACACGGCCGCCGCGCGAGCGACGACGGGGCGACTCGTCGAGCCGGTCCGTTCCGACACGCTAAGGTGGCCCCCGGAAGAATCCCCGCCCATGGTCGACGAACACGAGGACGCGGCGCACGGACACGAGGACCGCCCGGACTACGACCCCGCGAACAAGGACCTCCCGGCGGGGGAGCCGCCGCTACGCTCGACGGCGCCCCAGAGCGACTACACCGGCCGCGACGTGGGCGTCGGTATCGCCGTCGCCCTCGTCGGCATCGCCCTCACGTTCGTCCTCCCGCTCGCGCTGGTCTAAGTCGGGCTGCGACGCGGACCGGCGCCCGATATCAGCGGTCCGACGCGGTTTCCGCACTCGGACCGGACGACGGGCGGGTGTAGCCGACGGAGAACCGACGGCTCGCGAGGACGGCGTTGCCGATCGCCTCGCTCGCGGTGTCGTGGGTCGTTCCGCCCTCGACGGACGGTCGTTCCGAGAGCGCGTACACCTGAAAGCGGTAGGTGAACGGTTCCCCCCTCGGCGGGCAGGGCGGGATGTAGCCCGCCTCGCCGCCCTCGGGCCGGCCCTGTCGCGCTCCGCCGAGCGACTCGACGACCGGCTCGCTCGGGAGGGCGGCGGGGATCCGGTCGCGGTCGGTCGGCACGTTCCACAGCGTCCAGAAGGTCCGGTCGGTGATCGGCCCCTGGTTGAACGACGCCGTCACCGCGAACCCCGCGGTCGGTTCCGGGGCGCTCTCGACGACGAACGGCGGCGAGACGCCCTCGCCGGTGCAGGTGAACCGCGCCGGTAACTGTTCGTCTGGGTCTATCGCCGGGCTCGAGACGCGGAACGCCCGCGGCGTCTCCGCCTCCGACCCGGCACAGCCGGCGACACCGACGGCGGTGGCGCCGGCGACCGTCGCGAGTACGTCCCGGCGTCGCATACCCGAACTCCGTTCGACACGGTAATCCGAGCTTCGATCGACGACGCGCTCGCCGAGATCGGCGGGACGGCGTAGGCGTTCCTCGGGGGTGCGGGGCGACGAACACCGCCGGAGCGTCGGCCCCAAGTTTATGACGGACGGTTGACTACTCGCGACCATGCGCAGGTCCCTCCAGCGGTCGCCCTCGGCCGACGGTCCGACGGCCGCCGGGTTCGCCACACTCGTCGCGCTACTGGCCGGCCTCGTCCTCGCCAGGTTCGGCGTCGGCTACGTCGCCGGGACGCTCCCGTCGGAGACGGGTCTCCTCAGGGTGCCGGCGGTGGTGACACTCTCGTACAGCGCCGTCGCACTCGCCGGGATCGGTGCCGTTTACGCCGCGTTCGCGGCCGGACGCGAGGAGCGACTCGGCAGGGACGAACTGGCCCAGGCGGGCCTGGCCGCGACCCCGCTGGTCGTCGTCGCCGTCTACGTCGCGTTCGACCGCCTGGACCTCGGCGTCTCGGCCCTGCCGGTCGTCAGGTCGACCGGATATCTGGCCGCCGTCGGCCTCCTCGCGGTCGGGTACGCGCGCGTCGCCGACCTCGACATCCCGACGATTCCCCCGACCCGTGACGGGTGGGCCGTGACGGGGCTCGCAGTGGCTGCCGTCGCTGCGAGCGCCGCGCTCGCGACCGTCGGCGCGTCGCTCCTCGGGTGGCCGGACGGGGCGTTCGCCGCGTTCCGGTACGGATCGGCGCCCGCCGTCCCGTCGTTCCTCCTGACGACCGTCGTCCCCGTGACGATCACGGCCGTCGGGACGGCGCTCCTGTTCAACGGCGCCGTCCAGACCGCGCTCCGTCGCAACCGGTCGGCGGCCGCCGCGGCCGGTGCCGTCACGCTGCTGGCTGTCGGGGTCGACTGGGCGATCGCCGCCGGCCCGGTCGCGCTCTCGACGGTCCTCGGCCCGGTCCCGGCTCCCGTCCGCTGGCTCGTCGTCCTCGCAGCGATGGTACTCGGCGTCGCGGTCGCACTGGCGGCCTCCCTCGCGTACGGACGTTTCTGGGACGAACGGGACGCGCTCTCGGGGCGCCGTCGGTCGACGCTCGCGGCCGCCGGCGCGGCCGCGGCGCTGGGCGCCGTCGCCGCGGTCGCCGGATTCGCGCTTCTCGGCACCGAGCCGGGACCCCTCGCCGTCAGCTACACCGTCGCCGTCGGCATCGCCGCGGTCGCCTTCGAGCGCGCGCGGACGGTCTGGGCACCGACGGTCGTCTACGCGGTCCATGGCGTCGCCATACGGCTCGCCCCCTACTACGTCCTCCCGGACGGCACGGGAGACGTAGCGGTGACCGTCCTCGCGGGGCTGGCCTGACTCGTCCGACTGACTGCGTTCGTCGCGACGGCCGATCTGGTCCGTCTCCGTGGCGATCTGTCGCGGTCGTCTCGCACGCACACGCTTCGAACCCGTAACGAGACACTCCCTGACACACACTCCGACACGTAACTGCACGAACACCTATTCCCGTCGCCGACCGACGTTTCGGTGAGGAATACCGATGCCACTACTGAAACGAATCACCCGACTGTTCGGCGACGGAGGGGATAGCGCGGACGGATCGGCGACGGGTCGGGAGGCAGTTGGCCGGAAGTCGGTGGGACCGAGTCACGTCTGCCAGAGCTGCGGGAAGGAGTACTTCGAGAACCCGTCGATGAACATCCGCACTTGCGGGAACTGCGGCGGCGTCAAGGTCGAGCGGGTCTGACCCGCCCGCCGAACCCGGCCTTCGAGCGACTATCGCCCCGTCGTCAGTCCAGTTCCCGGTCGATCACGTCGCGCAGGCCCGCGATCTCGGCGGCGTCGTAGGACAGGTCGCCGTCGGCCAGCGCCACGTCGAGCGTTCCGGAGTCGTCGGCGCTCCCGAGGTCGTAGACGGGTGCGACGCCGTCGAATGCCTCGCGGACCGCGCTCGCGTCGGTCGTCTCGATCACGACGCGTCCGGCCTGTTCGCCGAACAGCAGCGCCGCGGGCGACCCCTTCGTCGGGGCGTCGAGGTCGACGCTGGCACCGGCTTCCTCCGAGATCATCTCGGCGAGCGTCACCGCGAGACCGCCGTGACTCGCGTCGTGAGTCGCGAGCGTCGCGTCGTCGTTCGCCACGTCGACGAGCGTGTCGACGAACGCGTCGGGCTCGTCGAGCGACGCCGGGAAGCGGTCGGTGCCGCCGAACTGCGCGAGGTACTCCGACCCGCCCAGGCGGGCCTCGGCGTCGCCCTCCAGCGAGCGCGCGCCGACCAGCAGGAGGTCGCCCTCGCCGGCCAGCGCCGCCGGCGGCGCGTCGTAGCCGTCCTTGACGCCGACGAGCGCGAGCGTCGGCGTCGGCGGGATCGGGCCGGCGACCGAATCGTTGTACAGCGAGACGTTCCCGCCGAGGACGGGCACGTCGAGCGTCCGGCACATCTCGGCGAGTCCGTCGACGATCCCCTTGAACCCGCCGTACACGTCCGGTTTCTCGGGGTTGCCGCCGTTGAGACAGTCGACTGCGGCGTGGGGGGTCGCGCCCTTCGCGGCGACGTTGGTCGCGTTCTCCAGCGCGACCGCGCGGGCGCCCTCGTAGGGCGCGGCCGTCGTCCAGTTGGGGTCGGCGCCCGAGGAGAACGCCAGCCCCGTCCCGGCCTCGCGGACCGCCATCACCGCGGCGTCGTCGCCCGGCGGCGTCGCCGTGCGGACCTGCACCTCGTGGTCGTACTGCCGATACACCCACTCCTTCGAGGCGGTGTTCGGGCTCCCGACGACGGCCTCGAACGCCTCGTCGAGGTCGACGCCCTCGGGGAGGTCCCGGGGCTGTTCCGTCGGTTCCTCGGCGGGCAGGTCGTTGTACGGCGCGCCGTCGCCGAGGAACTCGGCGGGCGCGTCGACGACCGTCTCACCCTCGAAGGTGCAGACGTAGTTGCCCTCGGTGACCTCGCCGATGACGGACGCCCCGAGGTCGTAGCGGTCGGCGATCTCCCGCACCCGGTCGACGTTCTCCGGGCGGACCTCGTAGCACATCCGCTCCTGGCTCTCGGCGAGCAGGTACTCCATCGCGTTCATGTTGGGCTCGCGCTCGTGGACGTTCGTCAGCTCGATGTTCGCACCGAGGCCGCCCTTGGCGACCATCTCGGAGGACGCGCCGCCCAGCCCCGCCGCGCCCAGATCGCGGGCCGACTCGATCAGGTCCTCGTCGATCAGCGCCTCGTTGGCCTCGATCAGGAGCTTCTCCGTGTAGGGGTCGCCGACCTGGACCGCGGGGCGGTCCTCGGTCTCGGCGTCCTCGGCGAGGTCCTCGCTCGCGAACGACGCCCCGCCCAGGCCGTCACGACCGGTCGAGTTGCCGACGAGGACGAGCTTGTTCCCCGGGTGCTGGGCCTCGGCGGTGACGAGCCGGTCGGGGTCGTCGATGAGCCCGACGCAGGCGACGTTGACGAGGGGGTTGCCCTCGTAGTCGTCGTGGAACGCGGTCGAGCCCGTCACCGTCGGGACGCCGATGCAGTTGCCGTAGTGGGAGATGCCCTCGACGACGCCCTCGAAGAGATAGCGGGAGTGCTCGCGGTCGAAGTCGCCGAAATAGAGGGAGTCCGCGAGCGCGATGGGGTAGGCGCCCATCGAGAGCGTGTCGCGGACGATGCCGCCGACACCCGTCGCCGCGCCGTCGAACGGGTCGACGTAGGAGGGGTGGTTGTGGCTCTCGATACCCATCGTGATGTAGGTCTCCTCGCCGTCCGAGGGGATGGAGACGACACCGGCGTCGTCGCCGGGGCCGACGACGACCTGGTCGCCCTCGCTGTCGAAGGCGGAGAGGAGCGGCCACGAGGAGCGATACGCGCAGTGCTCGCTCCAGAGGTTCTCGAAGAGCGCGGCCTCGGCGCGGGTCGGCTCCCGCCCCAGTTCCTCGACCACCAGGTCGTGGTCGCTGTCGGAGAGACTCATTACCGGTGGGTCGCTCCCGGCCGGCTAAATCGCTTTCCATGCGCGGCCAAACACCGGGTCTCTCCGCGGTCGCGAGCGCCCGGTCGGCGGCCCACCGATTCACGCCTCGGACGCACGCACGGACAGCACCGGCACCGAGACGGAGCGCATCAGGTTCTCGGTGACGCTCCCGAGGATGCGCTTGTCGAGGCCCGTCCGGCCGTGCGTGCCGACCACGAGCAGGTCGACCCCGTGTTCGTCGACGTACTCGTTCAGCGTCTCGACCACATCGCCCTCCTCGACCGCGGTCTCGACGGCGACGCCGCGGTCGGCGGCCCGCTCTCTGACCGGGGCGAACAGTTCCTCGTCGCGCTGCTCGCGAGCTTCCTCGATCTGCGACGAGCCCAGGTCGATGCCCAGCACGTTCGATTCGAGGACCGAGACCAGGTGGAGGGTCGCGCCGGTCGCTTCGGCGATCCCCAGCCCCTCGTCGACGGCCGCTCCGGAGCCGTCGCTGCCGTCGCTGCCGACGAGCACCGACTCGGGCGGGTACTCGCGGTCGCTCTCGGGCGGGTACTCGCGGTCGCTCTCGGGCGGGACGACCAACACCGGGGCGCTGCCGTTGCGGACGACTCGCTCGGTGACGCTCCCGAGGATGATCCGCTCGATGTCGCGGCTCCCCCGGGTGCCCATCACCACCAGGTCGATCCCCCGGTCGTCGACGTAGTCGCAGATGGTCCGCGACGGGCCGCCCTGAACCACTTCCTCGACCGTCTCGACGCCCGCGTTGCGGGCGCGGGCGCCCGCTTCCTCGACGATGTCGCGGCCCTCGCCCTCCAGCACGTCCGTGACCTGCCCCTGGACGTTCGACAGGCTCGGCTGGTTCGTGTCGGCGACGTACAGCACGTGCAGCGTCGCGTCGTGAGCCGCGGCCGCGGCGACGGCCGTGTCGAGGGCCGTCTCCGCCGCGTCGCTGCCGTCCGTCGGCAAGAGGATCGCGTCGTACATGCCACTACCTCCACGGGCCAGCCTCAAAAACGCTGTCTGCGACCGTCCGGTCGTCCACCCGAACCGCGCGCGCTCGACCGGCGGCCGACCGAGGCGAACACGTTCGTCCGCGACGGGGGGTCGGCGAACCGGTTCGGGCGACCGTATACCCCATCGACCCCCGATGCTGGGGGCAGTTTTCAGACCGTGGGAATCCCCTTGCCGGCCTTTATGGTACCACTGCCAACTCCGAAGTGAGTATGACCGACAACATCGGTGCGCCCGGAACGGACATGTCGCGTCGCGAGTTCGCCAAAGCCGCCGCCGGCACGACCGGCTTCATGGCCCTCTCGGGCTGTCAGGCCGCCCCCGCGGAAGAGAGCGGCGTCACCGTCTCCGAGGTGGAGTCACAGGGCGGGGCCACGGCCGCCCAGACGACCAACCCCGCGGACCTCCCGAAGACCTCCCCGCCGCAGGTCGTCAACGTCGACGAGCAAGGGAATCAGGTCACGCTCTCCAGCGTCCCCTCCTACCACGAGGTCCACCCGCTGGAGAACATGGGCGGCCCCGTCGACCTGCCGGCCACCTGGGCGTTCCAGGCCGACGACCGCGAGCCCTCCGTTCCGGGCCCGATCCTCCGGACGACCGAGGGCGAGGACATGGAAGTGACGCTGGACAACACGGACGGCAAGCGCCCCCACACCGTCCACTTCCACGGCCAGCGCAAGACTTGGGAGAACGACGGCGTCCCGACGACGACCGGTATCACCGTCCCGCCGGGCGAGAAACACACCTACGAGATCCCCGCGAACGTCCCCGGCACGCACCTCTATCACTGCCACTACCAGACTCACCGCCACATCGACATGGGGATGTACGGCTTCCTGCGCGTCGACCCGAAGGGCTACGAGGAGGCCGACCAGGAGCTGTTCATGACCATGAAGGAGTGGGACAACGACCTCAACAAGCAGATGGCCGGGATGGACGTGTCCTACTCGCCGCGTCAGCGCGACCCCAACGTCTTCACCATCAACGGCAAGTCCGCGCCCCGGACGCTCCACCCCGAGGACGGCTCGCCCGTCATCGTCGAGCAGGGCGACACCGTCCGCATCCACTTCGCCAACAACGGGTACATGATGCACCCGATGCACACGCACAACCACCGCTTCGAGGTCGTCGAGAAGGACGGCTCGGTGGTCCCCGAGGCGGCCCGGTACAAGCAGGACGTGCTCAACATCGCGCCCGCCGAGCGGAAGACGATCGAGTTCGAGGCCGACGCCGACCCCGGCATCTACCTCATGCACTGCCACAAGGTGTTCCACGCCATGAACGGCAACTCCTACCCCGGCGGCATGGTCGGCGCCATCGTCTACCGCGACGCCATGGATTCGGACATCTTCTCCCAGCTCATGGAGTACGCCGGCTACGAGGGCTGACCGCCTCTCGGCGCCGACACCCCGACCCCGACCCGGATCCGCACCACACCCCTGTCAGACGTCGCGAACGGGCGCCGGCGGTCTCGCCGCCCCGTCCCCGCTCTGCTCCCCGTCACTCGACGACGTACGACTGCATCTCGCCGCGCGAGCGCACGTCGACGAACCGGTAACGACGCCCGTCGGTCAGGTCGCCGGCGAAGTCGCCGTCGTCCGCCCCCTCCATCCCGTAGACCTCGTCGGCCTCCCGCAGGTCGCGGTCGTGCAGCGTCTCGCGAACCGCGTCGGGGAGCCGTCCGTCCGGCGGGACTTCGACGACGAACAGGCGGTCGGTGAAGCTCTTGGCCGTCCAGGCGTCGGCGACGCCGTCGCGGGCGGCCACCCGGTCCGCGAGCGCCGACAGGGCCGCGGCTCTGTCGCTCATACCCCGAGTTCGTCCGGCTGTCGGAAACGACCGGCCCCGAACTGGTTCGCCGGTGCGGAGCGGTCGGCGACCGCGCACCCGCCGTTTCTCACCCCTCGCTCATCGCCTCGTCGTGCCACGGCGGCCGGTCGACGGTCGTCGTCCCGACGCGTTCGAACCGGACGCTCCGCCTGACGCGGACGCGTTCCCCGTCGTCGAGGGTCGCGTCGTAGACGACGTGGTACGACCGGACGAACCCCGACCCGGCGACGAACGCGTGCAGCGTCGCGTTCTCGACGCTTTCGACCTCGGCCGGGTCGTCGACGAACTCGTCGGACCGGGCGGCCGTCCCGACGAGGTGGACGCGCTCGCCCGCGGGCGAGCGGTCGGCGACTCGCGTCTCGAACCCTCCGAGGGTCGACCGCAGGTCGGTCTCCGGGCCGAGGTCGAGCGCGACCGTCCCGAGCCAGAAGCTCCAGGTGCCGACGTAGGCGTCGGTGTCGTCGTAGCGGCTGAAGACCGTCCGGTCGTCGACGGTCTGGCGGCGGAGATACACCTCGTCGTTCGCCCAGTACTCCGCCCGCGTCGGCGGCTCGCCGATCACGAGCGGCGCGGCCGGGCCGTCGACCGACACCCTCGCGTGGTAGTCCCGGGTGGGACCGCTCGACAGCGCGAGCCGGACGGTCAGCGCCGACCTGAGCGACCCGTTCGCGGTCCGGACCGTCCGGTTCGTGACGAGCGTGTAGCTGCTGTTCCCGAGCGCGGCCCCGTGAGCGGCGGCGAGCGCCGACGCGTCGGTGACGCCGCTCGGCTCGACGCCCGGCGGGAGCGGCGAGTCGGTCGGCACCGGCGCCGGCGTCACCGTCGGCCGGTCCGTTCCGGGCGCGAACGCGCTACAGCCGGCGAGAACGACGAGCAGCGCGACGAGCGCCCGGCGCATACGACGCGTTCGGGCCGCGCGGCCAAAAGGGGAGTGGCGGGCCACCGAGGGCCGAAGCCGGTGGGAAACGTTGCGATGCTGTCGGCGCGTGCTGGAGCGCGCTTTCATGCGCGCGACCGTAGCCGCGCGAGGTCTTCTCGAACTCGTGAGAGAAGGCTCGTCGGAGCTTGCTCCGACGGTGGATGAGCGAGTGAGCGCAGCGAGCGAGCGAATCGGCTGGGGAGGGTCGTGGCCGTCTGCAGTCGGTGTGCGGGGCGGTTGCTGTCTCCTGTGGTGGTAGCAATTCAGAGCGAGCGGGGCGCGGGCTTTCAGCGCGTGCCGTCGAGTGCGGTCGTCGTCTGTCGTCTCCGTCGACTGCCAGTGGTGGTCTATCGGTCGCTAGCTCGCACCGCCGTCGGACGCGTCGTCGGCGTCGTCCGCGACCGTAGATCCACCACCGTAGGCGTGCTCGATGGAGCGGAACACCGACAGCGCGACCTTCTCGCGACTTACCGCGTCGCGCTGACCGTAGCGGACCTCCTCGAACAACCTGGTGAGTTCGGCCACGTCGTCCTCGCCCATGCCGGCGGCGACGGCGGCGTCGGCGAACTCGCCGGGGGTCGCGCTGTCGGGGTTGGGCACGTCGAGCATGCTCGTCATCTCCCACCACGCGCGGTAGACCTCGTTGTCCACGTCGGCGTTGTGCTCTTCGAGCCGATCGGCCGCGCGACCGGCCGCCGCCGCCAGGTCCCGCGGGGTGAACTGGTCGGCGTCGTCGGCCTCGGCGTCGCGCTCCTCGATCTCGGAGATGGTGTCGCCGCCCGACGCGCGGTACAGCGCCGCCGCGGTGCCGACGAGGACGACGCCGAAGACGCCCAGCACCGCCTCCGCGGGGAGGTTCGTGACGAGCGGGTCGTTGCCGCCCCCCGGGAAGGTGTCACCGGTGATGTTCCCCGGCCCGACCCCCCGTCCGCCGACGGTCGGGCAGTCCGTCGAGAGGAAGTACGACAGCAACACGGGCGGCGCGAGCGCGTACACCCCGAGCAGCGAGGCGCCGAAGGTGTAGCGGCGCTTGATCAGGCCGACCGCCGCCGCGAACACGCCGAAGTAGGCGAGCCCGCCCCACCACGTCGTGAGCGGCTGGACGCACCGGCTCAGATCTCTTTGTTCACCCGGCGGTCCGGGCGTCCCGACCGGCGTCCCCTCCTCGGGTGGCCCCTGGGTCGGGTCCGACGGCTCGGACGGGTCCGGCTGGGTATCGGGCTCCCCGATCCCGTTGTCGCCGCCAGGATCGACCGGAGCCGCGCCGGTGTCGACCACCGACGCCACGGTCGCCGCCCCGACGGCGATCGCCGCCATCGCCACCACACCGACCACAACCACCCGCACCGACTTCCTGTCGAAGTAGTCGTCCATGGGTGTGCCAATGGCTACCTATTGTAAATGTTTTTCGTACATATACACTGCCTAACACGACAGTCAGGGCGGCGCTACGCCGTGGATTCGCCGGACTCGGATCGGCGACGGGAGGCTACGCGGACGACTCGACGCGCTCGACGGTCATCGTCTCGGCCCAGTAGTCGCCCACGGCGTAGCTCATCCGGTAGGTCTCGCCGTCGTAGCGGACGTAGGTGGTGTCCCCGAGCTCCGTCGGCAGCGAGTCCCACTTCCCCGTCGGGACGCCGTGCGAGCCGTTCTCGACGGCCCAGCGGACTTCGTCGCGGACCTCGGCGGAGAGGTTCGCGTACGCGGTCACCGAGGCGTTCTCGCCGGGCGAGGCGCGGTCGGCGTAGATGGCGTAGGAGGCGTACAGTCGGCCGTCCATCGCGATGTCGATCCGGTAGTGCTGCCCGCCCTTCCGGACGAACGCGTGGTCGCGAAACGGGCCGGCCGCCTCGACGGTGTGAGTCCCTTCGACGTACGGCGAGTCGGGGACGAACGAGATCCGCCCGTCGAGCGCGTCGTCGAACGCCGCCTGCGAGTCCGAGGCCAGGTCCGAGTAGTCGACCGTGTTCCCCTCGGTCGGTTCGCTCGGCGTCGGCGACACGCTCGGTGGGGCTTCCGTCGGCGTGTCCGTCGTCGGGGTCGAACCAGGCGTCCCCGTCGTCGGCGAGTCGGTCGGCGCATCGGTGGGTGTGCCGGTCGCGGGCGTGTCGCTCGGATCCGTCGAGTCGCTGGGCGTCGCGCCGTCGCCGGGACCGGGCGCGGCGAGACAGCCCCCGAACGCCACGAGAGCGACGAGCGCGGCGAGCAGTCGCGTCCGTTCCATACCCGGAACGCCGTCCCAGACGGGAAAGGGTCTTGTCGTGGGTCAAACGGGTCTTTGACGGGGCGGCGGAGCGACCTCGGGCGCCCCCTCACTCGGGGGCCATCCCCTTCTCGGCGAGTTCCGCGCGGGCCGACTCGGTCTTGTCCAGGTCCAGATCCATCCCGTCGAGGACGGCCTCGGCCTTCGTGAACTGTACCGCGTCGTACTGCACGACCTGGATCCGGTTACCCCACGGGTCGCGGAAGTCGAGGCCGGCCGTGGCGATCCGTTCGACCCCCTCGGCTTCGAGGCGCCGTTCGACGAGGTCGGCGTCGTCGACGACGAGCCCGAAGTGCCGGTGGTCGTCGGTCGTCCGCCGGGCGTCCGCGTCTTCGGTGAGCGCGAGGAACTGGTCGCCCATGTCGAGGAACACCGCCGAGTCGGTCCGGCCGCGGACCTCGAAGTCGAACACCGAACCGTAGAACTCGCGGGCTTTCTCGGCGTCACCGACCGACAGGGCGACGTGGTTGATCCCCACCATCCGGGCGCGGTCGCTATCGTCCGTCATGTTCCGGGTCTTGGGCCGCCCGCCCAATCAACCCAGGGGCCCGGACGGTGTTCGGATCGTCGTGCAACCCCTCTTCCGACCGAGGAGTCCCGCGACGTCCGTGGCCCGCGAGGACCACTCCGCTCGAAAAGTGGCTTCTAGTAGATCAGGTCGTCGTCGTTCTCGACCATGTAGAGGGTGCGGGCGGCGATGTTGACGGCGTGGTCGCCGACGCGTTCGAGGTCGCGGACGGTGAGTAGCAGGCGCGACACGTCGGCCATGAGCTGCTCGATCTCCTCCTCGCCGGTCTCGTCGTCGACCTCGCGCTCGATGAGGTCGCGGACGATGGTGCCGGAGGCGGCCTCGCAGCGCTCGTCGATGGTGTCGTCCTGCTCGGAGATGGCGACACAGGCGTCGGGGTCCTCCTCGTCGTAGGCGTCCATCGCGGCCTCGACCATCTCGATGACGAGCGTCCCGATCTCCTGGATGTCCACGTCGGGGTACAGGTCGCGCTCGGCTTCGAGGGTGTAGTCGCCGAAGTTCGTCGCGAGGTCGGCGATGCGTTCGAGGTCGGTGATGATCTTGAACGAGGCGGCGATGAATCGGAGATCGGAGGCGACGGGCTGCTGGAGCGCCAGCAGGTCGATGCAGTCCTGTTCGAGTTCGAGATACAGCTGGTTGACCTCGTCGTCGCCCTCGATGACCTCCCAGGCGATGTCCTCGTCTTTGGTCTCCAGGGCGTCCAGGCCCATCCGGAGGCGTTCGAGGACGACCTCGCTCATGTAGAGGACGTCCTCCCGCAGGGCTTCGAGCTTCTCCTGATATCCTTCGCGTGGCATACCGCATAGGACCACCGGGCGAGCAATGTAAGTTGTGTCATCCGCGCGAATTGCCGGCCCGCCGGCGGAATCCGGCGGTGCCACCGCGGCTCCGTCAGTCGGCGAGGGTCTCGGCCAGCCCGGTCAGCGTCTCGACCTCGTAGGTGGGCTCGCGGTCGAGGACGGTGCCGGCCCGGTGGCTCCGGCGGAGGAAGGCGCTGTCGACGCCAGCGCGGTGGGCGACCGCCACGTCCTTCGGCGAGTCGCCGACGTAGAGCGCCTCTCGGGTGCCCAGCTCGTCGAGCGCGGCGTCGAGGTAGTGCGTCTCGGGCTTGCGGCGGCGGGCGCCGTCGAGCGTGGGGTCGCGGCCGACGACGTGTTCGAAGTGGTCGCCCAGGTCGTAGTGGTCGACGACGAACCGGACGGTCTCGTGTTGGTTGTTGCTGACGACGGCCTTCCGATGGGGGAGGTCGGCCAGCGCGGTCACGTCGTCGTACAGCGGCTTGGCGCCCGACTCGACGGCGTCGCACTGGTGGGCCACCGCGTGTTCCTCGCGGCTGGCCCAGTACTCGGCCAGCGGGAGGTCGAGGTCGTCCTCGATCCGCGCCAGCTCGTCGAGGTTCTCGTGGGTCGCGTGCTCGACGAACGCCTCGGGCGGGTCGGCGACGCCGTGATCGTCGAACGCCGCGCGGGCGGCCCTGCGCAGGAGGTCCATCTCTGTGAGCTCGACGAGGACGCCGTCGTGGTCGAAGACGACCGCTTCGTACGTCGTCACTGTGCGAGAGGTTCGTGGGGCGAGGGTCCTATCAGTACCGGTCGGCGAAAAACGAGGTCGGCTACCCGAAAGCGAGGTCGGCTATCCGAACTTCCCGGTGATGTAGTCCTCGACCCGCTGGCTCTCGGGGTTCTCGAAGATCTTGTCGGTGTCGTCGTACTCGACGAGTTCGCCGCCGGTGAGGAAGACGGCCGTCTGGTCGGAGATGCGCGCCGCCTGCTGCATGCTGTGGGTGACGACGACGACCGTGTAGTCGTCCGCGAGTTCCTCGATGAGGTCCTCGATCTTCGAGGTGGCGACCGGGTCGAGCGCCGACGCCGGCTCGTCCATGAGGATCACGTCGGGGCCGACGGCGAGACAGCGGGCGATACACAGCCGCTGTTGCTGGCCGCCCGACAGGCCGAGGGCGTTGTCGTCGAGGCGGTCCTCGACCTCGTCCCACAGCGCCGCCTGCCGGAGCGACTGCTCGACGAGGTCGCGCTCCTCGTCGGTGTCGTCGCGGCCGAGCAGGCGGGCGACCAGTCCGGTGGCCAGATCGCCGTGCTTGCGCGGGCCGTAGGAGATGTTGTCGCGGATGGACTTCGGGAACGGATTGGGCGCCTGGAACACCATGCCGACGCGCTTGCGCAGTTCCACGAGGTCGACGCCGTCCTGGTAGATCTCCTCGCCGTCGAGTTCGACGGAGCCGTCGATGCGCGCGGCCTTGATACGGTCGTTCATCCGATTCAGGCAGCGGAGGAACGTCGACTTGCCGCAGCCGGAGGGGCCGATGAGCGCGGTGACGCTCTCCTCGGGGATGTCCATCGAGACGCCCTGCAGCGCGTGGTCGTCGCCGTAGTACACGTCGAGGTCTTCGACGGCGAGTTTCGCGTCGCCCTCGAAGGAGTAGTCGCGCCACTCTTCCCGAACGCGCTCGTCGGTCTCGCCGGCCGTGGTCTCGCTCTCGGCGGCCGCGTCGGTTCCGGGTGTCGGTTCGTCGGTGTCGGTCTGGGTGAAGTCCGTTTCGCTCATTGGTCGAGTTTCCTCCTGAAGTAGATCCGCGAGCCGATACCGACCGCGTAGAAGCTCATGACGACGAGCAACAGCACCAGCGCCGTGCCCCACGCGAAGTCGAGGTTCTCCCCGAGCCCGGCGCCGATGACCGCGAACAGCTGGTAGGGCAGCGCGCTCGACGCCTGCACGAGGTTCAGGTCGGGCACCGCGACGAACGGGAACGCCGAGGTGAACCGGAAGCCGCCCTCGATGACGCCGGCGACCTCCGAGGGGAACGGGGAGCTGGTCGTGACGAGCAGGATGGGCGCGGTCTCGCCGGCGATGCGGCCGATGCCGAGGATGACGCCGGTGATGACGCCCGGCAGCGACGCCGGGAGGACGACGCTCTTGATGGTCTCCCACTTGGAGACGCCCAGCGCGGCGCTGGCGTCGCGGTACTCGTCGGGGACGCTCTTGAGCGACTCCCGGCTGGTGATGACGACCAGCGGCAGCAGCATGAACCCGAGGACGAGCTGCCCGGCGAGGATCGAGTTGGTGTTGCCGAGTCGCGGGACGAAAAACGCCAGGCCGAACAGGCCGTAGACGATGCTCGGCGTGGACCAGAGACTGTTCGTCGAGACTTCGACCAGCGCCGTGAACCGGCCCTGTTCGGCGTACTCGGTGAGGAAGACGGCCGCGCCGACGCCCAGCGGCACCGCGAGTGCGACCGCGCCGACGACCAGCCAGACGGTCCCGACGATGGCCGGGAGCACCCCGTCGATGCCGCCGCCGAGCGAGCTGTACCCCTCCATGACGAACGGCCAGTAGAACCAGACGATCGGTCCCTCGACGACCACCCACGAGTCCAGCAGGGGCGGATTGAACCACGTCCAGGGTCCCCAGAAGAGGCCGTACTCGACCCCCTCGGTCATCGGGCCGAACCCGCGAACGGCGATGAACCCGACGATGGAGCCGAGCAGGGCGATCATCGCCGCGGCGTTCGTGGTCACGAGGACGTACGCGCCGGTCTGTCGCCCCTGCGGGCCGAAGCCGCCGTAGACGCGAGCGGCCGTCCACGCGCCGACGAGGCCGGCGAACAGGGCGACGACCGGGACGCCGACCGCGCCGGTCACGACGATCGAGAAGCCCGTCGGGTCCCAGGACCAGCCGGGACCGACGAGGCCCGTCACGACGACGAGGCCGGCGAGGAGCACGAACAGCCCGGCCGAGAGCGTGACGCCGATGTCCTCCCGGGCGAACAGGGCGACGCCGGCGCCGAGGCCGCCGGCGGCCAGCGCGACGACCGGCCAGACCGTCGAGAGCCCGAGCGTCTGGGCGCCGACGAGGCCGCCGACGCCGAACCACAGGAGGCCGAGGAACGCGGCGGAGGCGACCCCGCCCGTGTGGCCGGGCTCGGTCTCGAAGACCCCGCCGTAGGAGGCCGCGCCGAGGGCGACGACGCCGACACCCACGAGGGTCAGCGACCCGCCGATCGCGGTGGCGACGGTGACGCCGCCGAGGGTCGCGTCGACGGGAACGTACTGGAAGAGCGCGAGCAGGCCCGCGACGAAGGCGGCGAACGACAGCGCGGACAGGCCGCCCCCGACCAGTTCGCGGGCCGAGGAGTCCCCCGCGACCAGCGCGTCGGCGGTATCGCTCGGAGTCCCGAGGCTCATGCGTCACCTCCCAGGGTCCGACGCATCCGGCGCTCGATGAGCTGCGATCCGATGGAAAAGCCCATGACGGTGACGAACAGGACGACGCCGGCGGCGAACAGCGCGGAGAACTGGAGGCCGCTGGCGGCGCCGTACTGGCTGGCGATGAGGCTCGTCAGCGTGATCGTGTTGCCGAACACGTCCATGAGCGGGTCCGGCAGGTTCGTGACGTTCCCGAGGATGACCGTCGCGGCCATGGTCTCCCCGACGGCGCGGCCGACGCCGAGCAGGACGGCCGCGGAGATGCCGGAGAAGGCGGCCGGGAGCGTCACGCTGGTCGTCGTCTGCCAGTCCGTCGCGCCCAGCGCCTGCGCGCCGTCGCGCATCGGGTCGGGGACGCTCGCGATGGCGTCCTCGGCGACGGAGACGACCGTCGGCAGGGCCATCACCCCGATGACGAGCCCGGTGACGAAGAGGCTCCCGAACGTCGGCAGGGAAAGCTCCTGTTGCATGAACTCGTTGATGAGCGTGAAGCCGATGAACCCGTAGACGATCGAGGGGATGCCCGCCAGCATCTCGACGGCGGGTTTGACGATCTCGCGCGCCCACGAGGGGGCGATCTCGCTGATGAAGACGGCGCCGGCGACGCCCAGCGGCGCCGCGACGAGCGTCGCGATGACCGTCGTCACCAGCGTCCCCCACATCATCGGGACGAGCGAGTAGACGTTCGACCCGGTCGACCAGAACGGGTCCGAGCCGACGAGCAGGTACAGGCCCATCTCTCGGATCACCGGGAGCGCGTTGATGACCAGATAGACGGTGATAAATCCGAGGATCAGCACCGTCGAGGTGGTCGTCAGAAAGAGGAGAAAGCGGGCGGTACTCCCCTCGGCGACGAGGTAGCTCACGACGACGAAGGCGGCGAAGACGACCGCGATGGGCCCCGTCAGCGCGGGCGCGACCAGAAACGAGAGGATCGCGGCCGCGACGAGGGCGGTCCCGACACCGCCGATCACGCTCGTCTCGGTGTCCAGGCCGCCGAGTCGCGTCGCGACGCTCATGCTTCGGGCTCCGGCAGCTTCTCGAACTCCGCCTGCTGGCGCTCTGCCGTGAGCTTCGAGTACCCCTCGACCTCGACGAAGTTCTGTTGTCCGAAGTCGCTGAGGATCATCCGGAGGAACGCGGCCTCCTTCTCCGAGGTCCCCTCCCAGGTGTAACAGTGGAGGTCGCGGGCGAGCGGGTAGGAGGGGTCGGAGAGGTTCTCGCCCGGCGTGTACGTGGTCCCGTCGAACTCCAGCTCGATGGCGGGCACCGAGTCGTCGGTGAACGCCAGCGCCATGTACGCGATGGCGTTGTTGGAGTTCGAGACGGTGGTCTTGACCTGCTGGTTCTGTCCCTTCCGCGCGTCGACACCGCCCATCGAGGCGTTGGGGTCGCCGAGCATGTTCGTCCGGAACGCGGTGTCGGTACCCGACCCCTCGGCCCGGCCGACGGCCTGGATCTCTTTCTCGGGGCCGTCGTAGTTCGGAATCTCCGACCACCGGGTGATCTCGCCGGTGTAGATCCCGCGGACCTGCTCGGCCGTGAGTTTCGTCACGCCCGCGTCGTAGACTTCCGTGCTCACGACGATGGGCTGGGCGTCGACGGCGATGACGTGTTCCGTGAAGCTCGACAGTTCCTCCTCGGAGGCGTCGGGGAACTCGGCGCTGGCCGAGGCGCTCGCGTTCCCGATGTCGATCTGCCCGTCGCGGAGCTTCTCCAGGCCGGTCCCGGAGTGGCTGAGACCGACGTTCACCTCGAAGGGCGGCGTCACGTCGCCGTCGGTCTCGAAGCCGTACTTGCTGCCCCAGTAGTCGGCCAGCCGCAGGTCGGTCTCGATGTCGTACTGTCCGGGGCCCCAGTACTCGCGGTCGGTCGGCGGGTAGTTCGACGCCCAGTACGACGCCGCCCGTTGCACCATCGGGAACAGCGTCGACGAGCCGCCCGCCTTGAGCAGTTCGAGCCCCGAACTCCCGCCGCCCTCGGCCCCACCCGCGGCCTGTCCCGGCGGTGTAGGACTCGTACTGATACAGCCACCCAGCGACGCGGCGACGCCCGCCGCGCCCGCCAGCACTTCACGGCGGGTCACAGGTCTATCCCGCATTACCTGATCAGTGCCCCCAGATTAACTAAATACGCTACTATTACGACTATATAGATATACATACGCATGCGTACCGATCCGAGTCGAGCTGGCGCCGGTAGGGCGAGCGTATCCCGGACGAGGGCGCCGAACGCTACCGTTCGGCATCCCCTACGTCGGCGGTCGCGCGAAAACGGGTCGCGTCCTCGTTGGCGCCGGCACCTGGGAGGACTCGGACGGACGCGTCACGACCCGGGGACCGGCGCCCTTCCGACGACCTCGACCGAGCGGCCGGATACGTCCGCCATACCGGCCACTGATGGATATATAGCCGACCGTAGGAACGCGCGCGTATCAGAGTTCGTCGTGGATATTCGCCGGAGGCGAGCCGATTCGGGCCGATACGTTCCGCAATATACTGGTATGTAGCTGTAAATATATAGAAAGGGATTGATTTATTGGTCAGTGCGGACGACCCCTCCCTATGGAGACGCGCAAGGTCCAGGTCACGGGCGGGTCGACGTACACGGTGTCTCTGCCGAAGGATTGGGCGACGGAGAACGACGTGAGCGCGGGCAGCGTCGTTGAGTTCCACTCCGAGGAGGACATCCTCCTGCTCTCGCCCAAAAGCGAGGAGGAGCGCGAGAAGGGGTCGATAGAGATCGACGGGCTAGAGGGCGACCAGCTCACGCGCGCGGTCATGACGATGTACGTCAGCGGGTTCGATGTCATCAACTTCGAGGCCCCCCGCGTCACCGCGGGCCAGCGCCGCACCATCCGCGAGGCCACGCAGGGACTGGTCGGCCTGGAGGTCATCGAGGAGACCGGCGAGCGGGTCGTCCTGCAGGACCTGCTCGACTCCTCGGAGCTGTCGGTCCACAACGCCATCACCCGGATGCGGCTGGTCTCGCTGACGATGCTCTCGGACGCGGTGACGGCGCTGCTGGAGGACGACGACGAACTCGCCCACGACGTGATCGAGCGCGACGACGACGTCGACCGCCTGTGGTACATGGTCTCGCGCGTGTTCCGGACGGTGCTGCGCAACCCGGCCGCAGCCACCGAGATCGGGTTCCCCCGCGAGACCGTCTTCGACTACCAGTCCAGCGCCCGCCAGCTGGAGCGGATCGCCGACCACGCGACCAAGATCGCCAGCATCGCCCTGGAGATCGGCCCGGTCAACGAGTCGGTCGCCGAGGTGCTGAGCGACCTCCAGACCGCGGCCGTCACCGTGCCGGAGACCGCGATGGACGCGCTGCTCGAAGACGACCCCGACGAGGCCGTCGCGCTCGCGACCGACGCCCGCGCCGACCTACCCGACATCGACGAGCGCGCCCGCGACGTCGACGACGTGATCCGCGACCTCGACGACCCCGAACTCGCCCAGTCGCTCGGGCTCGTCGTCGACTCCCTGTCCCGGACCGCCGACTACGGCGGCAACATCGCCGAGAGCGCCCTCCAGAAAGCGGCGCCGTCGCCCTGAGATCCGACCGCCGCGCTCCCCGCTCGAACGGGTTCGCACGCTCCCGGTACGACTCTACCTGTCGCTCTCGGACTCTCTCGCGACCGTCGCGAGCGGCGGCTACCGGGAACGCGAAAACGGGGACGGGTGCCCCGGACGAGGTGGCAGTCGCGAGTGGGACGTGCGACGCGCGCGTCGAACGGGGTGGCAGTGCTCGGTGGCGCGCTCGGTGACGAGCGCCGCACGCCATCGCGTTCTGGCGGACCGGCGGGTATAAGGCTCGCTAAGAGTGGTACGGGCCACTCCCGACCGGTACGTGGGTGACCGAAACGCTATATATCCGCGATCGGGGCTCGACCCGCGGCTGGCGGGGTCGACTGCGACGAAATCGGCGAGAAGACTGCCGTTATTCGACGAGAACGGCGTTGATCTGGCCGTCCTGGCCGGGGCGGGAGGTGACGCGGGCGCGGCCCTCGCTGGTGGCGACGATGGCGCCCTTGGTGATGATGTTCCGCCGCACGTAGTTGGGGTTCGAGGGGTTCTCCTCGACGTCTTCGATCTCGGCGGCGACGACCTCGCCGTCGGTCGCGACGCTGGCGGTGTCGGCGGTGACCGCGCGGACCTTCTCGGTGTTGCCGCGGGCGTCGACCGTCTTCAGGCTCGTCTCGCCGACGCGGGTCTCGGTCGGCTGGTCGCCCAGTTCGTGCTTTTTCTTCTTCCGGAAGTTCCGGCGTCGACCGCCGGTGCGCTTGCGCGGGGAGCGTCCCTGGAACTTCATACCCGTGCAGTCGCCCAGCGTCTACTTGAACCTCTCGACTCCCGGTCGCCGTCCGCTCCGAGCGCGACGGCCGCGTGTCGTCGGGTGGGGGCTCCCGGACGGCGACCGGCAACGTTACGTTTCGGGACGCGCCCATCGACGGACGATGAGTCTGCGCCGCGCCGTCGCCGTCCCGTTCCGGGCGAAGGGCCGCGACTCGCTCTCGGAGAGCGAGTTCGTCGTCGCGCTCTCGCTCGACCGCGAGTGGTTCTCCCCCGAGCAGGCCAAGCGGCTCGTCGACGTGGCCGCCACCGAGGGGCTGCTCGCCCGCGAGGACGACGACCTCCGACCGACGTTCGAGCCGCGGGAGGTGACGGTGCCCGACGGGTTCGCCCCCGGCGACGACGTGTTGCGCCAGCGGTCGAACTTCGAGCGCGCGCTCGACGCCGTCGTCCAGACCGGCGTCGAGAAACAGGACGCCGTCGCCGCGGTCAACCGCCTGCAGTCGGAACTCGGCGTCACCGTCGAGGCCGCGGCGGTCGTCTACGCCCGCCGCGAGGGCGTCGAACTCGGCGACCTCGCCGACCGCGCCGCCGACGAACTGGGGGGCGACTGATGGTCGAAGACCGCGTCACCGACGGCAAGCGGATCGCACAGCTGCTCTCCTCGGAACTCTCCGGTCGCGACCGGGGCACTCTCGGAGACGTGTCCGTCGTCGACGCCGACCCCGACGCCGATCCGTCCCCCGAAGGAACCGTCGCCTACGGCGTCGCCTACCGCGACGAACGGGTCGGCGCCGTCCGGCTCTACCCCGACGCGGCAGTACTGTCGATCGGGGGGGCGGGCCCGGCGGACGCCGAGCGAGTTCGCGGCTCGGTCGACGGGCCGGGGCTGACGGCGACCGACGACGGAGCGCTCCGGATCGAGTCGGGCGCGGCCGTCAAGCGGGCCGTCGACGCGCTGCTCGCTGGACTCCCGGACGGGGGGTGAACTCGGCCGCGCGGGCACCGCGGACGGCGGACTGCGATTCGCCGACGCCGAACTGCATTTCGCCGACACCGGACCGACCGGTTTTTGGCCGCCGGGCCGCTACTATCGCGCAATGACGGGGCCAGTGGCGGCCGTTCTCTTCGACCTGGACGACACCATCTGTACGTACGAGCGCAGCGCCGACGACATCCTGGCGATCGCCTTCGACCGCGTCGGCGTCGACCCCTTCTTCGACGGCGCCGAGTACGTCGACCGACTGGGCGAGTTCTCCGACGCCGGCGACGACATCCGCGACACCCGTCGCGCGGCGTTCGGCACCTTCGCCGCCGAGGCGGGCCACGGCGAGGCCGTCGGCGAGGAGATCGCCGACATCTACACCGACGAGCGCGACCAGGCCAACGTCCGCTTCCTCGACGGCGCCGAGCGCGCGCTGGACGCGATGACCGACGCCTACCGGGTCGGCATGGTCACCAACGGCGACCCGTGGATGCAGTCCCAGAAGCTCGCCGGCCTCGGCATCGAGGACCGCTTCGAGGTGGTCGTCCACGGCGGCCACGACGCGCCGTACAAGCCCGACCCGGAACCGTTCCACCTCGCGCTCGACGAACTCGGGGTCGCCGCCGACCGTACCGTCCACGTCGGCAACTCCCACGCCTCGGACGTGACCGGTGCCCACGCCGCGGGCCTGCGCTCCGTCTGGCTCGCCGACGGCGACCCGCCGTTCGACCACAACCCCGAACCGCACCACGTCGTCGAGTCGCTCCACGACCTCGTTGAGGAGCCCTGGGACTGAGCGGGCGGTCCGCGACCGACGGTCAGTCGGCGGTCGCTCCCGCTCGTTCGACCCCGGACTCGGCCGAGCCGCCGTATCGCTCCGCAAGCCACGCCTCCCAGGTCACGGTCCCGACGGCGCGGTCGGAACGGGTCGCTCTTCCGTCGCGGAACCCCTTCGCGACGGCCCCGGGGACGGGGAGTCGGACGATAGCTCGCCGGAGTCCTCGGGTCTCGCGGTACGCGGTCGCCAGTTCCCCGAGCGTGCGGACTGCCGGCCCGCCGACGGGCTCGGCGCGGCCCCTCGGCTCGCCGGCGAGGCAGTCGACGAGTTCGCCGGCCACCTCCCGGTGGTCGACCGGCTGGACCCGCAGCTCCGTCGGCAGCGGCCAGACGGGGAGATTCGCGACCGTCCCCAGGAGCTCGTCGACGAACGCGTGGAACTGCGTCGCCCGCACGATCGTCGACGGGGCGGCACTGGCTCCGACCGCCCGCTCGGCCTCGCGCTTGCGCTCGTAGTACGAGAACGGGATCGCGCCGACGCCGACGATGGACGGATAGACGACGTGCTCGACGCCCGCGGACTCGGCGGCGTCGAGCAGGCGCTCGGTCCCACGAACGTCGACGGCGGCCGCGTCGCCCCGTGGCGCCGTCGCCGCGTGGACGACCGCGTCGGCGTCGGCGACTGCGGCGTCGATCCCGGTCCCGTCGACGAGGTCGAGTTCGACCCACTCGACTCCGCCGTCCGCGCCGGCGTCGCTCGACCTCGCGGCCGCCGAAGCTCCGGGCGGCGTTCGGCTCGCCGCCAGCACTCTCCACCCGTCGTCGGCGAGCCGCTCGACCAGCGCCCCGCCGAGGGTCCCGGTCGCGCCGGTCACCAGTACGTCGTTCACACTCGGGATCACGCGGGCGACGACCGTGTCTGTACTGCCGCATTAATCCGGCTGATTTATTTCAGAAGCGGGTGGACCGTCGACCGTGAAGCGCCTCAGAGTGTCGATCACCGCCCACGGCAGGGAGGCGGAGGTCCACCCGATGTACGGCGTCATGACGAACGCGCCGTTCGTCGAGCGGGCGACGGCGCTGCAGTGGAACTTCACCGGCGACGCGCTGGGGATCCTCCACTACGTCGAGGGCGACGCCGACGCCTTCGCCGCGGCGGCCGACGACATCGGGGAGGTCGTCGGCTACGACATCGAACCCGTCGGCGACGACGCCTTCTACGCCTACGTCCGCGACGCGACGACCGCGGCGCTCGCGGCGCTGTTCGACCCGGTCAGCCGGGGCGGAATCGTCGTCGTCCCGCCGGTCGTCTACGGCGCCGACGGGACGGTGACGCTGACGATATTCGGCCCGGACGAGGAGCTCCAGGCGGCGATGGGCGAGATCCCGGAGCCCATCGAGGTGACCGTCGAGGCGGTCGGGTCGCTGGCGACCTCCCGCGTCGCGCCGACGGCCCGGCTCACCGACCGCCAGCGCGAGGCCGTCGAGGCCGGTCTCGACCTGGGGTACTACGACGTGCCGCGGACCGCGGACCACGAGGCGGTCGCCGACGCCCTCGACTGCGCGCCCAGCACCGCCGCCGAGCACCTGCGAAAGGCCGAGTCGAAGCTCCTCCGGGCAGTCCTGCGCGGCGAGTAGCGACCGGGTTCCCGTCCGGACCGGTCCTTTCCAATGCCGGCAGACGACTCTCCGGCGGGGCGGCGCTACCGCTCGGTATGGCGAGTTCCCGATCGATCCAGGGCGTCGAACAGTCGGAGAACTACTACCACGTCCGGTACCGCGACCCCGACGACTTCGACGAGATCCGGACGCCGGACTGGGCGGCGAACGTCGCCGGTTCGGTCGTCTCGGGCGCCGAAGTCCGCACCGGCGACGAGCACGGCAACGACGACTGGACCGCCCAGAGCGTCCTCGTTCCGGTCGACGGCGTCGCCGACGAGAGCGAGGCGCGCGACGCCGCCGGCGAGATCGTCGCGAAGATGGAGTCCTGACACCGGTATCGCCCTCCTCCGCGAACGTGACCCTCCGCCAGCGGCGGAGGGCCACAGCCGACGCTACGGGGACGGGACCCGAAAAATAGCCGGTATCGCGGTGTCGACCGCTGGCGGGCGGTGGCTGTCCCAGGCGCCTACTGCCAGTTCTCCTGCTGGGTTCCGATCTCGGGCTGCTGGGTCTGCTCCGAGCGCTGGGCGTATATCTGACCGCCCGACTGACCCTGCCGACGCTGCTGTCCCTGCTGGCCCCCCTGGTTCTCGGAGCGGAACTGGCCTGTCTGAGGGTCTCGCGGCTGGTTCTCTGCCTTCTCGTGCATCCGCTGGCGGAACTGCTGGGAGCGGCGTCGGTCCTGAGTGCCCTGGTCGGCGCCGCGGCTCTGCTGGCCGGGGAAGCCGGCCTGCTGCCCGCTGGGCTGCTGGGCGGTCGAGACGGGGTTCTGCTGGGCCTGCCCTAGCTGCTGGGGCTGGGGCTGTTGGCCCGTCTGCTGTGTCTGCGGACGCTGGCTGAGCTGTTGCTGAGCCTCGTGCTGCTGTCCGATCTGCTGGCTCTGCGGTTGCTGACTGAACTGCTGGGACTGGGGCTGTGTGCCGAGTTGCTGCGTTTGTGGTCGCTGTCCGATCTGCTGGCTCTGCGGCTGTTGACCGAACTGCTGGGTCTGTGGCTGCTGACTCAGCTGTTGCTGGTTCGCCTGCTGGGGCTGCTGATGCTGCTGGGCCTGGGGTTGCTGGTACTGTTGCATCTGCGGGTGCTGGCCGAGCTGCTGTGTCTGGGGCTGCTGATTCATCTGTTGAGCCTGCGGTTGCTGATTCATCTGCTGAGCCTGCGGCTGCTGGCTCGTCTGTTGTCGCTCGATTCCCCGTCGTCCGGGCTGATTCTCGAAACTCATTGGTGATCTCCCGCGCGGAACCCACGCTCGTCGCGTCGTCCCGCACGCGTGTGGTCCCCTGGATGCCACCGGTCAAAGTTACCGACCGGCTGTCCGAGCGGTAGCGTACCGGTAGAAATCGAGGGACGGCGGTTGGGCGGCGTTTCTCGCGGTATCCGCGTCTTAGCGGAGCGTAACCGGTCGCTGGAAACGGACATCCGTGGCTACCGCGCTCGTAACCGACGCCTGTCGGAGAACGTGGCCGTCCGCACGCGCCGGCGACTGCTCGCACGCGCCGACGCCGCTACTCGTCGGGGCGGACGTCGGTGACCTTGCCGACGCCCTTGGACTGGCCTTCGCGGAAGACGAACCGCTGGCCCTCCTCGACCAGGTACGATCGGAACTTGAAGCGGACGCGGGTCGTCCCCGAGTCGCCGGGGAGCAGGCGCCCGTCCTCGGGGGAGAAGACGGCGGCCTCGCTGACCGTTTCGAGGTGGACGACCGGCTCGTACCCCTCGCCGATGCGGGTCGGGTGGTTCAGCACCATCACCTCGGCCTCGAACTCCCGGACGGGATCGGGGTCGGCGTCGCGGGGCAGGAGGACCATCCCGCGCTCCACGTCGGCCTCGCGGACGCCCTTCAGCGCGATGCCGACGATGCGGCCGGCCTTGGCGCGGTCGACGCGGTGGTAGTGCATCTCGATGGACCGCACCTCGACCTCGCGGAAGCCGCCGTCCTGCATCGGCCCGAGCAGGAGGTCGTCGCCGGCCTCCACACGTCCGGAACGGATGGTGCCGGAGGCGACGGCGCCGACGCCCGTGACCTTGTACGAGCGGTCGACGTACATCGCGAACTCGTCGTCGGTCGGGCCGGCGGTCTTGGGCAACCGCTCCAGCAGTTCGTCGAGGGTGTCCATGCCGTCCATCGTGACGGCGCTGGTCGCCAGCACCGGGACGACGGTGTCGTCGATCTCCTCGACGGCCGCGCCGACGCCGTGGCGCGCCACCGACAGCGGCGTCTTGCCCACGTCGCGGAGCTGGCGCTCGACCTCCCGCTCGACCTCGTCGAGGCGCTCGTCGCTCACGACGTCGGCCTTGGTGACGACGACCATCGTCGGCAGGTCCGTCGCGAGCAGGATCCCGAGGTGTTCGCGGGTGGTCTTCGTGGGGCCGTCGTCGGCGGCGACGGTCAGGAGGCCGTAGTCGAGCTTCTGCCCGACCAGGCCGCGGATGGTGGTGCGCAGCCAGGGCTCGTGGCCGACGGTGTCGACGAAGCTCACGAGTCGGTCGGCCTCCTCGACGACCCGAGCGCGGTCGGACTTGCGGTCGGGGTTGTCCATGCGGACCGGGCCGTCGTCGTCGAAGCCGTAGACGCCGTAGGAGAGATCGGCCGAGAGGCCGCGCTCGACCTCGTGGGGCTGCACGTCGAGATACGAGCGGGTGCCCCCTTCGCCGTCGTCGGACTGGCCGGTGACGAGCGTGCCGACGAGCGTGGACTTGCCGTGGTCGACGTGGCCGGCGGTGCCGACGACGATGTGTTCGTCGTCCTCCAGCACCGCGCCCTCCCGCACGGTCGCGACGCCGACGATGCCCTCGGCGGGCGCGTCGGCGGGGCCGGCGGAGTCGACGGAGCGAGCGTCGCCTTTCGGCTTGGCGCGGCCGTCGGCGTCGACGCCCCAGGTCTCGACGTTCTCGATGTGGGCGTCGGCCTCCTCGGCCAGCAGGCTCAGCACGTCCATCGACTCGGTGAACGCCTCGGGGGCGATGCCGGCGAGGGTCCCCTCGTCGGTGACGCCGACGACGTAGGTGGCCTCGCCGTCGCCGGAGAGGACGCGGTGACGCAGTTGGGCGGCCAGCGACTCACGGCGGCCGTCCGCCAGGTGGATCTCTTTCGTGAGCCGCTCTTTGAACTCGACGCTGCCGCCCTCGCGCTCACCGCGCTCGATGGCGCGTTCGAGGGCGGCCCGGTCGGGGCTCATGCGAGTCGGTAACGGTGGCCGGTACAAAAGCCTTCTCCGGGTTTGCGCCCAGTTCACGTCGGGAGCGCTCCCGAGCGCTCCGTATCGGTTCCCAGCGCTCGTAAACGGGTCCGCCGACCACGAGCGACTTCGGCGGGCCGAGCGACCCCCGACGTTACCGCACCCGCTCGACCGCTTCGAGGAACCCCTCGCCGTAGGCGGCGTCGAGCACCTCGTCGGCGGCCGCCCGGGCCGGTTCGTCGGCGTTGGCGACGGCGAACGACCGCCCCGCGACCTCGAACGTCGACACGTCGTTGATCGAGTCGCCGACGGCGACGAACTCCTCGGGGTCGCGGTCGAGGCGGTCGGCGACCTCCCGGAGCGCAGCGCCCTTGCTCACGTCGGGCGATTTGACGTGGTAGGCGAAGCCGGTGTCGACGACCTCCAGCCCGTGGTCGGCGGCGATCCGCTGGAGCGGTTCGAGGGGCGCGTCGCGGCTGACGGCCACCTCCGTCTTGCGCCAGCGGTTGATCAGGTCGTGGGACCCCCAGCCGAGGTCGTGGCCCGTCTCGACGTACTCGTCGACGACGTTCTGGGCGGCCTGGCGGTCCCCGAGGAAGAGCAGGTCGTCGGTCGCGTGGACGAACGCGACGCCGCCGTTCTCGGCGACGACCGTCCGCTCGACGCCCGCGAACTCGCAGAGGGCGACCGGGTAGGGTACGGCCTTCCCGGTCGCGAGGACGACCGGCGCGTCCCACTCGCGCAGGACGGGTAGGACGGGCGGGTAGAGAGCGCGTTCCTCGTCGGTCAGCGTTCCGTCGATGTCGACGGCGAGCGGTGGGGTCACTGGTGGAGTCTGAGCCGCGGAGGTGCAAACAGTATTCGGTCCCGGCAGTCAGTCGCCCGTCAGCCGTTCGTAGGCCGACTGGACTTCCTTGAACGCCTCCTCGTCGCCGTCGGGCGAGTCGGGGTGGACCTCCTTGACCTTCTCGCGATAGGCGGCCTTGACGGCGTCCTCGTCGGCGTCGCGGTTCAGATCGAGCGTGTCGTAGGCCTCGGCGGCCGTCGGACCGCTCGGCTGGGCGGCGGCGGCCGCGCGCCGGCGGCGACGCTGGCCCTGTGCGCGCGCCTGTCGGCGCTGTCGGCCGCCACCGCGAGCCTGCCCGCCGCGAGCGGTCCGCGCGCGCTGGCGGCCGCTCGCGTCCTCGTCCCGGGGCGGTTCCCACTCCTCGCGCGGGCCGGCGCCGAAGCCGCCGCGGCCACCGCGGCCGCTGCCCCCGGGCGCGGCCCGCTCCTCGACGCCGCGGTAGAGCCGCTGGGCGAACCGGCCCGAGGCGTGGTACCACATGAAGTACGCGACCGCGCCGAACAGCGCGGCGACGGCGAAGAAGCCGACGTTCGCGGCGAACCCGAAGATAGCGAAGAGGACGGCTATGGCCGCGAACACGGCGGCGACCGCCGAGACGAGTCGGGACCCGTACACGCTCGCCCCTTGGCGTCGGTGCCCCCTAAACGTCTCGGACGCGGCGGGCGCCGCTCGGCGATCCCCCTGCCGTGGGCCCACTGTCGACCCGATATGAAACCCCTCCAACGTCCCGCCCAACCCCTTTACGGGCTCGCGTGCTACGGTGTCGCATGAGCGTGTCCGGGCTCTGCGAGATCTGCCAGCGCCCCGAGGTCGACCACACCTGCGACCGCTGCGGGAATCTGGTCTGTGACCGCCACTTCGACGCCCAACGGGAGATCTGCAGCGAGTGCGTGGCTGAGGTCGAGGGCGGCGACCCCGCCGACCCGACCGGGACCGGCGACGACATGCCGGACGGCGTCGACACCTACGAGTTCTGAGCGGGGACCGCCCGTGACCGACCGGTCGCACCTCTGGCGACCGCGCTCACTCCGCTCGCTCGCTCCCCAGCATCAGTTTCGTGTACTCGTCGAGCGCACGTGTCGCGAGGTTGCAGGCGTGCAGCGAGAGGAGGGCGACGAGGACGCCGGCGCCCGAGCACGCGAGCGCGACGGGAAACGACTCGACCGTCAGCACGCCGAAGTTGTAGTGGAATCCGGGCACGTCGTACAGGACGGGAGCGAACGTCAACGCGACTGAGAGCGCCGCGGCCGTCGTCAGCGCCGTGAACGCGGCCGTCCCGATCGCGAACTTCGAGAGCAGGTACCCCAGGGCGCTGTAGCTGCGGATGTCGGTCGTGACCCGTTTCACGTACTCGACGAGGCTCTCTTCGGCCGGCCGGGGCCTCTCGTAGATCACGTCGCTGTCGAGGAGCCCGCGCGCGAGGCGCGTCTCCAGATCAGCGAGGTGCGTTGCCACCGCCAGAACCCCGACGAGCACCGGTAGACCCAGCAGGAACAGCGGCAGGAGGGCGACTCCCGCCACGCCGCCGCCCCACAGGACCGTAAAGTACAGCAGCCCGAGCGGAAAGGTCAACAGCAGGTAGCTCACGTTCCTGTACGTCTGCGGGTCGGTCGCGACGCCGACGAAGCGTCGAAGCGCCGTACCGGCTGTCGTCGTCATGTCTACACCGTCGTCCCCCGGATCCGTATAAAGGCGGAGTCGGTTTCCGTGACGGAACCTCTCCCGAAAATTTAAGTACGGTTCCGGTGGCTACCGATACCGGTTCAGCCGCTTTTTCAGGCGTTTTGCGGCCTGTCCGGCGGCGTCGTCGAAGTTCTCGCCCTGGTCCTCGCCGGCGAAGATGATGCCCCGCGAGGAGTTGACGAGCCCGACGCCGTCGGCGAGGCCGTACTCGACGGCCGCCTCGGCGTCGCCGCCCTGCGCCCCGACGCCGGGGACGAGGAACGGGATGTCGGGGACAATCTCCCGGACCTCCTCCAGTTCCTCCGGCGCGGTCGCGCCGACGACGAGCCCGACGTTGTCGTTGCCGTTCCACAGGTCGGCCATGGCGGCGACCCGTTCGTACAGCGGCTCGCCGGATTCGAGTTCGAGGTCCTGCAGGTCCGCGCCGCCGGGGTTGGAGGTGCGACAGAGGACGATCACGCCCTTGTCTGCCCGCGAGAGGAACGGTTCGAGCGAGTCCCGACCGAGGTAGGGGTTGACGGTGATGGCGTCGACGCCCATGCCGTCGTCGTCGAGCAACTCGGCGTACTGGCGGGCGGTGTTGCCGATGTCGGCGCGTTTGGCGTCCAGCAGGACGGGCACGTCCTTGCCGTGGGCGTAGGCGACGGTCTCGCGGAGGGCCGTCCAGCCGTCGGGGTCCTCGTAGAAGGCGGCGTTGGGCTTGAACGCCGCGGCGTGTTCGTGCGTGGCATCGATGATCCGGCGGTTGAACGCCCAGCGGGGCAGGTCGCGGTCGGCGAGGTGGTCGGGGATCCGCGCGGGGTCGGGGTCGAGTCCGACCGAGACGACGCTGTCGACGGTCGCGATCCGGTCGGCCAGCCGGTCGAAGAAGTTCATACGTCCCCTCTCACCGAGTCCGCTAAACAAGGTTCCGACTCCCTACCGTCGCTCGCAGACCACCGCGTTCCGGACTCTCCGGCGAATCGTTAACTCGCTGTAGCCGAAACGTCGGGCGTGTCCTGCCCGTTCCTCACGTACCGCGAATCGGCTGACGGCGCGAACTTCGACGAGGCGCGCGCCTACTGCGAGGCCGAAGGGCGGTTCGTCCAGCCGATGCGCGCCGACGTCTGCAACGACCGGTTCGACCTCGACCACGCCGCGGACTGCGAGATCTATCTCGACCACGCGAGCGACGGGGACGGGGCGAAAGCCCCCGAGGGGGACGAGCCGTGAGCTACGAGCGCTTTCTCGCCGACGAGCCGGTCGTCGTCACGGCGGCGCTGACCGGCGGGATCCACCGCAAGGAGGCGAACCCGAACCTGCCGGAGACGCCCGAGGAGATCGGGAAAGCGGCCGGGGAAGTCGAGGCGGCGGGCGCGTCGGTCGTCCACGTCCACGCCCGGACCGACAACGGCGAACGGGCGTTCTCGACCGAGCGCTTCCAGGCGATCGACGAGGCGATCCGCCGCTACACCGACGACGTGATAATTCAGCACACGACCGGCGCGACGCAGGCGCCGACTGAGAAACGGCACCTGTCGCTGCGGACCGACCCGCCGCCGGAGATGGCGTCGCTGGACATGGGGCCGCTGAACCGCTACGAGCGGCTGACGAGCGAGAACACGCTCGCGACGATCGACGCGCTCTACGACGAGATGGCCGACCGCGGGATCAAGCCCGAACTCGAGGTCTTCAACGACGGCCACCGCAACGAGGTCCACGGCCTGCTGGACCGCCGCGAGTTGGCCGACCCCGTCTACGCGACGCTCATCTTCGGGCCGGGGACGCTGACGCGGCCGCGACCCCGGAACTTCCTCAACGCCGTCGACAACCTCCCCGAGGGCGCGCTGTTCAACACGCTCGGGTTCGGCCGCCACCAGTTGCCCTTCGCGACGATGGGGGTCCTGTTCGGCGGCAACGTCCGCGTCGGGCTGGAGGACAACGTCTACTACCGGCGGGGCGAACTCGCCGAGAGCAACGCGCAACTGGTCCAACGCGTGGTTCGGATCGCCGAGGAACTCGGCCGCGAGGTCGCGGACACCTCACAGGCCCGGGAGATCCTGGGGCTCTGAGCCGGTCGACGCCGGCGACCGCCGACGCGGGGGTCGTCGGTAACGCCGATGTCATCGGGTGACGCCGATGTCGGCGAGCGCCTTTGTAGGGCGACGCCGTAGGGACGTCCGTGACTGTCCAGCGACGCACGCCCGGCGCCGAACCGACCAACGAACGCACGGCGGACCGCGGGGACGAGGAGGTGGCCTGAATGGACGGCCCCCACCAGGGCCAGGGACTCGCCACGGGCGGGACGCCGCTGGACGAGGCCGAGGCGGCGATGATCCTCGTCCACGGCCGCGGCGCGACCGCACAGAGCATCCTGGGGATGGGGCGACAGCTCCACGCCGAGGGCGTCGCCCTGCTCGCCCCGCAGGCCGCGCGCAACACCTGGTACCCCAACTCCTTCCTCGAACCCGTCGAGTCCAACGAGCCCGGTCGCTCGTCGGGGCTGCAGGCGATCGAGGACGCTCTCGGCGAGGCGAGGGATGCCGGGATCCCCACCGAGAAAGTGCTCGTCCTCGGGTTCTCCCAGGGCGCCTGCCTCGGGACGGAGTTCGTGGCGCGCAACCCCGAGCGCTACGGCGGTCACGTCGCGTTCTCCGGGGGGCTGATCGGCGAGACGATCGACCCCGCGGAGTTCGAGGGGTCCCTGGACGGCACGCCGTCGTTCGTCGGCTGCAGCGACGTCGACCCGCACATCCCCGAGGAACGCGTCCACGTGACGACGGAGGTACTGGAGAAGTTGGAGGCGGACGTGGAAGAACGCATCTACCCCGGCATGGGCCACGGGGTCAACGACGACGAGATCGAGTACGTGAGCGGGATGGTCGCGGACCTAGTCGAGAACTGAGCAGCCGAGCGGCGCCCCGAGACGGTCGAACTCGCGACTCCCTCACAGCGTCTCCGAGGCGAAGCGACCGACGATCTTCTCCTCGGCGCGCTGGAGCCGATACTGCACCGTCGAGTGTGGCGTGTCGAGCCGCTCGGCCAGGTCCGCGACGGTGGCGTCCCGCGGCGTGCCGTAGTAGCCCGCTTCGACCGCGCTGGCGACGGTCTCGCGTTCCTCGGGGGTCAGGAGGCCGGCGGTGCCGAAGCCGCCGTTCCAGTTCTGCGGGTCGGAGACGTGGCCGAGTTCCAGCGAGATGCCGTCGCGCAGCTGGTCGTCGATCCGGTCGTACAGTTCGCCCACGGCGCAGTCGTCGGGGACGAGCAGCCGCCAGACGTACTCGTCGTCGCGACGCTCGGCCTCGATCAGGAGCCCGTCGCCGACGTGGTCGACGGCGAGATAGGGGATCGAGTGACAGTGCTGGATCTCCTCGCGGCGCGTGAAGTAGACGCGGTGCTCGGGGTCGGAACTGACGACCTGATACTCGCGGCTGGAGTCACAGCCCGCCACGTCCAGACACTCGTTGCACGTCGTCTCGTCGAGGAAGTGCGTCTCGACGGCGTCGAGCGCCTCCGGCGGCCCCAGCACGTGGTCGACCCGCCACATCGACCGGTCGTTGGCGAAACAGGCCGCCGTCTGCGCACGCAGTCCCGGACGCTCGACGAACACGTCCATCAAGTCGTCGGCACCCGCTCGATAGGTGAGGACGAACTCGAACTCGCGCATACTCGGTCGGTCGGTTGGACATAGCTAATCGGTTTCGATCCCGTTCGCCGAGCGGTGACATCTAGTTTCGAAGTTTGATAATATCGGCAGTCTATTTATTTACCTCAGATAGTGAAGCGATCGTATGGCCGCTAAAACGATCGATGACGGCGAAAACTACACTATCGAATGGGACGACGAGATCGGCGCAGTTGTTTTCACGTGGGATACTTACGTCTCGGGGGCGGCGTTCAGGGAGGGCTGTGAGGCGCTGCTGGACGCGATCGAGCGGCGGGACGCCGCGAAGGTCCTGACCGACACGCGCGGGGTCAGCGCTCACGACGCGGAGGACCAGCAGTGGATGCAGACCGACTGGATGCCGCGAGCCCACGAGACGGGGCTGGAGTACTCGGCGACGGTCCACTCCGACAGCGTCATCTCCGAGATGGACGTGGAGAACATGCTGGACGGCATGGAGGGCGGCACCGCAGAACCGTTCCTGACGTCGGATATGGCCGAAGCGCGCGAGTGGCTCGCCGCCAGGTGACTCGGTCGGGCCGAAGTTCTCACGCGCGCTCGGTCGATCGGTACCAGTCGCCGTCCCGCGTCGCGAGCTCGAACGTCACGCACCAGCCGAGCAACCGCTCCGTTCGCTCGCGCCACTCGGCCTCCCAGTCGGTGCGGCGGTCGCGCTCCCACCGGGGGACGTGTTCGCGCAGTTCGTCGAACGCGTCCGCGACGGTCAGCGACTCGGCCGCGCGGAGCGCGTCGAGCAACTCGCTCGCGCCGAAGACGCGGCGCTCGAAGGCGTCTCCGAGGTCGGCTTCCGCCGCGTCGACGCGCCGCCGCTCGAACCCGCGCGACGTCTCCGTGACGAGTTCGAGCGCTTCGAGGAAGGTGAGATACTCCCGCGCGGCGTCCCGCGAGGGCGCCGCCGTCTCGTCGACGATCCGGAGACAGCAGTCCTCGACCGTCCCCGGGACCAGGGGGACGGCCCGCTGGGCGGCGTCGAGGAAGGCCCGGTCCCGGACCGGGGGCACGATCTTGTAGCGCACGCTAGAGGCCGAAGCTCTCCGCGAGGCGCTCGTCGTTCACGTCGCCGAGGACGTGCGTGTCGCCGCCGACCACGTCGATCGTCACCTGCGCGGGCGCGAAGACGGACTCGGGCACCTCGACGAAGTCCCAGTCGGCGTCGGCGAAGATCTCGGCGAACGGCGTGTCGTACTCGTCGGTCGCGGACGAGGGCACCTCGTCGAAGCGGTCGAACGGCTCGTCGACGACGAGATGCGCCTGGCCGCCGTAGGCCAGCGCGTCGTTCGTCCGCGCGATGGCCGTCTCCTCGTCGTCGGCGACCGGTGCCACGGGCGCCGACCCCGTCACCGAGAGGATGTCGAGGGGGTCGTACCCCAGCTCCGAGAGCCGGAAGGCGGCCAGCTCCGCCGCGCGGGCGGCCATCGCGACGCTGCCGGTGAGGCTGGCCGTCGAGAACGCCTGGACGAACACGCCGCTCTCGGCGACGCCCGCCCGTTCGGCGACGTGCTCGATCACGGCCTCCTCGGGAACCGTCTCCGTCTCGATCGCGAGGACGGCGAACTCGAAGTCGTCGCGGTAGCCGACGCGCTGGAACTCGTCCTCCTCGGCGACGAGCGCACGGGCGGGGCCGCTGCCCAGCCCCTCGAAGCCGTCGACGCTGAGCTCCCAGCCCGCCTTCTGCGAGCAGAGCAACGCCATCGCCGGGTGGTCGGTCGACAGTTCGACGTGAGTCAGCGGCGCGCCCGCGACCTCCTCCAGGGTGCTCTGGACGGTCGCCAGCCCCGCGGTCTGGATCTCCGCGAGCATCATCCCGGCCTCGACGCCCCCCGGCACGTCGACCCCGAAGTCGACGACCAAGGCCTCGCTGTCCAGCTGGTGGGCCGCGACGTTCAGCTCGTCGGCGAAGTCCAACGCTTCGTCGACCAGGTCCGTCGCGGTCCGGTTGAGACTCTCCATACACCGCCATCCACGCCGCCGGGCCTTCGGTCTTCGGTTCGCCGTCGCGGTCGCCCGGGCCGTCCGGCGGTCCGGCCGTCCGGACCGCATCGTCGACCGCCCCGCCTCGGCTCAGTCCGAGCGCTCCCGCCTGGCCTCCCGCCCCAGGTGTGCCTCGACGGCGTCGACCTTCTCGCTCGCGGCCTGGTCGACCGTGCGCTTGTCGTCGACTTTGAGGAACGTGCTCACGCGGTCGGCGTCGACCGCCTCGTGGGCCGCTCCGGCCGCCGCGAACAGCTCCGCCGAGTCGTCGGCCTCGACGACCGTCCCCATCGGCGTCGTCTCGTAGCCCACGTCGAACTCCTCTAGGGCCGCGACGGCCTTCGCGACCTCCTCGGACATGCTCCCCTCGACGACCGGTGCGACGCTCAGAAAGCCGATGACTGTCATGGCCGACCCTACGGCAGCGCGAGCCAAAGGTTCTCCGCCCGTGTGGGCCGCTGGATTCGGCACGCTCGGGACCACCGGGACGGAGTGTCTGCCCACTGGTTGCGAGGTTCTCAAAGGAGAGATTCGGACCGAAAGGTTAAGTACCGAACTCGGGAGTCCGTAGAGTATGACGGGCTTACCGGACTCGCCCTCCTACGAGGACGACGAGACGCTCGCGAAACTGCAGCAGGCGCTGGACGAGGCGACCGGCGTCGACCTGCGAGCCGCACTCGAAGGGGCCATCGAGGACCGAAAAGCGGAGATCCGGCGGGACGCGCGTACGACCCAGCCCGCGGACTGAGTCAGTCCTCGACCACCCGGCGCTCTGCACGCCGGAAAGCGACGATTAATCACGACCGTTTCGCGTCGCGGAGCCGGCACTTTCTGGAGGCCCACTGGAAAGCGGGTCCGCGTCGGGGAGGAGAGACGAGGGCGGCGCGTCCCCGCCCGGATGCGAGCGACACGCGACGCGGTCGCTCACGGAGTACCGTTCGAGAGGAGTGCGACGGGCGAGATTTGAACTACGCCCGGACGTGCTCGCTCACGGTGTTCGCTGCGCGCGACCGGTCTACTTCAAATCTCGGGGACCACACATCCGCTCCGGTGGCGAGCGTACGAGGCGCTCACCGGTTCGTTCGCGGAAGAAGTGCGACGGGCGAGATTTGAACTCGCGTTAGGACCGTGGCAGGGTCCTGTGATACCACTACACCACCGTCGCTCACTTCGTTCGCGACGAGACTCGCGGACTACGTCCGCTCACCACCGTCGCACGCACGTTCGGCGTCCACCGGGCGACCCGGCGCGCCTCACATCATAATCGACTGGCGGAGAGGGATAAAAGACTTCCGAAACGACCGAGGCGGCGGGCGGTATCGGCGCGCCCCCTGCCGATCCGTGACGGGAGGCGGCGTCGGTCGACGGGGCGACCGGCACCACGCTTTTCCGGCCAGCGACGCGTGGCTATAGGCGTTATGCCGGGCGATCCAGTTCAGTGTCCAGTCTGCGGGTGGACAGGCCAGCCGAACGACCTCGACGCCGGGCAGGGGCGCGGTAGCTGCCCGGTCTGCGACGAGACGATACCGAGCCACGACTGATCGACCGGGCGCGCGACGCCGGCGCGACGCGTGCGCTCGGGTGCCGGTCGCGGCGAATACTACATCGACGACAAGCGGCGACCGTCGGAGGAGTATCGGAGGGCTCCGACCGGCCTCTGTGTGAACAGTAGCCATGTGAACCCCTCTCATCCGCGCGCGTGAAGCGCGCTTTTTTTAAGGGTGGGCTGGGGATGTATCGCTACAGTCTAGTGGCGTGGCGCGGAAGCGTCACGGCATGACCACCAGCGTGCTCGTGCCGGCATCCCTCACCCGGGAAGCCGAAGACAAACGCGAGGCGACTCGCAAAGTCGGATACGTGGCCCGCGCGGCCACTGTCTTCCGGGTGGACCGCCTGACGGTCTATCCCGACCCCGACGGGGTCGAGAAGCGAGGTGCCGGGTTCGTCGAAACGGTGCTGCGGTACGCCGCCACACCCCCCTACCTCCGAAAGGAGGTATGGGACAGGCGGGGCGAATTAGAGTACGCGGGGGTCCTGCCGGCGCTTCGCACCCGCTCATGGACCGGCTCCGGTTCGGACGAATCGGGGTCGTTAAGACAGGGAATCGTGACCGAGGTCGGTGCTGATGGACGCGTACGGGTCAATTGCGGCCTGCAACACCCAGTCTCGCTCCCCGTGCCCTCCGGAATGGAGGTCGGGGAGAGGGAGCGCGTCTCCGTCAGGGTCTCTTCGCGACGACCGGTTCGGGCGAAGCTCGTCGACGAGCCCGCGGCAGGGTTCGTCGTCGACTCGACCGATATCGACGACGCACTCGCGCGTCCGGACGCCGGGCTGACCATCGCGGCCTCTCGCTACGGCGAGGAGCTGACCGTCACGAAGCTCGACCAGCTGGTCGCACGGCTTCGTGACGGCGATGGCGCCCGCGGGACGGGCGGATCCGACGAATCTGACGCATCCGGCGACGAGGCGGCGCCCCTGGGTGACCTGACGGTCGCCTTCGGTGCGCCGGAACGGGGGCTGCCCCCCATCCTCGGCGAGGACCCGGACACCGTCGCGGCGGAGACAGGCGACGACAGGTTCGACCTCTGGCTCAATACGGTTCCGAACCAGGGAAGCGAGGTCGTGCGAACGGAGGAAGCGGTGTTCGCGACGCTCGCGCCCCTCAGGCTGACGAGGTAAGACAAATGCCAGGAACGAACAGACCACGCAAAGGCTCGCTGGGCTTCGGCCCGCGTACGCGAGCGGCGAGTGAGACCCCGCGGTTCAACAGCTGGCCCGACGACGACGGCCAGCCGGGTCTCCAGGGCTTCGCCGGCTACAAGGCCGGCATGACACACGTCGTGCTGATCAACGACGAGCCCGACTCCCCCCGCGAGGGGATGGAGGAGACCGTCCCCGTGACGGTTATCGAGACGCCGCCGATGCGCGCGGTCGCGCTCCGAGCCTACGAAGACACGCCGTACGGCCAGCGTCCCCTCACGGAAGTGTGGGCCGACGAGTTCCACGGTGAGCTCGACCGGACCATCGACGTGCCGGAGGACCACGACGCTGACGCCGCAGAGGAAGAGATCCGACAAGCACACGAGGCCGGCGACCTGGGCGACGTGCGCGTCATCACGCACACCGTCCCCACCGGGATCGCCGGCGTCCCGCGCAAGAAGCCCGAGGTCATGGAGACCCGAGTCGGCGGCGGCTCGCTCTCCGACCGTCTCGACTTCGGTCTCGATCTCGTCGCCGACGGCGGCGAGCACTCGATGACCGACGTGTTCCGCGCCGGCGAGTACGCCGACGTGGCCGCGGTCACCAAGGGCAAAGGGACCCAGGGTCCCGTCAAGCGCTGGGGCGTCCAGAAGCGGAAGGGCAAACACGCCCGCCAGGGCTGGCGCCGACGCATCGGCAACCTCGGCCCGTGGAACCCCTCGCGCGTGCGCTCGACGGTCCCCCAGCAGGGCCAGACCGGCTACCACCAGCGCACCGAGCTGAACAAGCGCCTCATCGACATCGGCGAGGGCACCGACGCCACCGTCGAGGGCGGCTTCGTCAACTACGGCGAGGTCGACGGGCCGTACACGCTCGTCAAGGGCTCGGTCCCCGGTCCGGACCAGCGCGTCGTGCGCTTCCGGCCGGCGGTCCGCCCGAACGACCAGCCGCGCCTCGACCCCGAGGTCCGGTACGTCTCGACCCAGTCCAACCAGGGCGGGCGCGGGACCGCCGCGACCACACAGGAGGACTAACAGATGGAAACGACAGTACGCGACCTGAACGGCGACGACGACGGGAGCGTCGAGCTCCCCGGCGTCTTCGAGACGGACCTCCGGCCGGACCTGATCCGGCAGGCCGTCCACGCCGCGCAGGCCAACCGGAAGCAGGACTACGGAGCCGACGACTACGCCGGGATGCGCACGCCCGCCGAGTCCCAGGGGAGCGGCCGCGGTATGGCCCACGTCCCCCGGGAGAACGGTCAGGGGGCACGCGTTCCCCAGACCGTCGGCGGTCGCCGTGCGCACCCGCCGAAAGCGGAGAAAGACCGCGGGCTCGACATCAACACGAAAGAGAAGAAGCTCGCCGTCCGCTCGGCCGTCGCGGCCACGACGGACGCGGAAGTCGTCGCCGAGCGCGGCCACGACTTCGACGACGACGCGGAGCTCCCGCTCGTCGTCTCCGACGACTTCGAGGACCTCGTGAAGACCCGGGAGGTCGTCGACCTCCTGGAAGCGCTCGGCGTCGACGCCGACATCGAGCGCGCCGACGAGGCGACCGTGCGGGCCGGCCGCGGGACGACCCGCGGGCGCAAGTACAACCGCGCGAAGTCGATCCTCTTCGTGACGAGCGAGGAGCCCTCGACGGCCGCTCGCAACCTCGCGGGCGCGGACGTGACGACCGCACGCGAGGTCAACGCCGAAGACCTGGCGCCCGGCGGCGACGCCGGCCGCCTGACGGTCTGGACCGAATCCGCCGTCGCGGAGGTGGCCGAGCGATGAACACCGTCGCACGCGGAGCGCGCGACGAGCTCATCGTTCTCACCGGAGGTGAGAGCCGATGAACTCGGTCATCAAGTACCCGAACATGACGGAGAAGGCGATGGACGACCTGGACTTCCAGAACAAGCTCCAGTTCGTCGTCGCCGGCGACGCGACCAAGCCGGAGATCGCCGAGGCGGTCTCCGAGCAGTTCGACGTCACCGTCGTGAACGTGACGACGCAGGTCCAGCCCGACGGCGAGAAGAAGGCGTACGTCGAGCTCTCGGAAGACGACGAGGCCGAGGACGTGGCCTCACGGATCGGGGTGTTCTAACAATGGGACGACGAATCCAGGGGCAGCGACGCGGGCGCGGGACCTCCACGTTCCGGGCGCCGTCGCACCGCTACAAGGCCGAACTGTCGCACCGGACGGTCGAGGACGGCGACGTGGTCGACGGGACGGTCGTGGACATCGAACACGACCCGGCCCGCTCGGCGCCCGTCGCGGCCATCGAGTTCGAGGACGGCGACCAGCGCCTCGTCCTCGCCCCCGAGGGCGTGGGCGTCGGCGACCGCATCCAGGTCGGCGTCAGCGCGGAGATCGCCCCCGGGAACACGCTCCCGCTCGCGGAGATCCCGGAAGGGATCCAGGTGTGCAACGTCGAGGCCAACCCCGGCGACGGCGGGAAGTTCGCCCGCGCGTCGGGCGTCAACGCCCAGCTGCTCACCCACGACCGCAACGTCGCGGTCGTCACGCTCCCGTCGGGGGAGACCAAGCGGCTCGACCCCGACTGCCGCGCGACGATCGGCGTGGTGGCCGGCGGTGGCCGCACGGAGAAGCCGTTCGTCAAGGCAGGCAACAAGCACCACAAGATGAAATCGCGAGGGTCCAAGTACCCGACAGTTCGTGGTGTCGCGATGAACGCGGTCGACCACCCCTTCGGTGGGGGCGGTCGACAGCACCCCGGCAAGCCCAAGTCCGTCTCGCGGGACGCCCCGCCGGGTCGGAAGGTGGGCGACATCTCCTCGCGCCGCACCGGCCGAGGTGGTAACTGATGAGTTCCGTCACACGCTTCGCGCGTGACGACCTCATTAGTCTCACCAGAGGTGAGAACGAATGAGTTCGGAATACCAGATCGGCCACGAAGGTGAGTTCACCTACCGTGGTCACACGCTCGACGAGCTGCAGGACATGAGCCTGGAGGACGTCGCGGAACTGCTGCCCGCTCGACAGCGGCGAAGTATCACGCGCGGCCTCTCCGTGGAGAAGGAGAAGCTGCTCGACGAGGCCCGCGAGGCCGGCGAAGAGGAGACCGCCAACGACCCCATCCGCACGCACCTGCGCGACATGCCGATCGTGCCGGAGATGGTCGGGATCACCTTCGCCGTCTACACCGGGCAGAGCTTCGAGCGAGTGAAGGTCGAGCCGGAGATGCTCGGTCACTACCTCGGCGAGTTCCAGCTGACACGGACCTCCGTCGAGCACGGCCAGGCCGGCATCGGGGCCACGCGCTCCTCGAAGTTCGTACCGCTCAAATAACATGGGAATCAGCTACTCAGTCGACGCCGACCCGGAGACCACGGCGAAAGCGATGCTTCGGGAGCGTCAGATGAGCCACAAGCACAGCAAGGCCATCGCCCGCGAGATCAAGGGCAAGACGGCCGGCGACGCCGTCGAGTACCTGCAGGCGGTCATCGACGAGGAGCAGTCGGTGCCGTTCCGCCAGCACAACTCGGGCGTCGGTCACCGAAACGACATCGACGGCTGGGACGCCGGCCGCTACCCCGAGAAGGCCAGCGAGGGCTTCCTCGACCTGCTCGAGAACGCCGTCGGCAACGCCGACGAGCAGGGCTTCGACGGCGAGAACATGGAGATCATGCACGTCGCCGCCCACAAGGTCGGCGAGTCTCAGGGCCGCAAGCCCCGCGCGATGGGTCGCGCTTCGCCCTGGAACTCCCCGCAGGTCGACGTCGAACTGATCCTCGAAGAGCCGGAGGGTGAGAACTGATGGCCGACGAACAGCAGTTCATCGAGGACGGCCTCCAGCGCACCCAGATCGACGAGTTCTTCGGCGACGAACTGGGTCGCGCGGGCTACGGCGGCATGGAAGTCGCCAAGACCCCGATGGGCACCCAGATCGTCCTGAAAGCCGAGAAGCCCGGGATGGTCATCGGCAAGGGCGGGAAGAACATCCGCAAGATCACGACGGAGCTCGAGGAGCGGTTCGACCTCGAGGACCCGCAGGTCGACGTCCAGGAAGTCGACGAGCCGGACCTCAACGCCCGGATCGTCGCCGACCGCCTGGCCAACGCCCTCGAACGCGGCTGGTACTTCCGCAAGGCCGGTCACACCACGATCGACCGGATCATGGAGTCCGGCGCGAAGGGCGCCGAGATCGTCCTCTCCGGGAAGGTCACGGGCGCCCGCTCGCGCGTGGAGAAGTTCAACCGCGGGTACATCAAGCACAACGGCGAGCCCGCCGAGGAGATCGTCGACCACGGTATCGGCACCGCGGTCATGAAGCTCGGCACCATCGGCGTGCAGGTGAAGATCATCCCGCCCGAGGCCGAGCTCCCCGACGACTTCGAGGTCTACGAGGACATGGAAGTCGAGGACTACGTCGAGGACGTCGACGACGAGTCCGTCGAGGAGCTCCTCGAGGGCGAGCCCGACGAGGACGACGCCGAACCGGTGACCGAGTCCGAGGCCGACGACGAGCCGGCCGAGCCCGACGTCGACGAGGAGGTCATCGAAGAGGCCGCCGAGGAGACCGAGGAGTTCGACGACGTGGACGTGCCCGACGACGAGGACATCGAGGACGAACTCGAAGGCCTCGACGAGGCCGTCGACGAGGAGCTCGACGAGGAGACCGAGGCGGAAGCCGAGGAGCTCGTCGAGGAGATGGAAGACGCCGACGAGGCCGAGGACGAAGACGACGAGTCCGCGGCCGACGCCGACGAGGAGGGTGACGACGAATGACCGTCCTCTACACCGAGGAGATCCGCGACATGACGCCCGCCGAGCGAGAGGCGGAGCTGGAGGAGCTGGAGACGGAACTCCTGAACGACCGCGCCGTCAAGGCCGCGGGCGGCGCCCCGGAGAACCCGGGTCGCATCAAGGAGCTCCGCAAGGCCATCGCGCGGATCAAGACGATTCAGAACGAAGAAGGCGACTTCGAGGAGTCCGAGTAACGATGCTGGCACCCGAGACGCTCACGAGACACGAACTGGTCGGGCTGACCGCTCGCGTCCGCGCGGGCGACAACCCCGACCTGCTCGACATCGAGGGCCGCGTCGTCGCGGAGACGACGAACACCCTCGGCATCGAGCGCGAGGGCGACGAGTCCTCGGACGGCCGGACGGCCGGCGAGCGAGCGGATCGGGTGGCGACGGTCCCCAAGGCGGGGACCACCTTCGAGTTCACGCTCCCCGGGGCGGACGGCGCCGCGGAACTCGTGACCGTCGAGGGGCGCAGGCTGGTCGCACGGCCTGCACGACGAACGGAGAAATCTGGTGATAGCAAATGGCGCTAGGATTGAACGTACAAGAACCCGACGCGGCCTGTGACGACGATAACTGCCCGTTCCACGGCACGCTGAGTGTCCGCGGGCAGACGATCGAGGGCACAGTCGCGTCGACCGACATGGACAAGACCGTCGTCGTCGAGCGAGAGTACGACGTGCCGGTGCCGAAATACGACCGCCTGATGAAACGGCGGAGCCGTGTTCCGGCCCACGCACCGGAGTGCCTCGACATCGACGAGGGCGAGACAGTGACGATAGCGGAGTGTCGACCGCTCTCGAAGACGAAGAGCCACGTGGTCGTTTCCCGCGAGGGAGGTGACGACTGATGGAGGCGATGAAGGCAGACGTGACCCAGGGCCTGGAGAAGGGCTCGCTGATCAACTGCGCTGACAACACCGGCGCACGCGAACTCAAGGTCATCTCCACCGCCGGCTACTCGGGAGCGAAGAACCGCCATCCGAAGGCGGGTATCGGTGACAAGGTCACCGTCTCGGTCACGAAAGGGACCCCGGAGATGCGGCGGCAGGTGCTGGAGGCGGTCGTCGTCCGCCAGCGCAAGCCGATCCGCCGCCCGGACGGCACCCGCGTGAAGTTCGAGGACAACGCGGCGGTCGTCGTCGACGACAACGAGGACCCCCGCGGCACGGAACTGAAAGGACCGATCGCCCGCGAGGTCGCGGAGCGATTCGGGTCGGTCGCCTCGACGGCGACGATGATAGTATGAGCAAGCAACCACGCAAACAGCGGAACGACGACGCTGCGGCGCCGCTGCACGAGCGCCACGAGAAGGTCCGGGCCACGCTGGCCGACGACCTCCGTGACGAGTACGGGCAGCGAAACGTGCGCGTCAACGAGGGCGACACGGTCGAGGTGCTGCGCGGCGACTTCGCCGGCGAGACCGGCGAGGTGGTCGACGTGGACCTCTCGGAGACCGCGGTCAGGGTCGAAGACGTGACGGTCGAGGCGGCGGACGGCGAGGAGGTTCCCCGTCCGGTCGACGCCTCGAACCTGCGGGTCACGGACCTGACACTCGAGGACGACCGGCGCCAGGAGCGTCTCGAATCGGAGGAGGACAGCGCATGACGAAACATCAGAAGCGACTCTCGGTGCCGAACAGCTGGCCGATCGAGCGCAAGACCGAGACGTTCACCGTCAAGGCCGACTCCGGTCCCCACGGCGAGGCGGGGGTTCCCCTGCTCATCGTCCTGCGGGACGTGCTCGGCTACGCGGACACCCGCAAGGAGACGCGCTACGCCCTCGACCAGGACAGCGTCCTGATCAACGGCAAGGCGGTCTCCGACGAGGAGCGTCCGGTCGGGATGTTCGACATCCTGGCGTTCGTCGAGCGCGACGAGTACTACCGCGTGTTCCCCGGCGACGGCGGTCGGCTCGCGCTGACCCCGATCGACGCCGAGGCCGCGGACTCCGCGCTCGGCAAGATCGTGAACAAGCAACACGTCCCCGGCGGCGACGTGCAGCTGACGCTGCACGACGGGCAGACGCTGACCGTCGACGAGGGCGCCCCCTACGACGGCGGCGACTCCGTGGTCGTCTCGAACGACGACGGCGAGATCGTCGCTCACTTCGAGTACGAGGAGGGCGCGCTGGTGACGGCCGTCGACGGCGCCCACGCGGGCGAGGTCGGCACGGTCGAGACCATCCAGGTCACGCCCGGCAGCGCCTCCAACAACGTGATCGTCGAGCAGGACGACACTGACGGCTTCGAGACGGTCGAAGAGTACGTCGTCGTCATCGACGAGAACTTCACCGACGACGAGGGCGAGGGCCCCGAGGACGTGACCGAGGAGGCCGCGGCCGACGTCGAGGAAGGAGGTGACGACGAATGAGCTCGGAGAGCGAATCCGGCTCGGAGTTCCACGAGATGCGCGAACCGCGCGTCGAGAAGGTCGTCGTCCACATGGGCGTCGGCGAGGGCGGTCGCGAGCTCGCGAACGCCGAGGAGATCCTGGAGGACGTGGTGGGCCAGCAGCCGGTCCGCACGCAGGCCCAGGCGACCGTCGGCGAGTTCGGCGTCCGCCAGGGCGACCCGATCGGGGCGAAGGTCACCCTTCGCGCCGACGACGCTCGCGAGTTCCTGGAGACGGCTCTAGGTCTCGCGGACCTCTCGGAGTCGCAGTTCGACGACACCGGCAACTTCAGCTTCGGCGTCGAGGAACACACCGACTTCCCGAGCCAGGAGTACGACCCGAACACCGGCATCTACGGGCTGGACGTGACGGTCAACCTGGTCCGGCCGGGCTACCGCGTATCGAAGCGAGACAAGGCGTCCCGACAGATCCCGTCGAGCCACCGGCTGGACGTGGCGGACGCGGTCGCGTTCGTCGAGGGGGCGTTCGACGTGGAGGTGAGCGAATGAGCGAGAGCGAGACAGACGAGCCCGAAACCGGCGAGCAGGTAGCAAAGCGGACCGGCCAGCTGGAGTCCTGTCAGCGCTGCGGGCGCGAGCAGGGACTGGTCGGCAAGTACGACATCTGGCTGTGTCGCCAGTGCTTCCGAGAGATCTCGCGAAGCATGGGATTCAGGAAGTACTCATGACAGGAAACGACCCACTCGCCAACGCACTCTCGGGCATCGACAACGCCGAGAGCGTCGGGCATCTCGACCACGAGGTATCACCCGCCTCGAACGAGATCGGCAGCGTGCTCGAGGTCTTCTACGACCGCGGGTACATCGACGGCTTCGAGTTCGTCGACGACGGCAAAGCCGGTCAGTTCGAGGTCGAACTGAAAGGAGCGATCAACGAATGTGGCCCGGTCCTGCCCCGCTATTCGGCGGGCGCCGACGAGTTCGAGAAGTGGGAGAAGCGATTCCTCCCCGCCCGTGACTACGGGACGCTCGTCGTCACGACCAGCCACGGGATCATGAGCCACTACGAGGCCCGCGAGGAGGGCATCGGTGGCCAGGTCATCGCGTACGTATACTGACAATGCCACGCACAGAACTACAGATTCCAGACGAGGCGAGCGCCGAGATGGACCACCTCGAGCTGACGGTCGAGGGGCCCAACGGCAGCGTGACCCGACGGCTCTGGTACCCCGACGTGTCGGTCTCGGTCGACGGTGACACCGTCGTCGTCGAGAGCGACGAGGACGACGCGAAGACGATGTCGACGCTGGGGACCTTCGAGAGCCACGTTCGGAACATGTTCCACGGCGTCACCGAGGGCTGGGAGTACGAGATGGAAGTCTTCTACTCTCACTTCCCGATGCAGGTCGACGTCGAGGGCGAGGAAGTCGTCATCGAGAACTTCCTCGGCGAGCGCGCGCCGCGCCGCACCGAGATCCACGGGGACACGGACGTGTCGGTCTCCGAGGAACAGATCACGCTGTCCGGTCCCGACGTGGAAGCCGTCGGCCAGACGGCCGCGGACATCGAACAGCTGACCCGCGTCACGGACAAGGACGTCCGCATCTTCCAGGACGGGGTCTACATCACACAGAAGCCGACCCGAGGTGACGCCTGATGGCAGACGACAACCCCGAACAGGAACCCCAGACGGACGCCGACGCCGACGAGGAGGCGCTCCCGCAGGACACGGCAGAAGACGACGAACTCGGCGAGTCGGAGCCGGCCGAGAGCGAGGACGACCTCGCCGAGGAGGCCGCGGCCGACGACGAGTTCGAGGAGCTGGAAGACATCAGCGGCGTCGGGCCCTCGCGAGCTTCCGACCTCGAAGACGCCGGCTACGACACCGTCGACGACGTGCGCGGCGCCAGCCAGGAGGAGCTCGCCGACGTGGTGGGCAACGCCCTGGCGGCCCGCATCAAAGCCGACGTGGGCGGTCTCGAAGTCGCCGAGGAGACCGAGGCGGAGGTCGAAGAGGAGGAGACCGAAGCCGCCGAGGAGTCCGAGGAACCGGCCGAAGACGTCGAGACCGAGATGCGCCCGCGCATCGAGGTCGACTTCGAGCCGGACATCGACGAGAACACCGAACGGCTGCTCAACGAGCGGCGGACGACGAGCATGCCGCAGTTCAACCGGCAGGACCACCACAAGAAAAAGCGCGTCTCGACCTCGTGGCGCAAGCCCCGGGGGACGCTCTCGAAGCAGCGGATCGGTATCAAGGGCAAGGGCGACACCGTTCAGGCGGGCTTCCGCACGCCGACGGCGGTGCGCGGCCTGCACCCCTCGGGCTTCGAGGAGGTTCGCGTCCACAACCTCGACGACCTCGAAGACGTGGACGGCGACACCGAGGCCGTCCGCATCGCCTCGAAGGTCGGCGGTCGCAAGCGCGAGCGCATCGAGGACGAGTGCGAGGACCGGGAGATCCGCGTCCTCAACCCAACCTACGAGGAGGTCGAAGTCGATGACTGACCTGAGCGCACAGAAGCGAATGGCATCCGACGTGCTCGATGTCGGCGAGAACAAGATCTGGCTCGACCCCGAACGCCAGGGCGAACTCGCCGAGGCGATCACCCGCGAGGACATCCGCGAACTCGTCGACGAGGGCGCCATCCGCGCCGAGGCCCCGAAGGGCAACTCACGCGGTCGCGCCCGCGAGCGACAGGAGAAACGCGCCTACGGCCACCAGAAGGGCCAGGGCTCCCGGAAGGGGACCGCGGGCGGCCGCGAGAACCAGAAGGAGAAGTGGCAGTCGCAGATCCGCGCACAGCGCGAGAAGCTCCGCGAGCTGCGCGACTCGGACGAGATCTCCAAGTCTCGCTACCGCGAACTCTACGACCGCGCGAGCGGCGGGGAGTTCGACAGCGTCGCGGACATCGAACGAACACTGGAGGACAACTAATGGCGACAGGACCACGCTACACGGTGCCGATGCGGCGTCGCCGCGAGGCCCGGACCGATTACCATCAGAGGTTGCGCCTGCTGAAATCCGGCAAACCGCGCTTGGTGGCTCGAAAGAGCAACAAGCACGTCACGGCGCAGCTGATCACCACCGGGACCGAAGGCGACGAGACGGTCGCGAGCGCGCACTCGAGCGACCTCGAGGAGTACGGCTGGGAGGCGCCGACGGGCAACATGCCCGCGGCGTACCTGACCGGCGTCCTCGCGGGGCTGCGCGCGGTCGAAGCCGGCCTCGACGAGGCCGTCCTCGACATCGGCCTCAACTCCCCGACACCGGGTAGCAAAGTATTCGCGGTACAGGAAGGCGCAATCGACGCCGGACTCGACGTTCCCCACAACGACAGCGTGCTCGCCGACTGGTCGCGCACGCGCGGCGAGCACATCGCCGAGTACGCCGAGCAGCTCGACGACGGGCTGTACGGCGGGGACTTCGACGCAACAGACCTACCGGAGCACTTCGACGACATGCGAGAACAACTGCTGGAGGCGGATGAACTATGAGTAGCGGCTGGGAGCCGCGGACACGGCTCGGCAACGCGGTCGCCGAGGGCGAGATCGACTCGATGCAGGACGCCCTCAACTCCGGCCTGCCGCTCAAGGAACCGGAGATCGTCGACCAGCTCGTCCCCGGCCTAGAGGACGAGGTGCTCGACATCAACATGGTCCAGCGCATGACCGACTCCGGTCGGCGCGTCAAGTTCCGCTGCGTGGTCGTCGTGGGCAACCGCGACGGTCTCGTCGGCTACGCGGAAGGGCGCGACGACCAGGTCGGCGGCGCTATCCAGAAGGCCATCGAGGTTGCGAAGCTGAACCTCATCGACGTCTCGCGGGGCTGCGGGTCCTGGGAGTGTGGCTGTGGGCGCGCCCACACCGTCGCGCTCCGGACGACCGGCAAGGCCGGCAGCGTCGAGGTCGAACTGCAGCCCGCGCCGCGCGGGCTCGGGCTCGCGGGCGGGGAGACGGTCCGCCACGTGCTCGAACTCGCGGGCATCGAAGACATCTGGACGCGCTCGTCGGGTAACACGCGCACGACGGTCAACTTCGCGAAGGCGACCTTCAACGCGCTGCAGAACACCGCCGAGGCCCGCGTCCCCCAGGAGACCTGGGAGAAGCGCGAGGTGATCGAGTGATGCAAGCGCTCGTTCAACTCCGCGGCGAGGTCAACATGAACCAGGACGTGGCCGACACGCTGGAGATGCTCAACGTCCACAGCGTGAACCACGCCGCCCTGGTCCCGGAGACGGAGGCCTACCGCGGGATGGTCACGAAGGTCAACGACTACGTGGCCTACGGCGAGCCCAGCGTCGAGACGGTCGCGCTGCTCATCGAGCGGCGCGGCGAGCCGCTGGAGGGCGAGGCCGACATCGACGACTCGTGGGTCGTCGCCAACACCGACTACATGAGCGTCGAGGAACTCGCCGAGGCGCTCGTCGACGAGGAGACGACGCTGCGCGAGCAGGGACTGGCGCCGACGCTGCGCCTGCACCCGCCCCGCGGCGGTCACGACGGCATCAAACACCCCACCAAGGAGGGCGGCCAGCTCGGCAAGCACGACACCGAGGCCATCGACGACCTCCTGGAGGCGATGCGATGACATCCAAGAAGAAGCGACAGCGCGGCTCCCGCACGCACGGCGGCGGTTCCCACAAGAACCGCCGCGGCGCCGGCCACCGCGGCGGCCGGGGCAACGCCGGGAGCCGCAAACACGAGATGCACAACCACGGCCCGTGGGACAAACACGGGTTCGAACGACCCGACGACGTTCAGGACGACGTCGCCGAGGTCGACGTTCGCGAACTCGACGAGGACGCCGCCTTGCTGGCGGCCGACGGCGTCGCCGACGAGGAGGGCGACGGCTACGCCATCGACGCGCGTGACGTCGTCGAAGACGGTCACGAGGTCGACGTGGTGAAGGTGCTCGGTGCCGGCCAGGTCCGCAACGAGCTGCACCTGGTCGCCGACGCGTTCTCCGACGGAGCCGAGGAGAAAGTCGAGGACGCGGGCGGTTCGGTCGAGCTGACCGAGGCCGGTCAGGCCCGCGCCGAGGAAACCGACAAGGATACACCCGACGAGCAAGACGAGTCATAACCATGGGCTGGAAGGACACCGCCGAACCGGTACTCACCCGCATGCCCACCGTCCAGCGCCCGGAGGGGCACGTCCCCTTCAAGCGCAAGCTGGGCTGGACGGCCGGCGTGCTGGTGCTGTACTTCTTCCTGACGAACGTCTTCCTGTTCGGCCTCGGTAGCGGACAGGGCCAGGACCTCTTCGGCCAGTTTCGTTCGATCCTCGCCGGCGGACAGGGCACGATCATGCAGCTGGGCATCGGGCCCATCGTAACGGCGAGCATCGTGTTGCAGCTGCTCGGCGGTGCCGACCTGCTCGGCCTCGACACGCAGAACAACCCCCGGGACCAGGTGCTGTACCAGGGACTCCAGAAGTTCCTGGTGCTCGTGATGATCTGCCTGACGGGCCTGCCGATGGTGTTCGCGGGCTCGTTCCTGCCGGCGAGCCCCTCGCTCGCGCAGTCGTTCCCCGGCGGGACGTTCGGCGTGAAGTGGCTGATGTTCGCGCAGATCTTCGTCGGCGGTGTCCTCATCCTCTACATGGACGAGGTCATCTCCAAGTGGGGCGTCGGCTCCGGGATCGGCCTGTTCATCATCGCCGGCGTCAGCCAGCGACTGATCGGCGGGCTCGTCTCGACGAGCTTCATCGGCAACGAAGGGAACATCGGCATCATCCCCACGTGGATCGGCATCGTCACCGGCAGCGTCGACGTGGGTCCGATCCTCGGGAGCGGGCTGCAGACGCTCGTCTTCGGCCAGGGACAGATCCTCGCGCTGATCACGACGGTCCTGATCTTCGTGGTCGTCGTCTACGCCGAGAGCGTCCGCGTGGAGATCCCGCTGTCGAACACGCGCGTCAAGGGCGCCCGCGGTCGCTTCCCGGTGAAGCTCATCTACGCGAGCGTCCTGCCGATGATCCTCGTTCGCGCGCTGCAGGCAAACCTCCAGTTCCTGGGCCGTATCCTCTACGCCCAGCTGGGTAGCCTGCCCGCGTTGCTCGGCACCTACCAGGAAGGTGGCGGCGGCGTCGCCAACCCGGTCGGCGGCCTGTTCTACTACATGGCTCCGGTGCGGAACCCCGAACAGTGGATGTGGTGGCTCGGTCAGACGACCAACGCCCCCTGGCAGATCATGCTTCGGGTCGGCGTCGACCTGACGTTCATGGTCATCGGCGGCGCCATCTTCGCCATCTTCTGGGTGGAGACCACCGACATGGGGCCGGAGGCGACCGCCCAGCAGATCCACAACTCCGGGATGGAGATCCCCGGCTTCCGCCGCAACACCAGCGTCATCGAGAAGGTGCTGGAACGGTACATCCCGCAGGTGACCGTCATCGGCGGGGCCTTAGTCGGCCTGCTGGCCGTCCTCGCCAACATGATGGGCACCATCGGGAACGTCTCCGGGACCGGACTGCTGCTGACGGTCTCGATCACCTACAAGATCTACGAGGAGATCGCCGAAGAGCAGCTCATGGAGATGCATCCCATGATGCGCCAGATGTTCGGTTAGAACCGCCGAACGTCCGGCGACCTTCGACGTCATTCTTTCCGCGCTCGATATCGGCCAGCGACGGCGCCGGCCGCGGCCGAGCGGGACCGAACGGCGCCCGCTCGTGTGGCCCGCGTTCGTCGATACCGGTCCCAGCTTATTAGTGGGTCCCAGGCAACGGGGGCAAATATGGCACGTGATATCGACAGACGGGATTTCCTGACGCTAGCCGGGACCGCAGCGGGGGCGGCCGCGGTGGCGGGCTGTTCGGGCGGCGAGGGGACGCCGACGGGGGACGACGGTAGCGGAGGCGGCGACGGCGACGACGGCGACGACGGCGGAACCGATACCGGGACGCCGCTGCCGGAGCCGGAGACGCGGGTGGGCTACCTCGAACGCGCCAACCGCGTCCTCAACGAGGAGGTGCCGTGGATCTACCTGAATCGGCAGTACTCGGTGTACGGCAAGTCGGCGGACGTGAACTGGGAGGCGCGCCGGGACGAGCGCATCGACGGCTACGCCATCGAACCGACGGGCGACCGGGACTCGGTGCAGATCACCCAGTCGGCCATGGACTCGGGGCTGGACCCCCACGACCACCGCGAGACGCCGACGGACAACATCGTCCTGCAGGCCTACGAGGGGCTGCTCTCGCGGGACCGGGAGGGGAAGGTCGTCCAGGAGCTGGCGACGGGGTACGAGCGGCTCGAACCGGGCCGGGTGCGGTTCGACCTCCGGTCGGGCGTCTCGTTCCACAGCGGCGACTCGCTGACGAAGGAGGACGTGGCCTTCTCGATCAACCGGATCGTCGACCCGGAGGTCGGCGGGCTGGACAGCCCGCAGTCCGACCAGCTGGCGGGCGTCACCGGCGCCGAGCCCGCGGACGGCGACAGCGCCGTCGTCGTCGAGTCCGAGGGGATCAACCCCGTGGTGTTCGCGCTCTTCGCGACCTACTGCGACGTGATGAACAGGTCGTGGGTCGAGGACAACGACGAGGCGTACATCAACTCCCACATGAACGGGACGGGGCCGTTCCAGCTGGCCGAGTACGAGCAGGACGTGTCGGTCACCTACGAGGCGTACGGCGACTACTGGAAGGACGGTGCGCCGGCCGACGAGCTGGTGATCACGGCCGCGAGCGAGGCGAGCACGCGGGTCAACCAGCTGGTCAGCGGCGAGACGGACGTGATCGTCAACGTCCCGCCCCAGAACATCAGTCAGGTCGACGGGGCGGACAACGCCGAGATCAGCCCGGTACCGAGCACCCGCGTCATCTACAACGCGATGATCTACGACCGGGAACCGTTCGACTCCGTGCAGTTCCGGCGGGCGATGAACTACGCCGTCGACCTGGAGAGCATCATCGAGAGCGTCCTCTCGGGGTTCGCGGACGCGACCTCCCAGCCGACGCTGGAGGGCTTTACGGGGTACAACTCGGATCTCGACCCCTACCCGTACGACCCCGAGGAGGCCGAGCGGCTGGTCGAGGAGAGCGGGTACGCGGGCGCGGAGATCGAGTTGCACACGCCCAACGGTCGGTACCTGAAGGACCTGGAGATAGCCCAGGCGGTCGTCGGCTACATCGACGAGCTGGAGAACGTCTCGGCGTCGGTCAACCAGCGTGACTTCGGGAATCTGACGGACGTGCTGCTGGACGGTGACATCACGACGGGCCCGGCCTTCTACCTCATCGGCTGGGGCAACGCCACCTTCGACGCGAGTCAGACGCTCATCCCGCTGTTGACCTCCGACGGCTCGCTCACGTCCTACAAGAACGACCGGGTCGACGAGCTGATCGACCAGGCCCAGAGTATGGGCGGCGGGGAGCCCGGGACCGACAGCTGAATGTCGCCGACGTGGACGCCCGCGGCGGGCCGGGGGCGATAGCGTGGCGTCGATGGGTCGGTTCCTCGCGAAACGGGTGATACAGGGGATGGCGGTCGTTCTGGGCGTCGTGACCGTCGTCTTCCTGCTGCGGTACGTGACGCCGGGGAACCCGGTCGACTTCATCGCGCCGCTGGACGCCAGCCAGGAGACCCGCCGCCGGATCGCCGAGGACCTGGGGTTGAACAGACCGCTGTACCGCCAGTACGTCGACTACGTCGGGGACCTGTTGACCGGGGACATGGGCTACTCCTACCGGTCGCGGACGCCCGTGCGGCCGCGGGTGCTGGCGAAGGTCCCGGCGACGCTGGAGCTGGCGCTGGCGGCGACGCTGGTGGCGGTCGCCCTCTCGATCCCGCTCGGCGTGATCAGCGCGACTCAGCGCCACGGTCCGGCCGACTACGGCGCGACGCTGTTCTCGCTGGTCGGCATCTCGACGCCGAACTTCTGGCTGGGCGTGATGCTCGTCATCGTCTTCGCGGTGCAGTTCGACGTGTTCCCGACGAGCACCCGTCCGGTCGGCCTGCTCGACGCCGTCGGCAACCTCGTCGTGGTCGCGGGGCCCGAGCGGGGCTGGGCGCTCCCGCTGGACGCCTCGGGCTTCCTCGCGGACCTGCGGTCGTGGCTGGCCTACATCACCCTCCCGGCGATCACCCTGGGAACGTACTTCACGGCGCTGATCACGCGGCTGACCCGCTCGGGGATGCTCGACCAGCTGGGGGAGGGGTACGTCCGCGCGGCGCGGGCGAAGGGCCTGCCCGAGACGCTGGTGCGGTACCGCCACGCGCTCCGGAACACGCTCATCCCGGTGATCACCGTCGTCGGCCTCCAGATGGGGACGCTCGTCGGCGGCGCGGTGATCACGGAGGCGGTCTTCGACTGGCCGGGCCTTGGAACGCTCGTCATCGACGCCATCGGCAACCGCGACTGGCCGCTCATCCAGGGCTCGCTGGTCGTCATCGGTATCGGCTTCGTGGTCGTGAACATCGTCGTCGACGCGCTGTACGCGACGCTGGATCCACAGGTGATGGACTGATGGGACGACTCGACACGCTACTCCGGTATCTGAACCCGTGGCGACTCGCCGCGGCGCTCCGCTCGTCGGTGTCGCCGCGGACGAAGCGCAACCTCCGCCGGGAGTTCGACCGGAGCCTGCTGGCGAAACTCGGGGTCGTGCTACTGGTCGTGGTCGTCGGGGCGGCGGTGTTCGCGCCGCTGGTCGCGCCCTGGAACCCGACGAACCAGAACCTCGACAACGAGCAACAGCCGCCGCTGGGCTTCAGTCGCGCCGAGACCCAGACCGGCCAGGAGATGGTCAACGGGTCCCTGGAGCTCACCAACGAGACGGTCGTCGTCGACGCGACGACCGCCCGTCCGCTGGGGACCGACGGCCTCGGTCGGGACATGCTCTCGCGGGTGATCTACGGGGCGCGCACGTCGCTGCTGGTCGGGCTGCTCGGGACGACGCTGGCGATGCTGCTCGGCGTGCCGACCGGGCTGGTCTCGGGGTACTACAGCGGGCGGGTCGACGACCTGCTGATGCGGGTCGCGGACGTGAGTCTCGCCTTCCCGTCGCTCGTGCTGGCGATCGCGCTGGTGGGGCTGTGGGGCGAGGCGAGCGTCGCCGTGCCGGACCCGCTCGTGGTGAGCGGGATCGCGCCGGCGATACGCGGGGTGATATCGCTGCCGGGCGGGCTGACCTACCCGACCGGGATGCCGGAGACGTTCACGCTACCCGGGACGGTCATCGTCGTGGTCGGGCTGGTCAACTGGGTGTGGTTCGCCCGCGTGGCCCGCGGCGAGGCCCTGGCCGTCCGCGAGGAGGAGTACGTCACCGCCGCCGAGTCGCTGGGGGCCTCCGACCGGTTCGTCATCCGCAAGCACGTCCTGCCCAACAGCCTCACGCCGATCCTCGTGTTGGCGACGATCCAGGTGGCGGCGATCATCCTGCTGGAGAGCGCCCTCTCCTTTTTGGGCTTCTCGGGGACGACGCTGTCGTGGGGCTTCGACATCGCGCAGGGCCGGGAGTACCAGACGACCGCGTGGTGGATCGCCGCGATGCCGGGGCTGGCGATCGTGCTCACGGTCATCGGAATCAACCTCGTCGGCGACTGGTTCCGCGACGCCCTCGACCCCGGTATCGAGGGCGAGGGGGGAGGTGTGTAGATGGGCGACGCCGACGAGGAGCCGCGTCGCGATGGCGCCCCGAGCGGGACCGACGGCGGCGACGGCCGCGACCTCCTGCGAGTCCGCGACCTGTCGACCCGCTTTTTCACGGAGCGGGGGCAGGTCAACGCCGTCGAGTCGGTCGACTTCGACGTGCGCGAGGGCGAGATCCTGGGGATCGTCGGCGAGTCGGGGTCGGGCAAGTCGGTGACGGCGCTGTCGCTGGTCGACCTCGTGGAGTCGCCGGGACGGGTGACCGACGGTGAGGTCCGCTATCGCGACCCCGGACTCGCCGAGGAGTTCCCCGACGCCGCCGACGGGGAGATGGTCGACCTCCGGGCGGTCCCCGAGCGCGTGCGACGAGCGTTGCGGGGGCCGGACTTCAGCATGATCTTCCAGGACCCGATGAGCAGTTTCAACCCGTCGCTGACGGTCGGCGAGCAGATCGCCGAGGCGGTGGAGGTCCAGCGGCGCGCGAGCGCCCGGCCGCGCTCGACCCGCTCGCGGACTCAGGGGTACGGGCTGGGGTCGTACCTGCTGGACGGGGTGGTCCCCGGCCGCGACTACACGGATCCGGAGAGCCGCGAGCGGGCGGTCGAGCTGCTGGACCAAGTCGGGATCCCGGACCCGGCCGAGCGGGTCGACGAGTACCCCCACGAGTTCTCCGGCGGAATGCTCCAGCGGGCGATGATCGCCCAGGCGCTGGCCGGCGAGCCAGACCTGCTGATCGCCGACGAGCCGACCACCGCGCTGGACGTGACCATCCAGGCCCAGATCCTCGAACTCCTCCGGGAGATCCAGGCCGAGCGGGACATGAGCGTCCTGCTCATCACGCACGACCTGGGCGTCATCGCGCGGATGAGCGACCGGGTCTGCGTGATGTACGCCGGCGAGGTCGTCGAGCGCGGCACGCTCGCGGATATCTTCGAGGACTCGGTTCACCCGTACACGCGGGGGCTGCTCGGTTCGATCCCGGATCTCGCGGACCCGGCCCGGCGACTGCAGCCGATCGAGGGGTCGGTCCCGAGCCTCCGGGACGCCGAGATGGACGACCGCTGTTTCTTCGCCGACCGCTGCCCGAAAGCGATGGAGGACTGCCTGGAGAAGCCGCCGGAGTTCGACGCCGGCGGCGAACACGGCGCCAGGTGCGTCCTCGCCGAACGCGAGTACAGCGAGGCGGCCGCGCTGCCCGAGGGGTTCTTCGACGACGGGGGCGGCGAAGCGGGGCGGACCGGCGCCGACGGGGGTGAGCGCCGTGAGTGAGCGCGGCCCGCTGCTGGAAGTCGGGGGGCTGAAGAAGCACTACGCGGACGACGACTCGCTGCTGGACCGGTTGCTCGGCGCCGAGAGCCGGAGCGTCAGGGCGGTCGATGGCGTGAGCTTCGACATCGCCGAGGGGGAGACGCTGGGGCTGGTCGGCGAGTCGGGCTGTGGCAAGTCGACCACCGGCGAGACGCTGCTCGCGCTGCAGGAACCGACCGCCGGCGACGTGCGCTTCGACGGCGAGTCGGTGTTCGACCGCGACGATATGACGGAGTTTCGACGGCGCGCGGGCGTGGTGTTCCAGGACCCCTTCTCCAGTCTCGACCCGCGCCAGACCGCGGGCGCCATCGTCACCGAACCGCTCGAGATCCACGGGCTGCCCGAGACGGACCCCGGAGTCGCGACCGAGGCGGACGTGACCGTCGAAGGGGTAGACCCCGGCCGGGTCGAGATCCGCGTGGCCGACGACGTCGACCTCGTCGTCGATCCGGTCGACGGCGTCGCGACCGTCCACGTGACCGTTCGGCGGCGCGACGGGGCCGTCTCGGCGTCCGCCGCCGAGGACGTGACCGCGACGGTCGTCGAGGGCGGCGGGGCGTCGGACGACGCGAGCGGTGGGTCCGGTAGCGAGCCGGTCGTCGTCGAGGTGCGCGTCGACCGGTCGCTCGGCGAGATCCGCCGCGACCGGGCGAAGGAGCTGCTGGAGCGGGTCGGGCTCTCGGCCGACCAGGTCGACCGCTACCCACACGAGTTCTCCGGCGGCCAGCGCCAGCGGCTCGGTATCGCCCGGGCGCTGGCGCTCGAACCGGACTTCCTCGTGCTCGACGAACCGGTGAGCGCGCTGGACGTGAGCGTCCAGGCGCAGATCCTCAACCTGCTCGACGACCTGCAGGCGGAGCTGGGGCTGACCTACCTGTTCATCGCCCACGACCTCTCGGTCGTCCGGCACATCTCCGACCGCGTCGCCGTGATGTACCTCGGCGAGATCGTCGAGCGCGGCCCGGTCGACGCCATCTTCGAGGACCCACAGCACCCCTACACGCGGGCGCTGCTGGAGAGCGTTCCCCGGGCGGACACCAGCGAACAGGGCCGACGCGTCGACCCGCTGGCCGGCGACGTGCCCTCGCCGCGGGACCCGCCGGCCGGCTGCCGGTTCCACACCCGCTGTCCTCACGCCCGGGAGGTCTGCCGCGCGGAGGCGCCCGAGGACTACGACGGCGACGCGAGCGGTCAGCGGGCCGCCTGCTTCCGGCTGGTCGACGACCACCCGTACTGGGAGTCGGAGCCGATCGAGGTCGGCGCGAGCGCGACGGGCGAGTCGGACGAACCCGCGGCGACGGACGACTGACCGTCGACGAGCGACACCTTTTCCGCCCGGCCCGTCGGAGTCCGTGGCATGACCGAAGACGAGGAGGACGCCGCGGCCGGGCCGGCGTTCGCGGGGACGGGCGCGGCGAGCGCGGTCCGCGAGCACTGGGAGGACTTGCTAGGGGACATGGACGCCACGGCGGCGGAGTTCGAGGACGCCGGCTGGGAGACGCTCCGGCTCCACCCGGGCGACGTGACGGCCGTCACCGGCGACCGCTGGGGGTTCGACGTGCTGGTCCCCGACGACGAGTTCGAGCGACTTCGCGAGTGGGTCGATGCCGGCGACTTCGACGAACACGACGTGTATCGCGTCGAGAGCGGGATCAACTTCGCGCTCGTGGTGCTGAAAGACGACGACGGCGAGCGGGCGGTCTGCTGTCCGCTCTACTACGACGACGCCGCGGTCGAGGGGCTGGGCGAACTGGCCGAGCGACGGGGCCGCGTCGAGACGCACGTCCGCAACCTCGCCGAGGCGTACGTCACGTTCACCCACGACGAGCCGGACCTGTTCTTCTCGGACGACGCGGACTGACGGGGTGGTCGGTCGTCCGGGCGAGAGCGATGGCCGGGCTTAAGACGGTGAGCGTCCACGGTCCGGTGAATGGCGAAGCCGGTACTGAAGTGGGCGGGCGGCAAGCGCCAGCTGCTCGACGAGCTGTACGCCCGCTTCCCGGCCTCGTTCGACCGCTACCACGAACCGTTCTTCGGGGGCGGCGCGGTCTTCTTCGACCTCGAACCGGCCGCGGCGACGGTCAACGACACCAACCCCAGACTGGTGAACTTCTACGAGCGGGTCCGGGACCGACCGGAGGACCTGATCGACCGGTTGCGCGACTTTCGGGACCCGGAGGCCGGCCCCGACCCCGACCTGCCGTTCGACGACGAGACGCGACGGGGGAAAGCGGTCGAGCAGTACTACTACCAGCAGCGCGCGCGGTTCAACGAGCGCGCCTACGGCGACGGGTGGCCCGCCGATGACGGCGACCGGCTGGAGGAGGCCGCGCTCCTGCTGTATCTGAATCGCACCTGCTACAACGGGCTGTACCGGGAGAACGGTGACGGCGGGTTCAACGTCCCGATCGGCCGCTACGCCGACCCGGACTGGGTGCAGGCCGACCGGATCCGGGCGGCCGCCGGGACGCTCGCGGGAACCGAGGTACGGAACGGCGACTTCGAGTACGTGCTGGACGCGGCGGAGCCGGGCGATCTGGTCTACTTCGACCCGCCGTACGAGCCGATGAGTCCGACGGCGGACTTCGCCGAGAAATAAACTGACTGGCACACACTACTGACACACAACACAGGCTGGCGACGGGTACTCTATCTCCTAAGAGAGTGAAATTGAACACACGCACGAGCGCACCCAGAAAATCGAAACAATCGAAAATTCAGAACGCACCTGATTGAACCAACTCGACCCCGAACCACAGCACACCTATCACGATAAGATATAGCCATATCGGAACTCCACCCTCATCATCTTCCTGTACTTCCTGCACGAGTTCACGATACTCTGACTGAGATATTTCGTTACCGCAGTTAGGGCACGGTACTTCGACCTCTTCTGAATCACCTGATGTACGCCGACTTCGAGAATCCTGAGACATACTATAGAGTATGCTCTCTAAGGTTAGTGGCGTTCGGGAACAAAGGAAAGGCGTAGTCGGATTCGGTGTGACAGAAGTGCATATGTCGGCACAGGACTGACCGTCCTAACTTGCGATTGCTAAACAACTCCGACTACACTCGTATGTCTATTATCAAACACTAAATACTTATTCCCGAATCGAACGGGAGAGCACCAAAAAGGTTCGAGCGACAAATATCCCATATGACTTCTGACGATAATTTTGAACTCAGAGACGGACAGTATCACTGCACGAATCCTGATTGTGACTGGTGGGTCCCTGAAGGTATGGAGTATCTCGCAGACGACCACGACTGCGAAGAGTGGAGAGAAAACACAGACGAAGAAGACCCAGATTTTTTTGAAGGTTTAGATGTATCTTCGTTCTTAGACCAAAATCCACAAGGCGACGAATTGGAGGCGATGTTTGAGGGTTGTGTTGAGGAAGGTGAGATGACCGACCTCGAACGAGAAGTCATCGAAGAACGGATGGAAGATATAGAGGACGAAGAGAAACGTGGCGATATTGACGAACTGATTGAGCGGCTCGAAGACCCAATTTTCGCTGACGAGCCAGAAGTCGAACTCGATGCTGAAAACGACGACCTAAGCGATATTCCCACACAGGAAGAAATAGAAGAGCGGCTTGAAGAACTGAAGGAAGAAGTTGAAGAGGAAGAGAGTCTTTGGGATGAGGTTGACGTTGATGAACTCCTCGAAGAGACTACTGGCGAATCCGAAGCTGAAGAGATGGTTGACCGCAACAGAGAAGATGAAGACAAGAGCGCCTAACAAGCTATAGAACAACTACATAGTATGGGCGACCAAGATTCTGCAGGCGACGGAATCACCGACCACGTACCTGAGGATGCGGAGAGTACACTCTCACCTGAAGACAAACTACAAAACGCTGACGACGAAGAACTCCTGAGAGAATACTACGATACGGTTCATCACCTCGGCGTTTGTGACGCTGAAGGACAAATCGATAACCAGCAACAGAATTGGGAAGGTGTACTGTTTCAAGAAATCCTGAGTAGGATGGACGAGGACTACGAGCCAACTTACTGAGATTGTTATCTATACTTATTCTAGCCAAGTTAGCAGCTGCTAAGATTGTTGCTAATTAGCAGCTTTGTTTCTAAGTACTATAATAGAGAAAGTAGTTAGAGGACTATCTTCAGAAACTTCCCTATCATCTTGAACGGGAAGAACAGAATCCTGAACGGGAGAGTCACGGTCTTCCAAACCGACTTCACCACGACCAAGATAACGATGAGGCCGAGCAGAGTGCTGCCAAACACTCCGACAATCAACATCAACTGTTGACCGACGAGTTCTCCGAACACATCTTCAGGTGAATAATCGGAGCCGCCTGAACCAACAATCACTTCGACCGTATCGGTTTGCTCGTACACAATCGCCACCGACTGATGCTGGTTCGAGTCGTAGACGATTTCTTCAGAGTATAACAACTCGCCTGTGCTTGCGTTGTGGATGTGGTAGAGGTGCGTGGGCGTGTCGTTAGCTAAGTCCTGCCCGCCGACTGTTTGGTACGTGTGGATGCGTCCGCTCTTGTAATCGACTTCTGCGAACCCTGCGGTCGTGTTGTCAGGAATAGAACCGTCATACAGTACAGTCTGGTTGCCCGAATCTCGCTCATACGAGTATAGGCTTGCGCCCACTCGTGCGTAGATGGTATCCTGCCCGTTCGAGGTCGCACCGTGAAGCCTGAGTGTTCGAGCCGTTGAATCACTCCACACAACATCTCTATCCAAAGTGTTCCGTAGCGAGATGTTGTTCTCATCTTGGTACAGGAAGCCAATCTCCGTGTGCTGAATCGAGGAGATGTTCTGTGTCGTGTAGGCTTGGTATTGTTCAGTATCTCCGAGATAGGTCGTGATGTAATCGCTTCCGTAGGTGCTGATAGCCGCCTGTCCGTCAGAGAATCCGATTGCGTAGCCTTCAGCAGGCGGCGTGTATGAGTTGGTGGAAGTCAGGTTCTCAGTCTCAAAATCGTATGTATAACGGCCTGCGTCGGTCGTGAAGTATAGCGTCCCATCCCGAGCTATCGAGTCTTTGCCGATTGCATCTGGTGTGAGATTGAGATGGTGTACATCCTCGACCTCGCCCGTGGCGTCCTCAAGTTCATATAGATGGATACTGCCGTCTTCCTCCATCGAAGTTGCATAGATGCGGTGTTGTGATTTATCCCAGGCTACCGAGTAGACGATGTTGCCGTTAGTCGAGTCGTTGAGGCGTGTTTCCCAAGCGACCTCACTCGTGTTTGGGTTGAGGGCGACCACCTTATCTTGCGTCTCCTGAGCGACCTGTGATTTGTTCTCCGCCGCTGTGAAGACGAGCAGGTCAGCGGTTTCGTACTCAGGTGTGTCCGTTTGAGCAGATGCAGGACCGACCATATACGGAGCGACACCTGAAATCAAAACCAACCCTATCAGCATAAGTGCGAAGTTTGGACCGAACAACCCTCCGTTTCCACCACCACCATCACGACGCCGACGAAGCCAGAGCAAGACGAAGAACAAGATTGTCAGCGAGAACGGGAAGGCGATGAAGCCAATCACAGCAGCGAGTAAGCCACCGAGCTGAGCAATCAACCCACTACCAGCGTCACCACCAACGAAGACACCATCATCAGAATCGTCCGTGGATGTGGTATTATCGGTTGAATCGCCGTCGTCTGTTGTGTTGTCGGTTGAATCTCCACCATCGCTACTGTCGCCAGATGAAGAAAGTGTGAACGATGTAGTCGAGGTTGTGTCGTCGGTGATGGAGACGGTCTCGTTCGTCGTGTTGTAGCCGTCGGCGAGGACTGCGACCGTATAGGTCTGGTTCGCAGGTAACGATGTGTTGTACGGTGCGGATAGATTTGACTCAGAGTGGATGAGAGAATCGTTACTATCGTAGACCTCAACCGACCAGTTTGATACGCCTGTCCCGCTGTCGTTCGTTACTGAGTCAATTTTGAGGGTTCCAATCGCCTCCTGAAGTGTGTAGTTGAGGAGAGCTGTCTGTTCTCGCTCGTCAATCGATGCGGAATAGACTGTCCCATCATACCCGTCCGCTTCAACTCGAACCGAGTAGTCGCCAGCGTAGGCGTCGATAATATAGTTCGACTGGATTTCCGTTCCGTTGATATCTGAGCGCTCGAAAATCTGGTGTCCGTTGTCGTTGAAAATCTTGACTGTTGCAGTAGAGTTGATTGCGCTTCCGTTCACGTCACTAACGGATAGAGAGAGTTCGCCGAGTGGGACAAAAGTCACATCCTCAGCGAACCCGTTGCGAAAAAAATCGACTTCTACTGGCGACCTCGTATCAACTTCTCCGTCGTCGTTGAAGTACGATTCAACTTCGCCTGATTGATTCTCGACTACAGTTCCGTTCTCGTAGTCAAATCGAACGAAGTAGTGTGTATTCGGAGAGTTTTGTGCTGTGTATACTTCGAGTTTGATTTCACCGTCAGGTGATGCGACAATCCGACTCGTGTTATCATACTGGATTCCTTTATCACCACCGTCTACACCTTCGATTTCGTACTCAGATTGGCCCGTATCTCGGTTAACGATGTGTAGGTCATGTCGAGTACCGACCTGCACCCATACGACGACATACCCATCTGTAGATTCGAGGACTGTGTTTTGACTCCCAGTCCCTTGAATCTCAGAATCGTATGATGCGTTAATTGTCTTCTCAAGCGTTCCGTCACCTGTTGTGTTGCTGGTGTTGTAAACTTCGATAGTACCGTCGTCTAAGAGATTGTATCGAGTATCCTTGCTCAGAGAGTACGTGCGCTGAAACTCATCGTATCGCAGGTTGCCGCTCTTATCTACCCGTATGATTGAAGTTGAAGTGTTGCGACCGATTTCATCGACAATATTTCCTGTACTCTGATTGAGTTTGTAGACGATTGATTTGGGGCCTGCTTCGTCGTTGTCGAAGTTAACTGAAACATAGACATATTTGTCGTCGGTGGCGATATTGTTGAGCCACTCCATATTCTGGATTGGGCGAGTTTCGCCTTGGAGTCTCTCCACTCGGAAGTCATCTGGATATTTGTCGTTGAGATTCGTTACCCAAATCTTGTCTCCGTTCTCATCGTAGAGCGTTGTTTGCGTGGTGTTGTTGCTGGTATACGTGGTTGCGTCTACCCACGCTACATCGGTCGTGGCTGTTGTCGTGCTAGTAGTGATGTTGTTGTCACCGACTGGTTCGGTGTCGCCGATAACTCCCGCAGCTGCCGCTCCGATAATAGCAGTCGATACGACTGCTCCGATAAGTAGCATACCGAGGACTGCTACGGTTAGTTTAGTGCCGATACCCGATTTTGATTCAGAAGAACTCATACTTATAACAATTTATTTACAACACTAAATATTTAGTCCCTGACATACTCTTTTCATATATGACTTCGACACCACGGGACGAAATATATCGGGTAGTATACACAACTGGTTCCTTTCGACTCACCGTCGCCGATGTGCAACAACAAGCGAAAGTCGAACTCTCACAATATACGGTTCGGCACGCTCTGAACGGGCTTTCAGAAGTTGATGTACTCGCTCATAAGAGCGGTAGTCCGTACTGGTATGTGAAATAGTACGGGCACACGTATGCGTTAAAGTATCAATTCACAATAATACTTTTAGTGATTGAATTATATAATAATTCATATGGGTAATTACCTAAATAAATCTAATTCAAATTCGTCTACTGCCTCTTCAGGTAGTGACGATGACGGCCCAAGTAGTATCGCACAAGCACTAGCAATTTTCGCAGTCTTCGGACTCATCCTGTCGTCCTTCGCTGCACCTGTTGCCGCTCACTCCGCCACAGGCGTACAGGTTGACAACACGAGCTACAACTCTTATGACGACGAATATTCCCAGAGTGGTTGGGTCAACAACTTGACCTACAACGATTCTGAGACTGTTTCCGTCCGATTCTCTGCAGACGGAGTGGACTACACTAACGCTTCGCCTCAGGTTGTGACGGGTGACGCTCAGGTAGTCAACCACTCTGTCATCAATAACGGCAGCACTCTCGAAGTTGAAATCCAGTCCGACTTCGCATCTGGCGTGAACGAAACCACGCAGGATGTTGAAGTCGTAGCTACTGGACTTCAAGTTGAGTCAGATGGTTCCGTTGGTACGTTTTATTACACTGACACCAACGGAACGACCTATACTGACTCGTTCAGTTATTCGGTAGAGTCCTCAACTTCGACAACCGCTACTGGTAGTGTTGCACTCGGTAACATCAGCACTTACGACAACGGTTCTGTTGATTCGGTTGATATCCAAATCGAGAACAGCTCGGGCGACCTTGTAGTTGATGAGTCCAACGTCTCTGACTTCGATAATTTCTCGAAGGAACTCGACACTGGCGACTACACGTACACGCTTGTTGCTGACGGCTACGCTGACGCCACAGGTAGTTTCTCCGTCACGGAGAACAACACCACTCAGATTAGTCCTGAGTTCGGGAAGATGCAGGTAGACTACGAATTCACCATCGAAAATAACGGTAGTGCGGTCGATTCCTTCGACTTCGCAATCTATGATGGCGACAGTATCGGTGACAACGAGACGGCTATTGTCTCCACTTCTGTCACCTCCAACGACAGTAACACTGTATCCACCCTCAACCTCGATGATGGGTCACAGAAGGTCGTAGAAGTTACCTACACGGACGCTGACGGGAACGAGACGACTTACACGGAGACAATCACCGTAGACAGCTCTCAGGCTGAGAACGGCACGGTCTCCCAGACTGTCGATGTTGCCACATCGTCTGATGATGGCGGCTTCATCGGTGGCGTTCCGTCCTTCGATAATCCGTTCAGCGGACTTGGCGACCAGCTCCCAGATGACCCTGTAGTCCTTGTACTCACAATCATCGCTGGCTTCGTTGCGGCTGTTGGGACAATCTTCACCCTCCTTTGGGTCAAGAACGGCCTCAAGTTCAACAACCTCTGAATAGCTAACTAACCACTCCTCACGGAGTTTCAGGCGTGCTGGCTTGCCTTGCTGTGGGTTCAAATCCGCAGGCGTCACTATACAAGCAAAACATCAAATAAGTGATAAATATGATTCAAGAACTACTCAACTCAAGTGAACCAGCAGGAAACGCATCGTGGACGAGCGGTAAGATGCTACTCATCCTCTCTATCTTAGCGATGAGCGGGATGATGTTTATCGTCGGGATTGCCGTTCTCGCTCCTGAGTTAGTCAAGACGCTCGGGATGGTAGTTCTCGGTCTCGGTGGCTTCCTGCTTTCGATTATTGCTGTCGTGGTATTGCTCTACAACTTCAATCAAATCCTGCGAGAAACAGGTTTCCGATGATATTCAACTATGACTACTCAAAATCTCTTCTCGATTCTGGCTATTCTGTTGGTGCTTACTTCGTCAGTCGGTGCTATCGGTACGGCTGCAGCATCTTCGCCACAACCAGCGGACATACAGTTCCAACAGGAGACGCCAACGCCAGAAAACGAAACACAGGCGAATAACTCAACGAACAACACGACCTCGACTCCGACGGCCACTCCAACGTCTACACCAAGTGATGACTTTGCGTCCTCAAACTCTTCAGATGATTCTGGTGATACTGTCGTCGTAGTAAACGGTAACTCGAATAATCAATCAAACGAGTCGAACGCCTCAACAACCCAATCTTCAGAGCCACCGTTTGACCCTGCGGACGCTGAACACGAATTCAACAACGGAATTCTCCTGAACGAGCGGTCGCACAATCAGACGCACGCTTCGTTCACTATCTACAACCCAACGAACGAAACACAGTGGGTAGTCACCAACAACAACGCAGGACAAGAGCCACGTATCAAATCCTACGAACTCAAGCCGAACGAATCGAAGAACCTGACGACACCAACCACAGGAGGTCTACTCGGATGGGCTGTATCCGTTACTTCAACTGAATCTATCCAATCTATCGAAACAGGAGCGCAGTACAACATCCAGTACTCAGCGTTAGTGATTAACTGGAATCCTGCGGGCGACCTCGGACCTGCGATTGGTTTCGTTGGCGGGCTAGTGATTATCATCATGTTCGTTGCAGTGATGAAATTCAATCTCCGTGTGGGCAAGATTGCGATTCCACTCACAGGACAGCCTGTACAGGGCGTCTATCAGGACGAAGACCTCCCGAGTCGGGACGACCCGTACTCGAAGCAAGCAAAGGATATGATTCACGGGTTTGGCTTGCTCGGTGTCGTTATCTTCAATTGGGCGATTGGTGTGTTTGCGTTCTGGGATATCTATCCGCCCGCTTGGTTCGCTAAACTCCTTTCAGGATTCGGGCGACTATACGACCCGTCATCGTTAGTTACAGTTACTGAAGTCTACTCGAACCTGATGGTGTACTGGGCGTATGATGTGGTTGTCTTCGCTCCTGTCGTCTACATCATCGGTAAGTGGTATCTCCGACGGAACGGCATCTACCTCCACGATATCGACCCTCGAACGGGCGACAATCACACGTACCTCCTCTCGCCAACTCGGTTCGCTGACCTGCAAGTGTTCAAGAAAGGTCGTGACCCAAATAGTGGACGGAAACTCAAACCAAAGCCTGTAGATAAGAAACGCCTCGCTGAGAACAATAAAGATACAGACAGGCGCTCGTATGAAGCGCAGAAATACAATCCACGGGATAACGCCGCCTATCTATCGTGGGAAGGCGAGAAGAAGCAGGTCAAACCATCCCAACTCCGACGCCACGAGCGGCTCGTCGATTACCTGCTTGAAACTTCCTCGACGCTCTGGGACCGATACGGAAACCTCCGAGACAAATTCACCATCCTCGCACAGCAAGAGTCTCGACGCCTCAACGCAAAACAGACAGCGCAAATCGAGGGCGGAATTCTCGAAGATGGTGAGAACACCCGAGACCGCCTCGACGCTGAACTCCAGGATGCTGGCTTTGACGATGTTGTCGAAGGTGAAGAGCGGACGATTGAGGATGTGGTTGAATCGGCGACTGATGAGAGCGCACCGCACCTAGATTCCGACGAATCGTCGGATGGTAACAGATGAGCCAAGCAAGCAATCGAGGGCGTGCGCTAGGGCGTACTGCATCGGACGTGCGAGATGAAACGGAAGGGAAGGACGCTGAGAACCACATCTATGAGTGGGCGGTCAAAGTTCTCGATGAAGAACTATCACGGGTGCTTGCTGACCGTCGTGAATCCTGGCACGAATTCCGAGAAGAGTTTGGATATGAGAATCTCCCGTATGTCGAGACTGAAGAATTCCGAAAGATAGTTTCGAAAGAGACGACAGTAGACCTCGGCGGCCACATGAAGAACGAACGGATGGCGATTCTCAAATACTTCGTGTCTCGTGCAGAGCGTCCTGAACTCAAACACAAACGCCTGTGGATGTGGCTCTATCAGTACCTCCAAACGCACGGGAACGACTACATCACACAACACCTGTCAGGCGATATGGGGTCGGGGAAAACCGACTTCGCTATCTTTGAAGCAAGACTCTGGAAGCTGAATCATCCAGACGGTGAAATCCTCTCCAACATCGAATCGTTCGAGCAGGCGACGACTGTCCTGAATCAGGACGAACTTGATGAGTGGATAGAAGAGAATCCTGATACAGACTACTTCTTCGTATTTGACGAAGCCAACAAGCACGCCAGCGGGACTGGTGACTCTTCCGCTGTTGAAGACCAGCTCTATCCGCTTGTTACCTTCATCCGTAAGAACGACGGCAACCTCGTCATCATCGGCCATAACCCGAAGGATATCCACAAGTGGGTGAGAGAACTCTGCGACTTCGTTCACAAGACTGGGTTGAAGACAGCGAAATTCTACAACTCGGTCGGGGAGAACGGCGAACCTGAAGGACACTTCAAAACACTCCGCAACATCCCACAGACCAGCTACGACTACGACACGAACGAGGTCTCGGATTGGTCGTGGGCGGACGATAAAGTCCAGGTGTGTATTGGAACGAACAAGGAAGGAGAGCGTTGTTCTACACCGCTTCGGTTCGATTACGATGAAGAAATCGAATACTTCTGTGATACGCACCACAATCAGTCTGAGCCGCATCCTGATGTTCCTGCAGAAGAACTCGAAGAGACGCCATACGCTCCTACTGACGGCTCTGACGATGACCGAGGCGAGCCTGTGCTCTCTGAAGATGAGGAGGAGAACGTGGACGGACAGACAACACAGGCTGGCGACCGACCCGAAGAGACGCCTGAGGAAGTCCGTTCATCCGATACTGACGAAGAAAACCCTACCCAAACTGCAGACGCTGATAACGAGCAGGACACGTACACCATCGAGAACATCCCGAGTGAAGGTTGGAAGATGATATATGAGAAATCGAGGATGGTAGCCGATGATATCGATGACTGGGATATGGTTGAGAAAATCCTGAACGACCGAGAACTGAGTGACTTGAAGCGGATGATGGACTGACGACGATTGTTTTCTTTGAGTTGTTTCTAACGATGTTGCTAATTAGCAGCTTTCTTAGCAATTAGCAGCTTTACTTATTTACTGTTCTAACAACTGTTACTATTCCTGTTATTATATTGAGTTAGCAGCTGCTAAGATTGTTGCTAATTAGCAGCTTTTGTTGAGTGGGTTGTGAGTGCGGAGATATCTTAACCAACATACTGTGTTGTCGGTCTATTCTTCCGTTCGTGTTGGTTAAGAGTACAGGCTGGCTCCCGTCAGTTTCTTAGCGGCTCTATCGCCTGTTTTCGGATAGTATCAACTCCGTACTGTTAGAATCTGGCAGGTAGAGCGTCTCTCCGTCTTGCGGGCACGGCTACACGTTCGCCGAGTCTTTATTTCACGAATTACTTGACCGAAACTTTTATATAGGTGGGGTACATATGTATATTTGTTATGAGTCAGAATACTTATACTTTTGATAGTACTGAAGCAAAGTGGGCCAAGCTCGGAGAAGTATATCAAGACCTCACCGACGAATTCGGTCAAGAGAACACGGAACGATTGTCAAGTACTGATGTATCTGTTGAAGGTATGGGAAACTACGGACACAGACAAGAAGTGATGATTTGGTACGACTGGACTCGGGGCGATGGCGTCAACGAAGGTTGGATGGTGAAGCTCGAAGACGGCGACGAAACTCGAAAGAAAATCTTCAACGAGGACTTCGCATCCGCACTCGAATTCTTCCAGAAAGGAGTCCAACGCCTCCGTGACGGAAGTTCAGTATACACAATCTAAGCGTGCTGGCTACACGAGGGTTCGATTCTCTCGACGCTCCTCCAAACCACCTACGGAAACTCTGGACGCCTGACAACAAAGAACGGAGAAGCAAACTATGAGTACGAATCAATTCAACACTCACGACAACAGTAGTACAGTCGCACAAACTCAGAATCTCGTCAACGCCAACAGCGGCGACCGAGTGTACGTCTACAGAGACGGCGATGAGTTAGCCGTCGAGAACGCAATCCAGACTGCCGAGTTCCACTTGGACGATATGGTCTGCATCTATCAGGGACAGATGGATGTGTTTCATCAAGTGTTCGAGGGTGCAGGACAGATTCTCGAATTTTGGTGGACGCCTGAAGGATTCTCGATGGTGATTCACGATGGCCTCGAACGACACCAGATTCAGTTCATCGTCAACCCTGACTCTGACTCTACTCGCCAGCGTGCGGGTGATACGTTATGAAACGACGAATCAAAATCCTCGGCTCTGCAGTAGTTGTCGGTATCGGGTTCGTCGTCAAACAGGCACTCGAACCAGACAAAAAACACATCGTTGAGCAGAAATTGAACGGTAAGTTCGAACTCCACTCAGTTGAGCCGAGCAAACTCGAATCGCTCGAAGTCGTTAGTATTGACAACTTAGACTTATTTTACGACTGTGGATATGAAGTCTATGAGTACGACCCAGAGACGAATTTAGTATATGTAATTCCTGAAGAGCTCGCATCTGCGGGTGATGACCGATGACCCGAAAGTACACTCAGCGGGACTATGTGCATATGAGCGTGATGCGGGTGCGTGACTGGGAGTTCGACGCCCGTGATATCCAAACCGTCATCGCCGACGATTACGACACAGAAGTATCGTATGAGACGATTCGAGGCGCTCTAAAAACTTTGCGAGAAGAAGGTCTCCTGGAACTTACTGACGACGGCAATCACTACAAGCGGAACTTCTAGGCGTGCTGGTGCTACACGAGGGTTCGATTCCTTCGACGCTCTTCCAAACCACCTACGGAAACTCTGGACGCCCGACAACAAAGAACGGAGAAGCAAACTATGACAGCGAAAAAATTCAGATTAGACGAAGCATCGACAGTTAGAGAAAACGGCTACGACTGGAACGTCGTGGAGTGTACAGAGTGTGGTGAGCAAGTCCAACAGCGACACGTCGAGGACGACGGCCATCGACAAGATGTGTGTCCTGCCTGCGACCAGGAGATGACGTTCGACACTTCAAACGAAATCGAGATTCCAAGCGTGAAGAGTCAGTCTACGATTGACTGGGAAAATAACCACGGCGAAAACGGAGGTGATGCTCCTGATGCGGTGTGATTGGGATTGCTGAAGTCGGTGTCATCTTGCTTGTCACAGGCGTCCTATTCCGAAACGAAATCTCAGAAATTCTGAGTGATATCTTATGAGCGGACTGAGAGTCTTTGATATCTTCTGTGGAGCAGGCGGCTTCTCGTGTGGCTTTGAACAGGCAGGCTTCGATATTGAGATTGGGTTCGACTTGAACGAGGACGCTCTGCGAACTTTCGTCAACAACCACAACGCCGACGGTGGACTGTGGGACCTGCAGGAGATGGACCCAGGCACGATGGACACGCAGTACGGTCTCCACGGCGGTCTCGTGGATGTGATGATTGGTGGTCCTCCGTGCAAAGGATTCTCCACGATGGGTGAGCGGGATGAGAGCGACGTTCGCAACCGCCTCTATTACTGTGCTATCGATTACGTGAACCATCTCAGCCCCGATGTAGTTCTCTTCGAAAACGTGGTCGGCTTGAAATCGATGGAAGACGGTAGAGGAGAAAACGTTCTGGACAACATCGTCCAAGCGTTTGAGTTGTGCGAAAATCCCACTTACAACGTATCTTGGAGAGTCTTCGACGCTGTTGACTTTGGAGTCCCTCAGACACGCAAACGACTTCTCGTATGTGCTGTATCCGAAAACCTCCACTTCACTTCTGAGGATGTACTCTCTATCGAACCTGATGAGTCTGAACGCTCTCTCGAAGATGTAGTCGAGGTCGAGGATAGATATGATGTGCAGACTTCGCCTGCTAACGAGGGTCGGCAACTCCGTCAGGAAACAGCACTCCGTGGAATCGACGAGCCGAGTTACACAATCAAAGCAGATGTGCCGAACTCGCTCCTCAATTCAGATGACTTGCCTGTAGACAGCATCAAAGATATCGACAGTCGGCGTCTCACGATAGACGAAATCAAGCGGGTCCAATCGTTCCCAGACGACTACGAATTCCACGGTGACACGAAGACTTCGATGTACAAGCAAATTGGTCACGCCGTTCCACCACAGATGGCCTATCACTTCGCCGTCCGCATCCGAAAATTGTTGCAAGGTGAGCCTGTGGACGGTGGACTTCAAACTGAATTAGGTTCGTTCTGAGAGGGTTAGAGAACACAGGCTGGCGTCAGGTTATTCTAAAGACGCTCTACTCGCTGTTCTTCACCTTCTTCACGTACTCCACAACCTCGATTCCTTTCTCTTCAAGCGCCCACCGAATCCCGTTCAAACGCACACGATTCTCCTTCACCACATCGGCGACCGACTCTACTCGGGACCGTACATCATCTAACAACTGCTTGTTCGCCTGCGTCTTGTTCTCGACCTGTTCGAGCTGCTCTTCCAGTTCATCAATCCGTGCCTCAAGTGCAACTCGCTCAGGGTCTCCGCTGTCGTCTGTGAAGATATCTCCAATCAATCCACGTTCAATCTCCGCTGTTCCGTAGTCCGTTAACTCGTGGACCCGTGTTTCTGTTCCCTGCCGCTCTTCGTACCAGTACTCGATGATGCCTTCAGGCTTCAACTTCTCTCGTACCGAGTAGCCAATCGCATCTGTACCAATCCCAGTTGAGGACTTCAGCTCGGTCGTGGAGAGTGGGCGGTCGTTCTCGTACAACGCTTCGAGAATCAGTTTCTCTTCAATTCTGATATTCATATCGCTTTGAATATATTATTTCCAACCCCAGAGAACCTTGGAAACGCCTGCGGATATTCAGGCGCTCTTCAGACTGATTCAGAACCAAAACCGACGCCAGCGACATAATTAGACAACGAGACCCCTGCGTTACCCACCAAAGACAGGACCACCACAACTCCACAGATTAAGACTCAGAAACACCCAATATGACACAAAAGTAATAGGTATAGAAGCTAGAGTATTTTGTATGACAGGAAACTGTTCTTTTAACTTAGAAGGTATAGATGAAGAAGGAAGACTACAGCTAGTCACAGGAAAGATTGCCTCTGGAAAGACGAGTTTTGGAATCAGTCTTGCTGAACAAGAAGAAGAGATTATCTCGAATCTTGAGAGCGTAGAAGGAGCGTTCTATGCGAACTCACCTGAAGCAGTAAAGGCTATTCTCAAGCTCAAACCAGAAACGAAGTTTGCTGTACTACTTGATGATATCACAGCGAATCTTAGCTATGATGTAGAGAGGAGACAGATTGTAGAGTTGGTTTCTAATTTAGTAGATGCAGGACACCGAGTTATCCTCACAGGAACCGTCTTAGATGACTTCCCTGCTGAGTTGTTGTACTTTGGCGAAGGTGAGTGGGATGATGCTACAAGAGATGTATATCACCTTCCAGAGCGTGGGCGAGCTGAATACAGAGAGATTTACAGAGTTGGTGGTCAGTTAGATACTGAAACTGCTTGCTCGTTCCCTGCGGCTCACCCATCACAGGCGTTTGATTCTCAGGAGATTCCTGAGTTCGAGTTCGACGTTGATGAGGATGACCAGAAAAACGAGCCGAAATACGATGAAGGAGATTTAATCCTCACGCCTGAAGAGTACGATAAATCTGACCCACAAACCTACATCCGAGATGGATTCAAAATCGTCGGCTGGTATGAGTCGGGAGACGAGATAGTCTACCAGTTATCGTATGTTCCTGAAGACCAGGACGACGGAGAGATTTTCGAGTCTGATATCGAAGAGAAGGGTTCCATCGAGGTCGTAGAAGATGGTGGGTATATTCACAACTATAAGAAGAACCGTGAAGAGGATTTGACCAAGGTTAGTGGCGTAGGTCTTGTTGAAGAAGCTCGGTTGCGTCGTGAAGGATATACGACGGTCGAAGACTTGCAGGTGGCTACACAGTCCGACCTCTCCTCTGTAGATGGTATTGGAAACGCTCTCGCCGCTCGTATCAAAGCCGATGTTGGAGAAGTAGAACAAGATGAAGAATTATCTCTCAGCGAGTTTTTAGAGTTGTCACGGGGACAGCAACGCAAGCGAGTAAAAATCGCTCTAGCTCAACAGACAGCGGATGACGAACTCCCTGACGACCTCTTCCAACCAGACGAGCGATTCCCACCACAAATCCATCTTGACCACCTCGAATCACAACTCGACTACAATCTCGGTCAGGTAGACGGATTCTTTGAGTTAGACTGGTCGGAGAAGTGTGATGTTGCTAAGATTGCAGCGAATAACGACCTCGGCCTCGAAGCAACTGAGAACATCATCCAGAGAATTCTCGCATCTGCGGGGGATGCTTCATGTTAGAGTACAAGCGGTCGAAGCGCAGTTTCTTCATCAAGTGTTGGTGGTGCGACGAGGAGTTCTACACTGAAGGAGAGCGGTTTGTTCACTTGTACTTCCAACACCCTCGATTCTTCGAGGAGTTTGACCGAGTAAACGACTCGTGGCTACCGTGGCGGATGACTATTCCAGAGAAACCTGAAGATGAAACTCGCACGAAAGCGGGTGATAACGATGCGTGAGACGATTCAGTCGCTCGGTCAGCGAGCAGGTGATGTTGCGAGCACGGTCGCACGTAAAGGCGGACGAGTAGCACGCAAAGGCGCTCGGGTCGCTCGTGCAGGCGGACGGACGCTCGGACGTTCCCTCGTGCGTGCAGGCAAGCGTGCTGGTCGAGGAGTTAAGTATGCGTTCCACAATCGTTCTGAAGTTCGTCAGAACAGTCGAGATGGTATCGTGACGATGATGCTCGGCTTCGGTGTTGCAGGCATCATCGTTGCGATTAGTGCGGCTGTAACGCTCGCTGTCGGTGGCGTACTTGGGTCGATAGCAACGCTCGGAGGATTGGTCCTCTCGCTCGGCGTGATTGCTCTCACAGTTCAGTCCGTATTCAGTATCTTCCAACCATGACAGGCTCATATTCTTCCTCGGCGACGTGGGATGCAGAAGCGTATGCAGGCGGACTTCTCGTGAGCGTCGTGTTCGTTGTAGGGATGGCCGTCGGCGCAACTCTTTCTCTCTTGTTCAAACGGTTCTGATTTTCTCAGAGAACACAGGCTGGCGACGGGATGATAGAGAAGTCCTCTAACGGGAGAATACAAGCAGAACAGAGTTAGTACTCTTTGAAAACAGTAGGTAGAGCGGCTAAGAAACGGACGGGAGCGAGCCTGTGCTCTCAGGCGACTTGTCGGAACTCGTCAGGGATATTGTAGTCCTCGTTCGGGTCCTGGTCTCGCTTCCGCATCTGTTCAACATACACATCTTCGAGTTCGTCAGTAAGTTGGTCGTCCCGAACCTCAATAATCACATCAGGAAACTCATCGAGACCGTAGTTTCGTGGTTGTTCAATCATCATCTGTGCCTTCTTCTGATAATCTTGAGAATTCATCTGTGTACACTAAGATACGGCTCCGAGGATTAGAGGAGTGGCGGTCAGCCCGTCCAGTAGTTACTTTAAACCAGACTGATAGTCTTCACCTGATGGATAGAGACGATATTGAACTCTTTGTCGCTATTCTCGGTACGGTTGGTACTTTTATACTCGTCTACCTCAACCTCGACAGCTCGGACACGTCTAATCTCACTTCTTGGATTCCCTCAATCTTCAGCGGGTGGGTTGGTACTGCCCTCATCATCGTCTTCATACTCTACATCCTCTGGTACATCCTCAAATTCATCGGAGGAGAGTCAGGCGGGATGTTTGAGGACGCAGAAGCAGATGTAGGCTTACGAGAATTGGATTCTATCGAAGGATGCATCGAGAGACAAGGTGTTGCGTGGAAAGGGACTGCTCATCTGAATAGAGGCGATATCACAAACATCGAAGTCCCGTTCGACCCAATTTGCCCAAACTGCCAAACAGGATTCATCGATACGACAGACGACCCATCTCTCCAAGAACAACGGCAGAATCCGAGTTATAGCCCTGAAGCTCAGTCAACACCAGTCTTCGCCTGTCCGAACGATAACTGCGGACATACGGTTGAACGAGATGCAGAACAGTACGATGCGGCGAAGCGACTGTTCGAGCGAGAGGTGAAACAAATCACGGAAAGTCGAGATAAAGACTACTCACTTCGAGCACTAATCCTGAATATCGATGGCCCTGTCACTCCGAAGAAAGTCTGGGAAGAGTACGCCGAGGTAGTAGACAACGAGTATGTCTCAACAAACTGCTTCCACTAATACTACTTACTAACAAAGCTGCTAATTAGCAACAATCTTAGCAGCTGCTAAAATCATAAAAAGAAGTGTTGAGTGTTCAAAGGAAAGCAAGGTGAACTCGCTTCCCATCTTCACTCAAATCGGCGAAATCGTAATCGTTGAACTGTTCTCCGTTCTTGTCTTGGTTTGAATTGTTTCGTGTCATAGTATCTTATCGTTAGTTCTTGGTCGTGTGCAGTACACCGTCGTCACCTTCGTAGAGCGCATCATCTTCAAGGCGACTCTCAATCGCCCATCGGACGGTCTCCTGGTCGAGTTGGTGATTCATCACAATCCGCTTCTCGACTTCTGTTCGAGTCGGGTCGTCATCGTCAGCGTGGTGGAGAGTATCCACAGCATCAACAACACGTTCCTTCGCTTCCGTCTGTTCCGAGTTCTCACCTGTCCACAGTACGGATTTGTCGATGTTGGCTTCATCGAGGCGGTTGACGGAATCGATGAGCATCTCCGCTCCACGAGTCATATCTTGCTTCTCGATTTGGTCGTGTCCGTTGAGGCGAGCGAACACGGTTGCGAGTCGCATAATCGTCGGGAGTTTACGAAGGTCGATGTGGTCACTATCATCAGCTCGGAGGGAAGCGAATTCCGAAGCGACGAACTCGACAACATCTTCACTTGGTGGCGACGGTTCGGATTCTTTGAGGTATTCCACGAACTTGCCGAACTCGGTTTTGGTGAGTCGGTCGTGGTCTGTTTCATCAGCAGCGGCTTCTTGCCAGCGAGTCATCATCGCCGTCGCTTTCTGCTTATCCGTTTCTTCATCCTGATTGTCTTGGATGATGTAGATGAGACCGAATCGACTGAGTAGCGCAGGGTCGAAATTAAACTGGTCGTCTAACGCTTCGTGTTCGTTGAACTTCCCGTCGATAGGGTTGCTTGCGCCGATGAACGAACCTGTCGTCGTGAGTTCTTGGTCTACACCACCGCTAGTAATCGAGTACGATTGGTGTTCGAGCGCCGACTTCATCCCTTGCATCTCTTCGGGATTCATATCGGCGACTTCATCCATCATCACATCTCGGTATCGGAAGAACGGTCCACTATGAGCATACCATCCGCCCTTAGTCTCATCTTCTTTTGCGAACCCGAGGAGTCCTGCCTTTGATGACCCGCTCCCTTCAACCATCTTTGAGCGATTCACTGATTCCTCGACAAATTCGAGAATCTTGGTTTTACCAACTGCAGGAGAACCAATCCCGATGATGTTCATGTCGCTACGGTCCATCCACTCCACGTCACCAGAGACGACGGCGGCGAGAACACCTTGCTTGAAGTCCTCAATCTCTTCACCGACAATATGTGGGGCGAGTGATTCGAGGAGAAGGTCTTCCGCATCACCTGACTCAACGATTTCTTCGAACCGTTCTCGTTCTTCATCAGAGACTTCAATCGACTCCTGTTCGTTATCGATTCCAAGGGCGACTAACTCTCGCTCTTTCACAGCGTCGTTCTTCTGCTCTCGATACGTTCGAGGGATGGCCGTAACCGTGACAGTCTCACCAACCTCAACCGAATCAAGTAGTGGCGGGTAGAGGTGAGTAAGAATATCCTCGCCTTGTCGGTCAGCAGTTGCATCATCGCTGAGTTTGATGAGTTGGCGGGTTTGCTCTACTTCCTCTTCCTCGATGATTTTGAACTTCGACTGCGCCGTGTTATTGCAGTCTTCGGACACACACGAGTGCGGCTTGTCGATTTGACCGTCTACCGTGTACTGGCTAACGCTGTGCCGAGTGCCACAAACAACACACCGCCATACGGTGTCGATTGTAATCGGCTTCTTTGCGTACACTTGTTCAACCGTCGCATCTATCTGAACGAGTCGGTCGTGGTCAGCGGTCTTGAGTTCATCAACTCGCTTTCCGTCCTGTTCGGTTTCCACGACAAGGTTCGTGTACTTGATTTCGTCCGACTCAATCAAGCCCTGTTCAACAGCTCGCTCACATCCAATAATTTCGAGGTTATGGAGAGCGCCATCTGGGTCGTTCTCGAACATACGTGGGAGGTTTTCGTTGAGGTCGCTCAGATTATCGAAGTCGAGCGTGACTGTAACCGTCACATCATCCACGTCGATAGTGGCGAGGTCTTCATCGTAGATTTGTTCCATAGTCTGTACGAGTCCTTCGTTTCGTTCAAAGTTGTATTTAGTTAGATAATCAATCATAGTTTGTTAAAGGTTGTATTTGTCTGCAAGGTCTTGTTCATCAGCCGATGCTACAATCGAGTCTGGGAGGTAGTCCGCAGGGTCGATATCATCAACCCGCTGTTCAGCGAGGTCGAGAACAGCATCCACGGAGTCACACTCATCTTCAAGCTGCAGAACAGTCTCGACCGAAGATTGAGCGGCCACCGTCACATCCAGTTCTTCGTCGCCAACAGCGAGATACGCCGCTACTGTATTGAGAGCCTCTTCGAGTTCTTCTTCAGCCGACTGTTCTCGTTCCTGCTGCTCTTCGAGTTGGTCTCGCTTGTGTTCCAAGAGAGCCTTCTTCGATTTGATATCCTGCTCGATGCTTGCTTTCTGCTGTTCGAGCGAATCAATCTCATCTTCAAGCCGAGCGATTTCGTCTTCGAGGTCGCCAGGAGAGATTGCCTGCGAGAGGATATCCCGAATCAGAGCCGCTCGTGAAGAGTACCCTCGACGTTCTTTGATAGCGTCGAGTTCATCGACGAACTCCGCATCCATCGGAACGGACGGGTTGCACTTCTTGTTATTCATCACCTCCCTGAGCAACTACACTCTTTGAATCTTCAATTGGGACTGATTTGAGGAACTCTACTTGGACTGTGCCATCATCGAACCAGCGCAGAAGAACGCTATCGGCATCTTCTGGGCGGTTTTTCTTTGAAAAGGTAACTTGCCCGTAGTCAGTCATATTCTTTTTCTCGGTCGCTACGACTTCTCGTGAGTTATCAGATTCTTTACTCATCCTGTATATATGTATATTTAGCCAACCCTATTAAACCATCGGCAATATGACACGAATAGAACGGCAATAGAGTACTGAGGATGTGATTTAGTTGGAGTTCAAAGTATTATTGATGGCTTCTTATGAGAATACTACTTAATAGTGATTAGAAACAAAGCTGCTAATTGCTAAGAAAGCTGCTAATTAGCAACATCGTATTGAATAGCTCAACGAGTTTAGCTAAACTATCAAATAAACTACCTATATTACCCTGGAGTGTCTACCTCCTGATGTGCCAGGAACATCTTTAGACAGACAGCGAAAAGACGATAACCTCCACTCCCAACCATCTGAACAAGCGACTACGCATCACGCATGACTAACTCACACCAATCTACTATCGACGGTGTAGTAGCCGACGACGACAGTCTGGAGTCGTATAACTGGACTTTCGAGAAGTCGGATACGCAGTATCTCACGCACGGTCTCCACAATTATCCTGCTCGGATGATTCCGAAAATTCCCGACACGCTTCTCGGGCACTACAAGCAAACTGGTGTCATCGAGGAAGGCGACCTCGTATATGACCCGTTTTCGGGAAGCGGGACGACAGCCGTCGAGGGGCGACTTCACGGATTGAACGCTGAAGGAAACGATATCAATCCGTTCGCCGTGATGCTCTCCGAAGCGAAGGCAATCCCGTTGGAACGTGGCGGACTGAGTGAGGCTCGGGACGCACTTGTTGACGGCCTATCCGAAGACCTCCGAGAAGTTCGTGAGGCATACGACGAGTCGGGCGAAGTCGAGTGGCTAGAGATGCCCGATGTTCGAGACGGGTGGTTCCCCGAACCGCAGCTCCACGAGTTGACTGCACTTCGAGACCGTATCGATTCGGTTGAGGATGAGTTTGGTGAGGCGTATGCCCGCTTCTTCCGTATCGTTCTCTCTCATACGACCCGTAAGGTATCCTACCAGCGCAACGGCGAGTACAAGCGTTACAGACTCGCCGAGGAAGACCGAGCTGACCACAATCCCGATGTTGAGGCTATCTTCACGAAGAAACTGAAACAGAATATGGAGAAGATGCGGGATTACAGCAATCGTGTTGACCACGACCTCGACACGACCATCCACTACTCTGACTCCCGAACCGCTGTCGAGGATGTGGGTGAGAATCAAGCCGATATCGTCATCACCTCGCCTCCATACGGCGACCATCAAACAACGGTTGCCTACGGTCAATTCAGTCAGGACCCTGCACTCCTCACAGGGAAAGTTACCTACGACGAGATGAAGGACGTGGACAAGACGGGACTCGGTGGGCGATACGATGTTCTCGAACCGCTCTCTGAACTCGAAGAGTATTCGCCGACGCTCAAAGCAACGCTGGACACGCTACGGGAGAAGGACGGTCGTTCTGATGATGCGATGGACTTCTTCCGTGACTACTATGCGGTGATGGAGCAGGTCGGAGAAATCACGAAGAGTGGTCAGCCTGTGGCGTGGGTTGTGGCGAATCGGACGATGAGCCGAGTGAACATCCCGACGCACCTGATTACCCGAGAACTCTGTGAACACCTTGGGTACGAGTTCAATGTGAATCTTCCTCGGGAAATCCCGAACAAGACGCTTCCGTGGGAGAACGCACCCGAAAACGTGGAAGGGACGAAAGGCGATTTGATGGCGAACGAGAATATCGTTATCCTGCGAGCGCCTTAGAAGTCGCTGAGCCCTTGTTGCGGGTCTTCGGTGACTGTTGCATCTCGACCGATGCCGTCGATGAGCTGGGACCGAGTTTCGAACGCTCTATCGAGTTTACTGGTGTCTTTGATGCGGAACGCTGTACCGTGGTTGCGTGCGCCGCCCGAATCCCGCAGGTGCATCCGCAGGTCGATTTTGATGATAGACTCCCGAATCAGGTTCAGGAACTCTTCGGCGTCGAATCCTTCCAGGTAGTACGCTTCGTTGTACCAGAAGTGTTCGTCGCCGTCGATAGTCTGTGTGTCCGCCTCCACGAGAACCATCTCGGGAACTTTCTCGACATACGTATCGTGGAGGAAGTCGAGCGGATAGGTAGCGATTATCCCGTCGTCTTCGTGTTCGATATGTACGCCGTCATCATCTGTGACGGTTCGGAATCCCTGATTGTTGTAGGTATCAACGTGGAGTGTGATTTTGAGTGCGGGCCGTCCGTCATCGTCTTCATAGCCGTATTTCTCCACCAGCGACGACGCCCACAGTTCACGGGAACCTCTCGGTGGCTCTTTCGTGAACAGCGTCATCATACTGCCCGAGTTCCGACGAGCGGACTTCAGCTCGACACCTGCGGCGTCAGGACCAGGGACGTTGTTCTCTGTGATACCGAGTAAGTCTTCAAGCGTCTTTCCGATGCCTGTGTTCCCGCTTCGGTGGGATTTGACGTATCCCATCTCCTCTATCTCTTCGAGTTTCTCGACAAACTCTTCGAACGAGTCGAAGTTCCCGTGCATCTGCAACCGACTTTTAGCTCAGTAGCTTTAGCTTTTGGCACCAAGTGAGTCACTTGATGGAAGAGCCATATTTTGAGCAGAACACATAACAACCAAATTTTCGCCGTCACATCAGCCTAATTCTCTTCTCGAATCTGTATACAGCGGACAATATATTGTCGCCTGTGTACAGTGAATAGCGCCTATGTGCTGACAGGTGGGGGTCGGGGTTTACACTAGGAAGTGTTGTTGGAGAGCAATCGCAACTGCAACTCCGTTCGCCACGAGACCGAGCAGATAGAACGCCCAGTTACCGATGAACGAGCCGCTCTTTGTTAGGCCGAGTGCGTGCTTGTGCGAGCTAATTGGTTTGTACGGGCGCACCCCTGAAGGAGTCATACTATCACCGACGATGTGGAACAGCACCGAACAGAAGCCGACGAAGAACAGGAACGCCACGGGAACCGCAACCGCAACAACTCCAATCTCATCGAGTCCGTATTGAATCCCAACCCCGAGACCTGCGAGTCCAAGCCCAACCAAGACCGCAAACCAAATTGTGTGCGTTGGTCCTCGATGCGGGAGGAGAGCAATCACCATATCTTTGTCTGGGAGCATCGAGAGAAACAAGATTGTCACCAACCCACCGATGGCTAAGATTGGGCGTCCCGCTTCAAGCAGGATGTAGGTTATCGGCGAGTAGAGCAAGAGGGCGATTCCTTTGTGTCCTTGACCGTGCATGGTTTCATAATTCAACCCGTTTCAGAGCGTATCGTTCCTTAGATGATTCTGCGAGCGGTGCGACAATCTCCATCTCCCTAAGCGACGAGATGATGTTGTACGTCTTCATCTTCGTCCACCCAAACTGAGATGAGAGTTGGTCTACGGTTGCGGTTCCAGCTCGGCGGAGATACATCACGATGAGTTTGCCTGCGTCCGATTCTACACGAGAAAGTAATTGTTCTAATTTCATAACTGAACAACTGTAAATATATTCTCGAAGTCTAAATATGTTGTTGTAGTTATACTTTGGGTGCGCCCGTGCGTGGGTGTGGTTTGGTACACAGGAGCACCTTAAGGGATTCATATAATTATATTGGTATATGCTTTCTGCGGTGACAGAAGACTTACGAAGTGAAGCACAGACAGACGGAATTTCGAACGCTGAAGATTACGACCGCTCCCCATCTGAGCGAGAGTTCGACAGGCTCGCTGGTGAACTCGGTGAGTTGGCGTTCGCTCGATTTCTTGAAGAACAGACTAATTTTGCGTTCGAACATCTCGGCGGCAAGACTGAGTGCGACTTCAACGTCGAAGGAGTCGAGATTGATGTGAAGACTCGAACAGAGATTGACGATAACAAGCGAGACCTCATCGTCCCGACCGACCTCCCAGACGGCCTCCACGATATGTACATCCTCCTGCGTTGCGTGTACGATGAAGATGAGATGGACAAGCAACGTCACAAGCGCAGCATCCAAGGAATCGAAGTCATCCAACGATGGGACAAGGAGACAGTTGAAGAGAAAGGCGAGGCGTTCAACCCACCACAAGTGCAAGGGCGAGCATCAGAGAATTATCGAGATACAGTCATCGTTGATTTTGAAGACGGTGACGGACTGCTCGATGTTATCCCGACTATCGAGCGGATGGTTCGGGAGACCGTTCAACTCTCTGCTGAACCGCAAGCACAGCCTGCTGACTGATTCACATCTTTTCTCTAACTCTTAACCAACACTCGAACGCTCAGAGTAACATCTGTTGGTTAAGACTTTCTGGCGGGTTCTCCGCCGTGCCCGTTCGATTGTTAGACGCTCTACTTACCGAATTCGGACAGTAATAACTCTGTTCTGCTTGAAAACACGGAGTAGAAGGCTTCTCAACACCTCCGTAGCTAGCCTGTGCTCTCTAAGCGTTATACGGATTACTCCCCCAGAATTGTTTGTACTTTCTATCAACTAACTCAAGTCCTAACGCTCGTGGAGGTTCACTTTTATAAGTACTATTGATTTCAGAATTTCGTACAACATCATAGACGTAATAGTGATGTTCAGTTTGAATAACGACTGTTTCGTTTTGGTCTACTCGATTCCACGACAAAGGAAAGTCTCCATCAGACATATCAGAAGAATCCCACCACTCTTCATATTCAGGTATTCCTGAATATTCTTGTTGGTTATTTCGAAGAACCCACACTCTTTGATAACTATCTTGTTGCTCGATTTCAAGGTAACACTGCCACGTTGAAGCGTTCTCTTCACTATCATCACTAGAATAATCTCGGAAAGATTCACAGTGGGAAAACCATATATTTGGCTCTTCTTGGAGAGCGTAACTCTTCGAGTCGAACGTATAATCTTGGATGGTTTGCGACTCGATATCTGTATCTAATCGCTCGTTCTCTTGTTGTAATTTATCAGTTCGCTCTTCGAGTTCACCGATTCTATCTTGTTGTTCGGCGAGCTGGTCCTGGTGGTCTACATAAGAGTATCCCAGATACCCGATGCTAACAATTACAAAAACAATACCTATAATCTGTACAGTTCGTGAGAACATATAATATTATTTATATCTCAAACGTTTAATAATTTCTCCTGATAAAATACGATATAAGAGCTGGTGCTTGTCGCTTGTACTGCTACGGGACACTATGCGGACTGCAAAGGTGAGCGATATCCATCTCAAAGACAACGATATTGTCGCCCTCACTTGTGACTTCAATTTCGCTCTGGTCAGTCGTTTCTACCCGCACACGCTCGTACTCAACCGACGGCCACTCCCAAGAATTCTCAGGTGCTTCAATTTCAACTGTTTCGCCGTCCCCGACCACGCCCAGGTATCCGTGCGTACCCGTGCCTGTAGTTAGGAGAGCAATCTTTTCCTTCTCCAATTGTGCCCAGCGATTCGCTGTGATAGATTCGTCGCCAACCTCACCAAGTACGACTTCATCGAGATATTCGTCTTGGACTGAGAAATTAAAGACCTCCCACGGGGCATCGGACGGCTCGTGGTAGGAGAGATTAATCCCAACCGTGTACGATTCTGACTTCGTTCGCAGGAGGTTCAGGTCTTCGAGCATATCAGCGTGAATCGAGACGTGCAGTATCTGCTGGTCGATAGCGGGGATATCGATAGTGTAGTATACAGGGGTTTTCTCCGCTTCCGTGAGTTCGTCTTCCCCTACCTCATCTTGTTCATCAGCCGCTCCACGGACTTTCTCAGCCGTTTTACCGAGTGGGACGCCAGCCTGTGTTGTAAGAGCGATACCGCCGACCGTCTTGATGTAGTTGCGTCTATTCATAGTTTCCTCCGAAGCAGTTGCTTCACGACTTGGTGACGCTCACGGTAATCTTCGAAATCGACCCGCTCACCGTCGATGATGGCGATATTTGATAGATACTCAGTCCCGAGTCTATTCTGCACGGTTATCGTCCAATCTTCGACCGTGTAAACATCGTAGATATACCTGTTACCGTCCACAGACCAATCTCTGTAGCTATGATAGTCAACTCGGGATACAAATCGTTGTAAGAGATTGACTGCCTCTGCGACTGAATCAACGCCATATCGTAGCATACCAAAAGTGGCTATAATCTGCGACCCACCTTCTGTGTCTGGTGGAATCTCAGTGTATCTGATAGACGGGTGCAGTGGATAGTTAGAGTAGAGCGAAGTGATGTGTGTGCCGCTCACTTCTGACTCGAATCCCTTATGTTCCACTTCAAACCCTGCGATTGACTCGGGTACTCGCCGCCTGTATTGTTCGGGTGTCAGGCGTCCGTCCGTGTCCGTGTGTGCGAGTGAGAGTGTGGGCGTGAGTGCGATACCGCTTACTGACCGAAGGTACGTTCTCCGTCTCATATTCCAGTCACCGCCGTAAAGCCGACCGCCAGCCCGTGCGCCACGATACTACTCACAGCCAGAACGCCGATGGAGTGCAGGACGAGTCCCTGCGATATTTCGGGAGTGTATCCCGAAACTATCATCCCGCCTACGAGTCCGACGACGACAAACACCACTATCAGTTTGGTCTGCAGTAAGAGATAAAACGAATAGCCGAACAGCAACAGGCCAGCGACGACCTCGTTGATGTGAACTAACATCACCGCCGCCACCGTGACAGCGATGTTCAGAACAAAGATGAGTGGCAGACTAAGCAAGCCGTGATTATTCACTAAGCGCACGCTCATCTGTCACCTCCGAGTAGCGCCGAGTGCAGGTTTCGCTCTTCGAGTTGCTGGTACTCGCCGATTAAAGCGTCCCGACGAATCTTTTGATGCTGGTCAGAAGCAAACTCAGCAACTTCATCGAAGGAAGCATCTTGGCTTTCGACTTCGACTTCAAGACCGTGCGATTGTAGTTTGACTCGTGTGCGATTGTTTTCAGTCGATTCATCCTCGTCCGTCTCCTCCCCGTCAGTTGCACTTGGGTCTGGAGTATCTGAATCATCCGTCACATCTGAATATACACAGGGCGAGAATATAGTAGCTGCCAGCTGTCGGACACTTTAGCTATAACTGAGGGCCGTGCCGTTGCATCTGCGACCGCAAGAATTCGTCCTTATCTCCCGAAGTGTAAATCTCTGTCACCGACACGCTGTGGTGGCCAAGGATTTCCTTTAGCTCGTAGATTCCCGACTCGCCAGTCGATTGGATAAATTCTTCGGCGAACCCGTGACGGAGTGAGTGTGTAGTATACTTGGCTCGTTCTTGGCCACTCTGGGTTTCGATAACCTCCTGGTCTTCGAGATGGTCAGCGGCTTGGCGAACTATCTTCGAGACCCGCTTCGGAGAGATGCCGCCGTTCGAGCGTGAATCGTTCGTCACGAAGAGATAGTCCGAGTCAGAGTTATAGTACGCCTCACGCTTCGCTTTCATCCAGATTTCGAGATTCGTCTTCACTTTCTCGCTGAACCACACCCTCCGACCAGTCTCTGTCTTCACAGGTGGTATTTCGAGACGGCGGTCGTCTAAGTCCACATCACCCATCTGGAGCGCACAAATCTCAGCACGACGAATCCCACACGAATACAAGATAGATAGTATCAGGCGATTCCGAAATTTCGGAGCGGGAGCGTTCTGGTACATCGCCTCGAACTGCTCGGGAGAAACTGCAACATAATCATCACCCCACTTCTCTTTCTGCGCTGTGGTGCCGTGTTTGACATAATCCGTTACCGAGGTCTCGTCAGCCGCATCATACTCGACGTACCCTTCTGAGCGAAGGAATTTGATAAACGGCTGTACATAATTGTATGTCGTCTGGACGGTGGACTTAGCATACTCTTCGTCGTGAAGCATCCACATAATAAAATAGTCGAGTATATTGTTGTCAGAGCGTTCGACTGTGACGATTTCTTGGTCTATCGTCTCATCTATAACACCATCAAAATCTGGAGCGATATCCGTCTCAGCGTCGATATCCGTATACTCTAAATCAAACTCATCTAAGAACCGTTCGAACCGTTGAAGGCTGTACTTGTAACCGTTAAACGTTTTCTTGGCTTTGCCTTTCCCACGCTTCGACGCAATATACGCATCTCTCAACTCCTCGAACGACGGTTTATCGTTACTCATCTTCCACCTCCACGAAGAAGAAGTACCCTTTGTGGTCGATTCTCACGACGGACTCTACATCTCGCTCTAACTCTCTAAGTGCATCCAATACTTCACCCTGCGACTTATTCGGGAACTCCAACACGATATCGAGCCAATAACCCCACGAGCGACCTCGACCGTCAACAGGATTCTGAAACTTCTCAGTAGTATCGATAGCTCGGTAGATTCCTTGTACTGCTTCGTCCATATCATCGAAAGTCGGGATAATCTCATACAACTCAGTCGTGATGGACTCGCCTGTCCCGACGGCCCGACTATACACTTCGTCTTGGTGAGCCTGCACCGCTTCCACTACATCGAGAATTTCTCTCGTATCTTCACGCACGAGTTCGACCTTCTCTTCTACTGCCGACGTATCCGCAGTCACTTCGCCAGATGACGAATCTAACTCACCTGTCTCTCGGGAAATCAGTTCTTCAACCGCCTCACGAATCAACTTCGAACGGTCATCGTACAAGTGAGGAAACGAATTTGGGAATTCGTCGTCGCCGAGGTCGGGGTCGAACGGTGTACAGACAGCATCCCACTTTCTGAGCTTATTCGCCTGAACTCGCAACGCAACCCGTTCCCAGTTAGTCATCGATACTAACCAGTTAGAACGCCGCTGTTATAACGATTTGTGTCACGTTCAACTGACTACAACCAGTACAGCGCCGCGGGCTTCGACCGCGACGATCAGGAGCGGCTGCTCGAGGTAGCGGTCGAACTCGACGAGCGAGGGGCGTGGGTCGTGCTCTCGAACAGCGGCGTCACGTACGACCGCTACGACGAGGCGGGCTTTTCCGTCGAGCGGGAGGGCGCCACGCGGGCGATAAACAGCGACGCGAGCGCCCGCGGCGAAGTCGACGAGATCGTGGCGACGAACGTCCCGGAGAGTGAGCGGCGCGGGCCGAACCAGCGGTCGATCGAGGACTACTGATTGCCGAACAGCCGTTCGCGCAGCGACCGCTCGTGTTTCTTCTCGGCGAGGAGGACCGAACAGTCCACGTCGTCGACGACGTCCATGACGACCGACCCGCCGACGAGCCGCTGGAGTAGCCCCCGCTCGCTGGCGCCGAGGATCACGAGCGTGGCGTCGTCGGCCGCCGCTTCGATCGCGGTCTCCACGTCGCCGGTTTCGACGTGGAGGTCGGCGTCGCCGAGGTCGTGGTCGCCGGCCCAGCCGGCGAGGAAGTCCGCACCTTCGGCGCTCTCGCCCTCGTCGGCGACGTACAGCAGGCTGACTTCCGAGCCGAACTCCCGGCGGAGAACCGTCGCGATCTCGGCGGAGAGATCGGAGTCGGGGCCGCCGGCGGTGGGGACGAGCACGCGCTCGGTGTCGAGGCCGCGGTCGCGCAGGACGAGGAAGTCACAGGGCGGGTCGCCGGTCATCTCGTCGATAGCGGACTCGGCGCGGCCGGGCGAGCCGTGGGCGTCCGGTCCCCAGCCCATGACGACCTGGTCGGCGTCGTGGGTGCGCGCGGCGTCGAAGATCTCCTCGAAGCCGCGGTGGGAGAGGATGGTGTGGGTCTCGACGGGGACGCCGAAGGTCTCGGCGTTCGCCCGGGCGCGGTCGAGCAGTGCTTCGGAGGTAGCGTCGATGTCGTCGGCGCGGTCGCGGGCGCTCGACAGCGATGTCTGGTCGGGGACGGTGACGATGTGCGTTGCGACGACCGTCCCGCCCTTGGCCTTGGCCAGCGCGCTCGCGAGCGTGATGAGTTCCTGTTCGTGTTCGGGGTTGGCGAGCGGGACCATCACGCGGTAATCGCCGCCGTCCGGTGCGACCGTCTCCGCCGCCGAAACCGCGATGTCGGGCATCTCCTCGGAGTGTTCTGTCACGAACTCGCCGAGCGCCCCCTCGTAGACCGTGTGCCGGCGGGCGTAGACGAGGTACCAGACCACGGCGGTCGCGACGAACGCCATCGAGAGACCGATCTCGATCGGGTCCATGAACGTCACGAGCGCCAGCGACGCGACGGCCCCGACGATCGGCGTCACGGGGTAGAACGGCACCGTGAAGTCGGGGTCGTACTCCTCGACGTCGGCTTCGCGGAACACGATGAGTCCGACGTTGATCAGCGCGTAGACGATGAGGTGGAGGACGCTCGCGGCCTTCGCGAGCACTTCGAGCTGCTGGCCCAGTGCGGCGATGAACACGATGATCACCGCGCCCGTGACGAAAATCGACCGGTAGGGCGTGGCGAAGGATGGGTGGATGTCGTTGAGCCAGTCGGTGACGATCCCGTCCCGGCCCATCGCGAAGTTGATCCGCGCCGAGGCGAGGATGCTCGCGTTGGCCGACGACGCGGTCGCCAGCAGCGCCGCGAGCGTTACGACCGTCACCGAAATGCCGGTCAACCCGCCGGGGAACGCGATCCTCGTCACCTGAGCGACGGGGGCGTCCCGGCTCAGGTCGGGCCACGGGACGACCCCCAGCATGATCGTCACGAGGATCCCGTAGACGACGGTCACGAGCGCGACGCTCCCGATGACGGCGATCGGGAGATTCCTGCCGGGGTTCTTCAGTTCCTCCGCGACGGTCGCGATCTTGGCGTAGCCGAGGAAGGAGACGAACACGACCGCGGTCCCCGGGAGGATCGCGCCGTAGCCCATCGGGGTGAGACCCCCGTCGCCGACGAGGACGGCGTAGTCGAAGGACAGCCAGCCGAACACGGCGAAGACGCTCAGGATCGACAGGAGGGTGAGGACGATCACCGTCTGGATACCGCCGGTCTCCTTGGCGCCGACGTAGTTGACACCGACGAAGACGACGCCGGCTATCAGCGCGCCGACCTGGATGTCCGCGAGAAACAGGAAGCCGGGGACCGGGGCCAGCGTGGTGAGGTACTGGCCGAACCCGATACAGTAGAAGGCCGAGGCGAAGGCCAAGCCCATCCAGTCGCCCATTCCGGCGATCGAACCGAACAGCGGGCCCAGCGAGCGGTTGATGTAGTAGTAGCCGCCGCCCGCCTTGGGCATCGCCGTCCCGAGTTCCGACACGGAGAAGGCGTTTATCATCGCGACGACGCCGCCGACGAGGAAGGACGCGACGACGACCGGACCCGCCTGCTGGGCGGCGACGCCCGGGAGGACGAAGATCCCGGCGCCGATCATCGTCCCGATCCCGATCGTCATCGCCGAGAGCAGGCCCAGGTCCTTCGCGAGTTCCTCCTCGCCGCTCATTCCGACTCGTCCCCCGGCTCGGTCGGGTCCTCCGGCGTGACCTCCTCGATCTCGGCGTCCGTCTCGGGGTCGGGGAGCGCCACGACCGGTCGGTCGGACTCGGTGACGAGCCGGAGCGTCTTGTCGCCGGCCAGGAACTGGACCAGCCGGTTCCCGCCCCGCGGACGGAAGGCGATAGCCGACGCGTCGACCTCGTCGGCCGCCCGGACGATCGCGCCTACCACGTCGGAGTCGTACAGCACTCGCTCGTCCGCCGACGGGAACTCCTCGCGGAAGGCCTCGAACGCCGCGTCCGCCACGGCCTCGCTCTGTTCGACCGGGGTCTTGTCCGGCACGCCGCCGCCCTTCTCGACGACGTACGCGACGGTCACCCGGTCGGGGCTCTGGCGCGCGAGAGCCCGGGCCGTCGCCCGCGCGTCCGACTCGTCGGCGACGGGGACGAGCGCGTGCGACGTGACGCCCCGTTCGCCGTCTCTGGACTCGGTCATATCTCGCTAGCTATACTGGTCGCGTAAAATACGTTCCGATAATTACGCAATCGATTGTTTTTTCGAGCGGAAATTTAGTTTTCGTTTCCTCCGGGTAGCGGACCACTGTCCCGCCGTTTTCGGGCTTTCCGGCCACCGTCCCGACCGATACCGGCGGGGAGCGGGCGCTATCGTAACGAAAGCGGACGAAACAGGGGTGCTTATTTTCGATCCGGTCGTAGATATAAGTATGACAGACCGGTTCGACGAGATCGACAGGCGCATCGTCTACATGCTCGCGGAAGAGGCGCGACACACGTCGGCGCCGGACATCGCGGCGGAGGTCGACGTCTCCCCGGCGACGATACGGAACCGGATCCGCCGTCTCGAAGCGGAGGGCGTGATCGAGGGGTACCACGCCCAGATCGACTACGAGAAGCTCGGCGGTCGGCTGACGAACCTGTTCCTGTGTACCGCGTCGGCGACCGACCGCAAGCGCTTCGCTCAGCGGGTGCTCGACATCCCCGGCGTTGTCAACGTCCGGGAGATCATGACCGGCGACGAGGACCTCCACGTGACCGTCGTCGGACGGGACATGGCCGACATCAGGCGCATCTCGCGCGAGATCGCCGCGATCGGGGTTCACATCGACGACGAGGACCTGCTGCACCGCGAGCACTTCCAGCCCTACGAGCCGTTCGGCTCCGACGGCGACGATCCCGCGAAGCCGGTGACGGGCATCGCCGACATCAGCGAGGACGCGGACGTGGTCGAGGTTCAGGTCGGTGCGGACGCGCCCATCGTCGGGAAGACGCTGGAGAACGCGGCGAGCGAGGGGCTGCTGGACCGGGACGTGCTCGTCGTGTCGCTCGACAGCGACGAGGGCGAGGACGGGGTGACACCGGACGGGACGACGGCCGTCTCCGGCGGCGAGACGGTGACGCTGTTCTCCAGGACTGGTCTCGCCGAGGAGACGCTCCGCGTGTTCACGGGGCGATAGCCCTCGGCCCGGGGGAAAACGCGGCCGGTCAGCCGAACAGGCGCTCCCGGAGCGACCGCTCGGTGCGCTTCTCGGCGAGGAGGACCGAACAGTCGACATCCTCGACCACGTCCATGACGACCGACCCGCCGACGAGCCGCTGGAGCAGCCCCTGCTCGCTGGCGCCGAGGATCACGAGCGTGGCGTCGTCGGCCGCCGCTTCGATCGCGGTCTCCACGTCGCCGGTCTCGACGCGCATGTCCGCGTCGCCGAGGTCGTGGTCGCCGGCCCAGCCGGCGAGGAAGTCCGCGCCAGCGGCGCTCTCGCCCTCGTCGGCGACGTACAGCAACGTCACCTCCGAGCCGAACTCCCGGCGGAGGACCGTGGCGATCTCGGCGGACAGGTCGGAGTCGGGGCCGCCGGCGGTGGGGACGAGCACGCGCTCGGTGTCGAGGCCGCGGTCGCGCAGGACGAGGAAGTCGGCGGGGAGGTCCCCGGCCATCTCGTCGAAGGCCGACTCGGCGCGACCGGGCGAGCCGTGGGCGTCCGGCCCCCAGCCCATGACGACCTGGTCGGCGTCGTGGGTTCGGGCGGCGTCGAAGATCTGTTCGAAGCCGCGGTGGGAGAGGATGGTGTGGGTCTCGACGGGGACGCCGAAGGTCTCGGCGTTCGCCTGGGCGCGGTCGAGCAGTGCTTCGGAGGTAGCGTCGATGTCGTCGGCGCTGTCGCGGGCGCTCGCCAGCGACGTCTGGTCGGGGACGGTGACGATATGCGTGGCGACGACCGTCCCGCCCTTGGCTTTCGCCAGCGCGCTGGCGAGCGTGATCAGTTCCTCCTCGTGTTCGGGGTTGGCGAGCGGGACCATCACGCGGTAGTCGCCGCCGTCGGGGGCGACGCCGGCCGCGGCCGAGACGGCGGGCTCGGGCATCTCGTCGGAGCGTTCGAGGATGTACTGCGAGAGGATGCCCTGTTTCTCGGTGCGCGTCCGGGCGTAGAAGACGTACCACAGTATCGCGCCGACGACGAGGACGGCGCTGATGATCTTCGCCGCGTCGACGATGAAATACAGGAGCGCGAACGAGGAGACGGTCCCGAGGATCGGGACGATGGGGTACAGCGGGACGGTGTAGTCGGGCTGGTACTCGTCGGGGTCGGCCGTCCGCATGACAATGAGGGCGATGTTGAGCAGCCCGTAGATGATCAGGTGCAGGGCCGAGCCGATAGAGGAGAGCAGTTCGAGGTCCGCGGTGACGATGAAGACGAGGATGAGCAGCCCGGTGATCCCGATGGCGCGGTACGGCGTCGCGAACCGGTCGTGGATCTCGTTGAGCTTCGGCGTGACGATGTTGTCCCGGCCCATCGCGAAGTTGATCCGCGAGGAGGCGAGGATCGAGGCGTTGGCCGACGACGCGGTCGCGAGCAGGCCGCCGAACAGCAGCGCGCCGGCCATGATCGTCCCCTGGATCTGGCGACCCACCTCGACGACGGCGGTCTCCCCCGCGAGCGACACCTCGGCGACGAACCCCTTCGGGACGGCCGCGCTCATGATGAGCAGGACGAGCGCGTAGATGGTCGTCACGATGAGGACGCTCCCGATGACGGCCCGAGGGAGGTTCTTCCCCGGGTTCTTGATCTCCTCGGCGACGCTCGTGATCTGGACGAAGCCCAGATAGGAGACGAAGATCAGGCCCGTCGTAGCCATCATCGGCCCGTACCCCTCGCTCGACGGGAGGTTCGCGGGGTCGGCCTGCAGCGACCCGAAGATGGTGAAGACGGTGAGGATGGCGACGAGGAGGACGACGATGACGTTCTGGAGCTTGCCGGTCTCCTTGGCGCCGACGTAGTTGACCATCGTGAAGAAGGCGGCGCCGGCCAGCGCGATGAGCTTGACCGCGGTTATCTGGACCGGGCCGACGCCGAACGTGCCCTCGATCCCGATTATCTGGCTCATGTAGTCGCCGAACCCGTACATGTAGAAGGCGCTCGCGAAGGCGAGCCCGAGCCAGTTCGCCCAGCCGGCGATCGAGCCGAACAGCGGGCCCAGGGCGTGGTTGACGTAGAAGTACGCGCCGCCCGAGCGGGGCATCGCCGTCCCGAGTTCGCTGGCGGACATCGCCGTGAACAGCGCGATGACACCGCCGAGGACGAACGCGGCGATAGCGAGACTCCCGGCGTTTTCGATGGCGACACCCGGGAGGACGAAGATCCCGGCGCCGATCATCGTCCCGACGCCGATGGTCAGTGCCGCGAGCGGCCCCAGGTCCTTGGCCAGGTCCTCGTCACTCACCGTCGCCCCCTCCTTCGTCCCCGGCCGTCCGCTCGATGTCGGGCAGCACGACGACCGGTCGGTCGGTCTCGGTCACCAGCGACAGCGCCACGTCGCCGGTCAGCAGCTGGACCCACCGGCTGCCCCCCCGCGGCGTGATGACGATCGCGGTGGCGCCGTAGTCGTCGGCCGCCGCGAAGACGGCGTCGGCCACGTCGGTGTCGTAGCGGATCTCGGTCTCCAGGTCGACGTCGTCCCCGAAGTGCGCTTTGAGGACCGCGAACGCCTCCTCGGCGGCCTCCTCGCGCTGCTCGACGCCGGCCTTGTCGGGGGCGCCGCCGGCCTTCTCGACCACGTGGAGGGCCAGCACCGACCCGAACTCGTGCCCGTCGAGCGCTCGGGCGGTGGCTTCGGCGTCGTCGTCGCTTGCGACCGGGAGGACGACGCGGTCGAGCAGGTCGCTCATCGGCGCCGCTCCGGTAGTCGGCGGCAGTTCGGTTCCGCTCCGGCGGTCGAAGCGACGGCGCTACCGGGGGAGACGAACCGTTGCATGCACGTTCCCTACGAGCGACCCAACTTAACCACTTTGTCCGACGGCTGCCGGCGGAGCCAACGCGAACGGCCCCCGCTGGCCGTACCGGTTCCGAAACACACATCAGCTACCGCTCGGACGGTGACAGTTGTCCAATGGCGGTGGCCACCGATCGGTACGTCGACTATCGGCTCAGCCTCTCGCTGGTCGGGACGGTCGTCAAGTACCTGGCGGCCGCCCCGCTGTTTCCCGTACTCGTCGCCGTCTACTACGGCGAGAGCGTCCTCCCGTTCGTCGCGACCAGTGCGGTCATGGTCGCGGTCGGCCTCGCCCTCGAACAGCTCTCCGAGGGGGGTGACCTGGGGCACCGTGAGGCGTTCCTGCTGGTGAGCCTCTCCTGGCTCGTGATCCCGATTCTCGGGACGGTCCCCTACCTCGTCGCCGGGAACGGGACCGTGGCCGGCCCCGTCAACGCCCTCTTCGAGTCGATGAGCGGGTTCACGACCACCGGGTCCACGGTCATGGGGGAAATATCGTTCGAACGTCACTCCCACGCACTGTTGATGTGGCGCCAGCTCTCCCAGTGGCTCGGCGGGATGGGCATCCTCGTCCTCATGGTCGCGATCCTCCCCGAGCTCTCCGTCGGTGGCGCCCAGATCATGAACGAGGAGGCACCCGGCCTCTCCATCGAGAAGCTCACGCCCCGGATCCAGGAGACCGCCCGCGCGCTCTGGAAGATCTACGTCGGACTCACCGTCCTGGCGGCGCTGGTGTACTTCGGCCTCGACGCCGTCGGGCTGGGCACGAACATGGGCGTCTACAACGCCGTTGCCCACGCGCTCACGACGCTACCGACCGGTGGATTCTCGCCGGAGGGTCGCAGCGTCGAGGCGTTCTCGCCGGCGATCCAGTGGGCGGTCGTCCCGTTCATGGTCGTCGCGGGGACCAACTTCGCGCTGTTCTGGTACGCGCTCGACGGCCGGGTCAGCAAGCTCACCGACAACGCGGAGTTCCGCTCGTACCTCGCCGTGATGGGTCTCGTCACCGCCGCAATCACCGCGCTCCTGTTCTCCGGGCTGGGTATCGCGTCGGCCTCCCCGAACGTCGGCACCATCCCGGGGAACCTGGAGAACTCGCTCCGACAGGCGACCTTTCAGGTCGCCGCCATCGTGACGACCACGGGGTACGCCAGTATGGACTTCAACAACTGGCACCCCGTCGCCCAGACGGTCCTCCTCTTTGCCTTCTTCCTGGGCGGGTCCGCCGGCTCGGCCGCGGGGTCGATCAAGATCGTCCGCTGGGTGCTCGTCCGGAAGGCGATGGCCCGCTCGTTGTTCACCTCGGTCCACCCGGAGGCGGTCAAGCCCGTCCGCGTCGGCGACGACGCCGTCGCGGAGGAGACGCTCCGGGACGTGTTCGTCTTCATCATGATCTTCCTCACGCTGTTCGTCGTCTCGACGGTCCTGCTGTACGTCGACAGCCTGTTCGTCGAACGGATGGACCTCACCGGACTCGAAGCGATGAGCGTCGCCATCGCGACGCTGGGCAACGTCGGACCGGGCTTCGGTGCGGTCGGACCGATGGGCAACTTCGAGCTGTTCTCCGACCCGGCGAAGCTGTACATGGTCTTCCTGATGTGGATCGGCCGCCTTGAGATCCTCTCGGTGCTCGTGATCCTGACGCCGGCGTACTGGCGGTCGTAGCGCCCTGGGTCGGCCGCGCTGCTCACGGCTTCCCCGTCGTCGTTCGCTTCTTCGAGGCGCTCGCTCCGCTCGTGCCTCGCTAGGGAAATCCACTTACGCACGCCGCGAAAACCCGGGTGCATGCACGCGGAGGGCAGTCAATGCGCGTAGTCATCGTCGGCGCGGGCGAGGTCGGCTCGACGATCGCCGAGAGCCTCGCCCAGTCCCACGACGTGGTCGTGATCGACATCGATAGCGACCGCGTCGAGTCGCTGACCTACTCGCTGGACGTGCTCCCTATCGAGGGCGACGGGAGCGACATCGACACGCTCGAAGAGGCCGGCGTGGCCGACGCGGACATGGTGATCGCCAGCACCGACGACGACGAGACCAACATCGTCGCCTGCGGCGCCGCGAACGTCGTCAGCGACGCGTTCACGATCGCTCGCGTCAAGAGCCCCAAGTACCTCACCGCCTGGCAGCGCGCCCGCGGGGCCTTCGGCGTCGACTTCATGGTCTGTTCGGACCTGCTCACCGCGGAGGCCATCGTCGGACTCGCCGGGCTCCCGACGGCCCAAGACGTGGACATGTTCGCCGACGGCCTCGTCCAGATGACGGAGTTCGAGATTCCCGCCGAGAGCCCGGTCGCCGACCAGACCGTCGCCGAGGCCGACCGTTTCGACTCGCTGACGTTCGCGGCGATCATCCGCGACGACGAGGTGGTGATCCCCCGCGGGGACACCCGGATCGAGGCCGGCGACGAGGTCGTCGCCATCGGCAGCCCCGAGAGCATCCGCGCGTTCAGCTCCGAGATCGCCCCCGAGGAGCGGGGTCCCGAGGACGTGGTCATCGTCGGCGGCGGCGAGATCGGGTACCAGACCGCGCGGTTACTCGAAGAGCGCGGGTTCTCCCCGCGGCTCGTCGAACAGGACGAGGACCGCGCCCGGTGGCTCGCCGAGAAGCTGCCGAGTACGACCGTGCTGAACAGCGACGCGACCGACCAGGACCTGCTCGACCGGGAGAACGTCGGGATGGCGGACGTGATCGTCGCCGCCCTGGAGAACGACCAGCAGAACCTGCTCGCGACGCTGCTCGCCAAGCGGAAGGGCACCGACCGGGCGATCACCGTGGTGAACACGGGCGATTTCACCGAGCTGTTCGAGGCGGTCGGCGTCGACGTGGCCGTCAGCCCGCGGAAGGCGACCGCCGAGGAGATCACCCGGTTCACCCGCGCCCGGCGCGCGGAGAACGTCGCGATCATCGAGGGCGACAGGGCCGAAGTGCTCGAATTGGAGGTCGACGCCGACAGCGTCCTCGTCGACCGGTCGATCCGCGACGTGGCCGCCGACATCCCCGAGGGGGTCGTCATCGGCGCGATCACGCGCGGTGACGAGCACATCACGCCCCGTGGTGATACGATCGTCCGCGAGGGCGACCACGTCGTCGTCTTCGTCGACACCGAGGTACTGGACGAAGTGACCGAGAAGCTGTGAGCGAGCGATGAGCCTCGTCGGGGAACTCAGGGTCGACTGGGCCACCAGTCTGAGCCTCGTCGGCACCGTCCTGAAGGCGCTGACGGCGCCGCTGGTCGGGACCGCGCTCGTCGCGCTGTGGTACGGCGAGCCGCTCGTCCCCTTCCTGGCGACCGCGGCCCTGACGCTGGGGGCCGGGATCGCGCTCGAACGGCTCGACAGGGGCGACCTGGGCCTCCGCGAGGGGTTCCTGATGGTCGCACTGACGTGGCTGGCGATCGCCGTCGTCGGCGCCGTCCCGTTTCTGGTCGCGGGCGAGGGGAGCCTCGCGAGTCCCGTCAACGCGCTGTTCGAGTCGACCAGCGGCATCACGACGACGGGCGCGACCGTCGTCTCCGACTTCGACGCCCACGGCCGGTCGGTCCACCTCTGGCGGTCGCTGCTGCAGTGGATGGGCGGGCTCGGCATCCTCGTGATCGCGGTGGCCGTCCTCTCGCAGCTGTCGATCGGTGGCGCCCAGCTCATGGAGACCGAGTCCCAGACCCAGGACGTGAACAAGCTCACCCCGTCGATCGAGGCGACCGCCCGCCTGCTCGGGTGGCTCTACGCGGGGCTGACGGGGCTGATGGTCGCGACGTGGCTTGCCATCGGCGCCGTCGGTCTCGGGCCGGAGGTGACGCTCTACGACGCGGTTGCCCACGCCTTCACCGCGGTCTCGACGGCGGGCTTCTCGCCGCGTGCGGAGAGTCTGGGGGCGTTCTCGCCGGCGGTCCAGTGGGCGACGATCCCCTTCATGTTCCTCGGCGCGACGAACTTCGTGTTGCTGTACCATCTGACGCAGGGGAACCCGTCGCGGCTGGGCGAGAGCGACGAGTTCCGCTTCTACCTCGCGGTGGTCCTCGGCCTGACCGGGCTGACCGCGGGCTTCCTGGTCGCTTCGGGGGAGTTCACCCGGATCGAGCGGGTGATCCGACACTCACTCTTTCAGGTCGTGTCGATCCTGACGACGACGGGGTACGCGACGGTCGACTTCAACGGCTGGTCGCCGGCGGCCAAGCACATGCTCTTTCTCGCGATGTTCTCCGGCGGGATGGCCGGGAGCACGACGTGTTCGATCAAGACGCTGCGCTGGCTGGTCGTCGTCAAATCGTTCCGCCGAGACCTGTTCCGTGAGATCCACCCCGACGCGATCCGGCCGGTGCGGCTGACCGGCGAAGTCGTCGACGAGGATGTCGTCCGCGACGTGTACGCCTACGTCCTCCTGAGCGGCATCATCTTCGTGCTCCTGACCGTGTTCGTTGTCACCGACGCCGCGAGGGCCGGGGAGCAGGTCGGCGAGTTCGAGGCGATGGGGGCGTCGGCGGCGACGTTCCTCAACATCGGTCCGGCCTTCGGCGACGCCGGGCCCTACGGGGACTACGCCTGGTTCCCCGCGACGACGAAGGTCGCCTTCATCGTCCTGATGTGGGTCGGACGTATCGAGATCATTCCGGTGCTCGTGCTGCTGACGCCGGCTTTCTGGCGGTCGTGAGCGCCGACGGGACCGCTCGGTGCCCGGGCGGGGAGTCCCTACGCCACCCGACCCCACCGACCGCCCGGAACGCGTAAACGCGTCGACCGTCTACCGCTCGCGTGGAGCAGTCGTGGCCCCCACCGACGTCAACCGCGCTGGGCCTGCTCGTCGTCGTCGTGCTGCTCGCGGGCGCGGGATCGCTCGTGCTCTCGGCGGCGGGACCGGACGACCCCGGAGTCGGGACGACGCCGGCGAAACTGGTCGAACCCCGACCCGGAGAGAACGTCTTCTGGCCGTACACGAGCACTCGACGGTCGGCCAGCGGGCGGACCCTCGCCATCAACCTCGTCGTCTACGCCGACGCCGAGACCGTCCGGTACTTCCTGACAGAGCGGGGCGACGCCACCTGGAACGAGACGGCCGCCGAGTGGGAGGACGTGGGGCCCGACACCGGCGAGGTAGTGGTCGACGCGACCAACGGCACGGTCGTCGAGTGGGGCTCGGCGCGGGGCGCGACGCGCTATCTCTACGTCCACAACTACGTCCTGACCGAGCCGGGCCCCAACGAGACGCGTCGGCCCTACCGCGCGGCGCCGTTCACCGGTCACCTCGACCCCAACCCGGGCGGGCGGTGGATCGACGAGACCTACCAGCTGCACGACGGGAACTACTTCGGCGCCCGCGACCACCTCCGGGTCTACGAGTCGCCCTTCGAGTCCGACGAGTGGGTCGCCGTCCAGGCCCACAGCGACCACTGGGACTGGTTCCGGCTTCGCCACACCGTCCACGCGACCGACGAGACCCGCGACCGGCTCGAAGCCGAGTTCATGGGCGAGCCCTCCGTCGACACCGTCTGGCGGATGTACCTGGGTAACCGCCGGGCGCTGGGCTCGGACGGCTGGGCGACGGTCGTCGACTTCGTCGGCCTGGTCGGCGCGCCGAACCTCGGGTCGGGACTCGCCGCGATGGGGCTGGTCGCCGGCCGCGACGCCGCGGCGCTGGCCCGGCGGCGCCGGCGCGGCGGTGCGCGGGCGGACGACGCGTTCGCGTTCGGCTCCGGAGGAGCCGGAAAGGCGGGGGTCGACCCCACGAGCGTGCGGGCGGACCCCGTCGGGACCGTCAGGCGGGCGCTCGTCTCCGGGCTGCTCGCGCGCGGGTGGCTCGACCGCGAGCGGTCGCTGCTCGTCGTCCGCGGGCTGTCGTACGCGCTCCTGTTCGCGGCGCTGTTCGGGCTGTACCTGTCGGTCAGGTTCGGCGGGATCGCGCTCGAACGCCGGTTCGTCGACATCTCGCCGAAGGTCATCGCCGCGGTACTGTACCCGGTTCTGGCGCTCGGACTCCCCGCGGTCGCCCACGTGTTCGGCCGAGACCTGAACCCGGTCCGGAGCTTCGCGGTCGCGGCCCTCGGTATCGGGGCGGCCATCGTCGTCGACTACCAGTCGCTCGGCGTCACGGTGCTGTCGCTCGACGTGGTGCTCCACCGGGTCGGCGTCGTCGTCGCGATCGGGCTCCTCGCGGCGGGCGCGGTCAGCCCGCGCGCGCCGACCGAGACGATCAACCCCCTCGTCGCCGCGGGCACCCTCCTGTGGGTCGTCCTGCTGCTCGCGCCGCTGGTCGGCTGGCTGTGAACGGAGCGAGGGCCTCGAGCACGCGCCCGAACGGTCACGCCGAGTCGGGCGACCGGGCGGTCACGGCGACCCAGTCGTCCTCGGCGGCGGTACCGCCCCCCTCGGTGTCGGCGTCGGTCCCGTCCGTCGCGACCGAGACGACCTCGAAGCCCGCAGTCTCGAACAGGTCGCGGGCGCGGCCGGGGTCGTAGCGCTCGAAGTGGCGGCGGTCGTCGTCGTACGGGCTCGCGTCGACGCTCTCGCCCGGACGGCCCGCGGCCTTGAGCGAGACGAGCGTGGTCCCGCCGTCGGCGAGCACCCGCTCGAACTCGGCGAGGGTGGCGGGGACTTCGCGCTCGGGGACGTGCAACAGCGACGCGCAGGCCCACAGGCCGTCGAAGCCGTCGTCGGCGACCGGGAGCGCGCGCATGTCCCCGCGGACGGGGGCCGCGTCGGGCACGCGTTCGCGGGCCCGGTCGAGGAACGACCGCGTCAGGTCGAACGGCACAGTATCGAAGCCCGCGTCGTCGAAGGCCGCGGACTCCCAGCCCGGGCCACAACCCACGTCCAGGACGCGGGGCGGATCGGTCGGATCCGTTTGGCCGCCGCGGGTTCGCCGGCGGTCGCCGGTTCGGTCGACCGCGGTCACGAACTCCTCGACGATGCCGGCGACGACCGAGCGGTCGCCGTGACGGTCGGCGTAGTCGTCCGCGACGCGCTCGTAGGTCTCGACCGTGCGTCGGACGCGTTCGTCCATACGAGCGGGCCGTCGGCCGGCGGTGTGGTAAGCCCACCGACGACTCCGCGGGTGGGAGTAGGCGAACCCCGGGCCGCATCCGCCGACGAGAACGACACTATAAAGCGGCGGTGCGCCGAAGCCGGCGGTATGAACCCGAAGATCCTGATTCTCGGTCCGCCAGGTGCCGGCAAAGGAACGCAGAGCGAGCGCCTCGCCGACGAATTCGGCGTCGAGCACGTCACGACGGGCGACGCGCTGCGGGCGAACAAGGAGATGGACATCAGCGACATGGACACCGAATACGACACGCCCGGCGAGTACATGGACCGGGGCGACCTGGTCCCGGACGTGGTCGTCGACGCGATGGTCGGCGAGGCGCTCTCGGACGTCGCGGGGTTCGTCCTCGACGGCTACCCGCGCAACGGCGACCAGGCCGAGGCCCTGCGCGAGATGACCGACCTCGATGTCGTGCTCGTCCTCGACGTACCCGAGGCGGAACTGGTCGACCGGCTCACCGGTCGCCGAGTCTGCGAGGACTGCGGCACCAACTACCACGTCGAGTTCAACCAGCCCGAGGAGGCGGGCGTCTGCGACGAGTGCGGCGGCGACCTCTACCAGCGCGAGGACGACGACGAGGAGTCCGTGCGCAACCGGCTGTCGGTGTATCACGAGAACACCGAGCCCGTGCTGGAGATCTACGCCGACCACGACGGCTACGTCGATATCGACGGCGACCAGACCCCCGATCAGGTCTGGGAAGACGTGCGAGCGGCCGTCGAGGCCGAGGCGTGACCCCCGAAGGCGACCGATCGGGAGAATTAAAGGTTGATAACGACCGAGGACGGAGATAGATAGCAATGGCACGGACGGCAGAAAAGGCGGCGTCGCTGGCCGACGAGAGCCAGTCGATGGCCGACGCGATGGCGCGCGTGCTCGCGGTCGCCGACGACCGGGGCACCGTCCAGTGGAGCGATGTCAGCGACGACATCACCAGCGGCGAATGGGGCCGGCTCATCGAGCAGGGCATCCTCGTCGACGTCGACGGCGAGGGGTTCGTCGTCGACGACCCCGAGGGCGTCCGCGACGCGCTCGGTGACGACGCGCCCGACGACATCGGCTCCTCCGGCACGTCGACCGGCGGTTCGACCTCGGGCGGCTCCGGATCGACGAGTTCGTCGGGCGGGTCTACCGCGGACGACGACGAGGGCGGGTGGTCCCGCTGGGACAAGATGGCGGCGGTCGCGACGATCGCCCTGTTCCTGGGCTACTCGCAGGCGCCGATCCGCAACACCGTCGGCGAAGTGATCGACATCGGCCTCGGACCGCTCGCGGACGTGTTGCCCTTCTACATCATGATCCTCGTGCTCGCGACGTTCACCGGCTTCAGCTCGACGGTGCTGCAGGGCAAGCTGATGAACATGGACAAGATGGGCGAGTACCAGGAGCGCATGCAGGAGATCCAGGAGCGCCGCAAGGATGCCAAAGAGCGCGGCGACGACGAGGCCTTAGAGGAGATCCAGGAGGAGCAGATGGAGGCGATGGGCGACCAGCTCGGCATGTTCAAAGAGCAGTTCCGCCCGATGGTGTGGATCATGCTCGTCAACATCCCCGTGTTCCTCTGGATCTACTTCATGGTCCAGACGCCGGAGATGGTCGCGGGCGCCGGCCCGGTGATGGTCCTCCCGCTCATCGGCGAGATCGCCACGTGGGGCGAGCGCATCGGCCCGATGTGGGCGTGGATCGTCTGGTACTTCGTCTGCTCGATGAGCTTCACCCAGATCGTCCGCAAGGCGCTCGACGTCCAGACGACGCCGTCGACCTCCTGAAACCGTCCGTTCTTTCCCTGCCGCCCGTTCTTTCCCTGTTGCCCGTTCAGCGGTCCACGTCGACCTGTGCGGGGTCGGGGTCCATCTTGAAGACGACGCTGGGCTCCCACAGCAGGCGGTGTTCCTTGTAGGTACCCTTCCCCATGCCGCCGTGTTCTTGGTTGGACTCGGTGACTTCGAGGAAGGCGAGTTCGCTGAGCAGCCCGCGGATGGAGTCGGTGGTCAGGTCGTCGGCGCCCTCCGCTTCACAGACCTTCTGGTAGACGTCGTAGATGACGGTCGTCCGGAACCAGTCCTCCTCGGGGCCGGTGTTGGCGGTGAGGTTCGCCAGCGCGTAGAGGACGTACTTGCTGTGGGGCGGCAGCCCGGCGATGAGCTCCTTGAGCCGCTCGACCTCGGCCTGCTCCTGGGCGCGTTCGAGGTGGTCCTCGGTCACCTCGTCTAACCCGTTGTTCTTGGCGTAGTCGCCGGCGTGTCGGAGGAGTCGGATGGCCTTGCGGGCGTCGCCGTGGCGCTGGGCGGCCAGCGCCGCGGTCTTCGGGATGACGCCCGCGTCGAGCACGTCGTCACAGAAGGCGTCGCGCCGGTTCTCGAGGATCTGGCGGAGCTGTTCGCCGTCGTAGGGGTCGAAGATGAACTCGTTGTGACCGAGACTGCTCTTGACGCGCTCGGTCATCTGCTCGCGGAAGTTCACCTTGTTCGAGATGGAGATGATGCCGATGGGCACGTCGACCTTCCCGGCCTCGCGGGCCCGGGAGAGGAGCATGAGGACGTTGTCGTCGTCGAGTCGGTCGACCTCGTCGAGGGTGATGAGCGCGGCGTCGTACTCGCGGTCAAGGATCTCCCAGAGGCGATTGTAGTACTCGTTGGTCGAGATGCCCCGCGTCGGGATGTCGACGCCGGTTCCGGGCGAGTTGATCCCGGTCGCGATGGTCTGGACGGCGTCGGCCTCGCCCTTGGCCTGGGCGCAGTCGACCGTGACGGTCGCCAGGCGGTTGGAGCGCCGCTGAGACTCCGTCCGCGCCCGTTCCATGACGTGGTTGGCGACGAGGGACTTGCCCGAGCCGGTCTTCCCGTAGAGGATCACCGAGTTGGGCGGCGACCCCGTCACCGCGGGGCCGACCTCGTTGGCGAGGTCGCGGATATGTTCGTCGCGGCCGACGATCCGCGCCTCGTCGGGGACGTGGTCGATGTTGAGCAGCTCGCGGTTCGCGAAGATGGAGTCGCCGCCGCCCTCCTCGACCGCCTGGAACAGCTCGTCACCCGTCTCCGCCGACCCGTCGCCGTGCTCCTGCATGGCTTGTCCGTTCGCGTCCCCGTGGAAAAGCGTTTCCACTGCACTCCGAGTTAGTTGTGGCCCACCAGCCGCTAGATACCGGTCCTGGGACGGTCTATCGTAACTCCGAACGGGGTCGACCCCACTCGATTCCGAGTTATCGGCCGCACCTCGCCGCCGGTCTCCGGTGTGCGGTGAGGAGCTGCCGTCAGCGAGCGGGAAGCTGCGTTCGCAACGATTCCGTTTCGGTGTGACACACCTGATTCCGAGTTAGTTCGCCGGTGGCCATCGAGCGTTCGACCGGACGTTCGATGGTAGGTCCGACCCGCGTCGGTTCACCGTTCGAGTACCGCGTCGAACCGCCCCGATCGCGGCGAACGATGGGCTCGTCTCGCCTCGCGCGAGCGTGTCGACGGCCGGAACCCCGCCGGGACACCTAATTCCGAGTTAGTTCCCGGCGGCGTGGGTCGATCCGCGAACGACGGCGGGGGACACCGGATTCCGAGTTAGTGGGGAGGCGGGTGATTCAGTGGCACACACACCCGATTCCGAGTTAGTCGGCGGGTGAGACCGTTCCGTCGAGACCGCACGTGAACCGTCCGCACTCTTCCGATTCTGCGGCACGTCGAACGGACGATCGGCGTGGCCGACCGCCGCTCTCGAACCCGTCTGTTCGCCTTCTCATTCTCTCTCGTCTCTCGTCGTTCGTTTTCGTTCGTTTTCGTTCTAGAACCTAGTAACTAGACTAGACACACCCGATTCCGAGTTAATTCGGGGGGCGTAGCGACGACCTCTGGCCTCTGGCCCCCCACTAACTCGGAATCGGGTGTGTGTCTCCCCTGAGAAATGATCCCCTGGTGAGACCGGTCCCGAACGCGTGAACTCGCGGGGGCGAAACGGGCGGTTCCGCAACCTCTATTTACGGACCGAACGGAATCGAGGTATGTTGATAACCGTTTCCGGCCCAGCCGGGAGTGGCAAGAGCACGTTCGCCGCCGCGCTGGCGAACGCGCTCGAGGTGGACCACGTCAGCGGCGGCGACATCTTCCGCGAGATGGCCGACGAGCGGGACATGTCGCTGGTCGCGTTCAACGAACTCGCCGAGGAGGACGACCAGGTCGACCGCGATCTCGACCGGCGGCTCCGCGAGATCGCCGACGAGAACGACGACCTCGTCCTCGAATCCCGGCTCGCCGGCTGGATGGCCGGCGACCACGCCGACCTGCGGATCTGGCTCGACGCGCCGATGGGCGTCCGCGCCGAGCGTATCGCCGACCGCGAGGACAAGTCCGTCGAGACCGCCCGCGAAGAGACCACCGCCCGCGCCGAGAGCGAGGCCAAACGCTACGCCGAGTACTACGACATCGAGATCGACGACCGCTCGATCTACGACCTCGTGCTCAACACCTCCCGGTGGAGCCCCGCCGCGGAGCTGGAGATCGTCCTCGCCGCCGTCGAGTCCTACGACCCCGCTGAGGACGAGGGTCGCGCGCCGGTCACCGGCGTGGACTACGATTTCTGATGTCCCTTCGCGGCCCGCCCGACGACCGGTCAGTCGACGATCTGCTGGAGTTCGGGGTCGTCAACCTCGACAAGCCCCCCGGCCCCTCGGCCCACCAGGTCGCCGCCTGGGTCCGGGACATGGCCGGCGTCGACCGCGCCGCCCACGCCGGCACCCTCGACCCGAAGGTCACCGGCTGTCTCCCGATGCTGCTCGGCGACGCGACCCGGATGGCCCAGGTGTTCGACGACAGCGTCAAGGAGTACGTCGCCGTCCTCGAACTCCACGGCCCCGCGCCCGCCGATCTCGAATCCGTCCTCGCGGAGTTCGAGGGCGATATCTACCAGAAGCCGCCCAAGAAGAGCGCCGTCGTCCGACGGCTGCGATCGCGGGAGATCTACGCCCTCGACGCCCTCGAAATCGAAGACCGCCAGGCGCTCCTGCGGGTTCGCTGCGAGAGCGGGACCTACATTCGGAAGCTCTGTCACGACCTGGGGCTGGCGCTCGGGACCGGCGCGCACATGGGCCACCTCCGCCGGACGACGACGGGTTCGTTCGACGATCGGGAGCTGGTGTCGCTGCACGACCTCGTCGACGCGCTCGCGTGGGCCGACGGCGGCGATTCGGACCCGCTTCGCGAGGTCGTCCAGCCCGCCGAGCGGGCGCTCACGGACCTGCCGAGCGCGACCATCGCCGAGAGCGCCGCCCGGGAGGTCGCCGAGGGCGCGCCCGTCTACGCGCCGGGACTGCTCGCCGTCGACGACGTGTTCCGCGGCGACCTGGTCGCCTGCTACACCCCCGACGAGGCGGCGGTCTGTCTCGCGACGCTCGCGGGCGACCCCGAGGCCGACGAGGGTGTGGTACTCGATCTCGAACGCGTGCTCGTCTGACCGACCGAAAGCGAAGGGCTTAATCCGGGTAGGCTCGTCTCCCGATACGCGGGACCGTGGGGTAGCGGTATCCTCGGCGCATGGGGTGCGTCGGACCTGAGTTCGAATCTCGGCGGTCCCACTTCATTAACTGGCTAGCGGCTTCTCTGCGGTCGTTTCGACGGTTCGGCGTCGGAGCTGCGAGTAGCGCGCCCGAGCGCGGCGTCGGGAGCGATCCCCTCGCTCTAAATGGCTCGATAAATTCGGCACTCTACCCGTTTTTGCCGCCACGATAGACAGGAAAACCGGGTGCCGAGACACCTACGACTTCGGCCACTCTCCGCTAGGAATCTCGAAGTCCCGTTTCCGCACACTCCCGTTCCCACGCCGTTCTAGCGCCACCAACTCCTCCTCGGTCTCGACCATCACGGCCTCCCCACCTTCTCCCTCCAGGTTCGCGCGGATCACGTTCTCACAGACGACGTTGCCCTTCTGCACGATCTCCTCTTGGCGCGTGTGGCCCACGATCTGGAGCGGCGCGTCGTCGCTCAGGAACTTGAAGTCGAGCCAGGCGATGCCGGCGCCGAAGGCGCGGCCGCCGCCGCGGCCGATACCGAGCACTTCCCGGTAGTCGTCGACGAGGCGCTTCTGGGTCGGTTCGTCGTCGTCGGTGCCGATCGCGTCGCGGAGCTCTCCGGCGGCCTCGGCGAAGCGGTCGTTCAGTCGGGCGGCGTCGTAGTCGCTGACGCGGCCGGCGTGGGCGTAGGTGAACGCGTAGCCGTCGTAGGCGGCGACGAGGTGGCCGTCTTCGATTATCTCGCAGAGCCGCCTGCGAGCGTCGTCGGACCGACTGCCGGAGAACCAGGCGTCCCAATCGACCAGATCCCGGAAGAGAGCGCCCCACTCGTGGTTGCCGAGCGTGACGCGGACGTGGCCGGGCGGGGCCTCGCGGGCGAGGCGCTCGACGAGTTCGACGACGGCGGCGTTGTCGGGGCCGCGGTCGACGAGGTCGCCGTTGAACACCAGCACCGACTCGTCGTCGCCGGCCCAGTGGAGCCGTCCGTCCGCGTCGGCGTCGACGACCGGGTCGAAGTCGGGGTGGTCGCCGACGGCCGTGAGCGCGGACCAGGCGGCGTCGAGATAGCCGTGGATGTCGCTGATGCTGACGATGCGTGGGCCGTCGGCGTCGAGGGCGCCGACGCCGTCGCGAGCGGCGCGGGGCATCGAGTCGTCGTGGTCGGGAGTGAGATCTATCATGGCGGACGGTGCGGACGGTCTGTCAGCCGAGGGATACACCGCAGGGCATCAAAACGGCTTCGGAGGGATCTCCCGCTCACACTAAACACAAAACTCATAGCGCGGGGCTGAAAGAATATAGACAGATGGACAGAGTGCGGCAGTGGGCGCGCGGTGCGTACGAGCGGGTGCTCGAACTGGAGCTGTCGGGGACGCCCAGTCACGTCGCCGTCATCCAGGACGGAAATCGGCGATACGCGCGACAGCAGGGCGACGACGCCTCCGACGGCCACCGCGCGGGCGCGGAGACGACCGAGCAAGTGCTGGAGTGGTCGCAGGAGGCCGGCGTCGACGAACTGACGCTGTACACCTTCTCGACGGAGAACTTCGATCGTCCGGAGGAGGAGAACGAGGCGCTGTTCGATCTGCTGTGCGAGAAGCTCCGCGAGTTCGCCGACGCCGACCGCGTCCACGATTCGGAGGTCCGCATCCGCGCGATCGGCGAAACGCAGAAGCTGCCCGAGCGAGTGCGCGACGCCGTCGACTACGCCGAGCGCCGCACGGCCGACTACGACGAACTCTACCTGAACATCGCTCTCGCCTACGGCGGTCGCGCCGAGTTGCTCTCGGCTGCCCGCGATGTCGCACGCGAGGTTGAGGACGGCGAACTCGGTACCGAAGATATCGACGTCGAGTCGGTCGAGGAGCGCCTCTACAGGGGACCGACTCGCGATGTCGACCTGATCGTCCGCCCCGGCGGCGACGAGCGCACGTCGAACTTCCTGCCGTGGCACGCCAACGGCAACGAGGCGGCCGTCTACTTCTGCACGCCCTACTGGCCGGAGTTCCGGAAGGTGGACTTCTTGCGGGCGATCCGGACCTACGAACACCGCGAGGAGTCCTGGCGGACGACTCGCGCCCAGCGGGCGCTCGCGCTCGTCCGCGCGCTCGGCGGCGCCGAGGTCAACGACGCCCGGCGCGTCCTCCAGCGGTTCAAGGACGCGCTCCCGAGCGGCGAACGCGAGGCGCTCGAATCCGAGACCGACGCCGAGTTCGAACGCACGGCCGACTGAGAACCCCGTTCCCGCGCTTCGGCCCCGATTCTGGTGACTCGATGGTCCGATAGCCGAGCGTCGCCCTCGACTGCGTGCCACTTGCACCCACGTGACGATACGTTTAAGTAGAGCAGGCGTGTGGCATCATCTATCATGGCACATTCGGGGTCGGACGCCGACGCCTTCGTGACGCACGGCAGGCGGCCGCGCAGCGTGGCGCGGGCGAGTCGCCGGCTGGGACTCGCGCTCCTCGGTGCGGCGGGACCGGCGGTCGTGACGGCGTTTCTGGTCGCGCTGACCCGGCGGGGGACGGGCGGTCCGCTCGCCTGGGTGGGCGAGGCGATGGCGACGCCGCTGGTCGGTGGGAGCGGCCTCACCTGGGCGTTCCACGTCGCCGCGGTCACCGCCCTCGCGGGCGTGTGGGTCGTCGGCTTCGCGCTCGTCGTCGAAGGGTACTTCGGCGTCGAGTAGGTCCCGGAGCGGTCGACGGCGGCGGGAGCGCCGAGCCCCCGGTCAGTCGTTCCCGCGCGCTTCCGCTTCGCCGGCGTTGGCGGCCGGCCCGTCACGGTCGTGGACATGGAAGCCGCCGGCCTCGGCGCGGCCGGTGAGTTCCCGCTGGGGGAAGGGGATCTTGATCCCCTCGTCCTCGAAGGCCGACTTGACGGAGGTGACGACGGCGGAGACGGCCTTCCACTTGCGCGGCGGGGTGGGGTGGTCGATCCAGAAGCGCATCTCGAGGACGACCGCCGAGTCGCCGAACTCCTTGGGGAACACCTGTGGCGGCGGGGCGTCGACGACTTCGCTGCAGTTCGAGATGGCTTCGATGGCGACCTGTTTGGCGCGGTCGGGGTCGGTCTCGTAGTCGACGCTCACGTCGGCGCGGATGCGCAACAGCCCCTTTTGGCTCCGGTTCGTGATCGGCCGGTCGGAGACGCGGTCGTTGGGGATGATGACGAACTCGCCGTCGAAGTTCTCCAGGCGGGTGTGGAAGATGGTGATGTCGGTGACGATGCCCTCCTCGCCGCCGATCTCCACCCAGTCGCCGATGGTGAACGGGCGGGAGAACATCAGGACGAACCCGGCGATGAGCGAGCCCAGCGTCTGTCGGGCGGCGAAGCCGACGACGATGCCGAGGAACCCGGCGCCGACGAGGAGGCCGCCGAGGTTGGTGTCCCAGATCCCCAGGATGACGACCCCGGCGAACCCGAACAGGAACAGCTGGGCGGTCCGCAGGAGGATCTCCTCCTGGTGGTCGGTCAGCCAGTCGGCGTGACGGCTCAGGTTGGCGACGGCGTTCGAGAGGTACCGGGCGACCGCGTACGCGGCGAAGAAGACGACTACCGAACCCAGCGTCCGCCCGAGCGTTTGGAGTTCCGAGTCGTTGGTGACCTCTTCGGAGATGGTCGCCAGCGTCGGCCCGAACCCCCAGAGATACAGCAGCGAGAGGCCGCCGCCGACGAGCAGCAAGAGCTGGGCGGCACGCAGGATCGCACCGCTGACGGCCCACTGCAGCGCGGAGTCCTGGATCCCCTCTACGAGCCGCGGGAGGACCAGCCAGCCGAAGCTCGCGACGACGAGGAGCAGCAACGCGGTGACGCCGATCCGGGCCCCGAGCGTGTCGAACCCGGTGAGGAACGACCGGGCGGCGTCGACCGGCGTCGCCTGTAACATACGTCGGGATTCGTGAGTCGACAGTCTTGGGCGTTGCGCTTGTCGGCCCGACCGGCGCCCCGACGGCGCGGTCGCCGCTCGACGGCGGCCGGCCGACATCGCCCCGTTCGACAGCGAACTTACAAATGCGGTCGAGCCGTCGGGGCCGATATGAGCGACACGAGCGACTCCGGGGCGAGAGCGGGTGGGAGCGGCCGCTCGTCGTCGGCGCCGTCTACGGCACGACGGCGTTCGCGTACACGGCCGCGTACGTGACGTTCGTGAGCCCGTACGGGCTGTTTCTGATCTCCGCCGGGATGCTCGTCGGCTCGGCGACCGTCGCGGCCGTTCTCTCGGGGGTGCTGGTCCAGCGGCTCGCCGACGCGGTGGATCCGGCGTCGCGCGTGCGAAACGACGCGTTCTCGGGGATGTTCGTCGGCTGGCTGACGCTGGTGATCGCCCCGCCGCTAGCCGTGTTCGGGATGATGGCCCCGATGGATCTGGGGTCGCTGGACGTCTCGCTCATCACGCCGCTGCTGATCGCGGCCTACCTCCTCGGGGTCGTCGGCTACGGGCTGATCGGAACGCTGATCGCGCTCGTCGCCACGCTCGGGACGCCGATCCTCGTCGCGGGTGCGGTCGGTGTCGGACTCGGACATCTCCGCCGTCGGTCGGGTTCCGCGTCCGTCGCACCGCCGGACAGCTCCGGGGGCTGACAGGCGCGCCGCTCCCGGTTCGGAAGCTGACAGACCCACCGCTCTCGGTTGGGAACGCGGAGAGAGAGAGAGAGAGAGAGAACTGAAACCGGCCGGTGCTCAGACGCCGCGGCCCTGCATCTTCTCTTCTTCGGGCAGGTCGACGTTGGCGTCGCCCTTCATGCCGGCGCCGATGTTCGAGGTGATCTCGACGAGGGTCTCGGGGTCGTCCCAGTTGTTGACGGCCTCGACGATGGCGGTGCCCATCGCCTCGGGGTCCTCGGCGCCGAAGATACCGGAGCCGACGAAGATGCCGTCGCAGCCGTGGTGCATCATCAGCGCCGCGTCGGCGGGCGTCGCGATGCCGCCGGCGGCGAAGTTGACGACCGGCAGCCGGCCCATCTCGGCGGTCTCGTGGACGAGTTCGGCGGGCGCCTCGTGCTCGCGGGCCCACTTCTCGCGCTCCTCGTGGCTCGCACCTTCCAGTTTCCGGATGGCGCCCTTAATCGACCGCTGGTGGTGGACGGCCTGGTTCACGTCGCCGGTGCCGGCCTCGCCCTTCGTCCGGATCATCGCCGCGCCCTCGTCGATGCGGCGCAGCGCCTCGCCGAGGTTGCGGGCGCCGCAGACGAACGGCGCGGTGAAGTCGCGCTTGTCGATGTGGTACTTGTCGTCGGCGGGGGTGAGCACTTCGCTCTCGTCGACCATGTCGGCGCCGGCGGCCTCGAGGATCTGGGCCTCCTTGGTGTGGCCGATGCGGGCCTTGCCCATGACGGGGATGGAGACTTCGTCGATGACGCCCTCGAGCGAGGCGGGGTCGGCCATGCGGGCGACGCCGCCGCGCTTGCGGATGTCGGCGGGGACGGCTTCGAGGTTCATCACCGCGACGGCGCCCACGTCCTCGGCGATGCGGGCCTGCTCGCGGTTCACGACGTCCATGATGACGCCGCCCTTCTGCATCTTCGCGAACCCGCGCTTGACCAGGTCGGTCCCGCGGCGGAGTTCCTCTAGGTCCGTTTCGTCGGTCATACCCCAGGCTTGGCGACGGACTCACTTAACGAGTATCGTTCGCCCTCGCGACTCCCGTATCCGGGAGCGCGCCGGCGCGCCGACGGCGCCGTGTGTCAACACTCTTGGCGGGGCCGCCCCTCGCCGAACGCATGACCGACGCACAGCCGACGGACGACCCGTTCGCGGCCGAGGTGACGGTCGACACCGGTGACCGGAGCGACTGGACGGTCTCCCCCCGGATCTTCGGCGCCTACGTCGAACACTACGGGCGGGAGATCTACCCCGGTATCTACGCGGAACACGCGACCAACAACTCCTTCGAGCCGTGGCACTTCGACCGGAAGACCGCCGAGCGGAGCCGGCTCGCCTACGACGAAGACGACCTCCCCGAACACGAGGGGGTCGCCTACCCGTGGCAGCCGGTCGGCGACGCGGACTACGAGACGCCCGCCGGCGGCGTCCACGGCGGCGACAGCCGCCGGTTCCAGCGAATCGCGGTCGCCGGCGACGGCACCGCGGGCGGCGTCTCCCAGCGCGTCCCCCTGCCGGACTACCGCACGACCGAGTACGACCTCTCGGTCTCGGTCCGCGGCGAGGGCGTCGACGCCGTCGAGGCGCGACTGACCGACTTCGACGGCGAGACGGTCGCCTCGGAGTCGCTCCCCGTCACCGGCGAGTGGGTCCGCCACGAGGACCGCCGACTCGAACTCGCCGGCGAGAGCGACGTCCGGTATCCCGCCGAAGGGACCGACGGCAACTTCCGCGACATCTCCGCCCCGCACGGCGAGTACCGCCTCCAGTTCGTCGCCGCCGGCGACGGGCACGTCGACCTCGACTGGGTGATGCTCGTGTCCGGCGACGCCGTCGACGGGAGGTGGAACCCCGAGATGCTGGACCGGATGGAAGCGCTTGACGTCCAGTCGATCAAGTGGCCTGGCGGCAACTTCGCGAGCCACTACCGCTGGCGCGACGGCGTCGCCCCGCTCGAAGACCGCCCCGTCAGCGAGGCGCCCGGCTGGAGCGGTCTCGACCCGAACTTCCTCGGGACCGCCGAGTACGTCGAACTCTGCCGGAAGATCGGCGTCGAACCGATGATCACGGTCGGCTGGTGGGAGGAGATCGGCCCCGAGGAGGCCGCCGACTGGGTGGCGTACTGTAACGGCGACCCCGAGGAGACCGAGATGGGGGCGCTTCGGGCCGAACACGGCTACGAGGACCCCTTCGACGTGCGCTACTGGGAGATCGGCAACGAGGTCTGGGGCGACTGGCAGTTCGGTCACACGTCCGACCCCTGGGAGTTCGCGAGCGGGTCCGACGACCGCGCGGGCGCCGACGCCTACTACGACGCGATGACCGCAGTCGACCCGGATATCACGGTCTTTGCCGATCTGCTCGATCCCGGATACACGCGCTTCGAGGCGGACGCCGACGAGTGGGCGGAGGCGCTGTTCGCGGAGGTCGGCGACCGCATCGACGGCGTCGACACCCACCACTACAACTTCGGTATCCGTCGCAGCGACGACGACAGCCCCGAAGAGTGGGTCGCGGAGCACGACGCCGAGCCGCTGGATTACGTCGAGACGCTGGTCGCGTACCCGACGCAGTACGAGGGGCTGTTGGCGGGACTGGCCGCGGACGCCGAGGCGGCGGGCGTCGACCCGTTCGTCGTCAACGTCGGCGAGTGGGGCCTGTACGCCCACCTCGGTGAGGACTGGCCGGACCTCGGGATGGGGACGACCGCCAGCGCCGCCTACACCTCGGGGATGTTCGGCGCGTTCGTCCGGCAGGGCGGGGCCGTCCGCCGCGCCTCCCACACCCACATGCCGGTCAAGCAGTTCCCCGACACCGGCGGGACGAACGCCACGCCGCTGTCCCCCGTCGCGCGGGTCCAGCAGCTCTACGCCGAGGTGATCGCCGACGGCCGCTCGTGGCGCGCCCTCGGCGTCGACGTCGGCGGACCGACGCGGACGCTCCCCGAACTGGGCACCCGGATCGAGCGCATGGAGGGCGTCCCGTACGTCGACGCGACCGCCGTCGTCGACGACGCCGGCGACGAACTCGCGGTCTTCCTGACGAACCGCGACCTCTCACGCGAGGGGACGGTGACCGTCGACCTCGGCGCCGACGCGGCCGGCCGCTCGGTCACCGTCGAGGTGCTGGAGCCGACGGGGAGCCCTCACGACGGCCAGGAGTCCCGGTCGGAACCCGACGCCTACCGGATCGACCGCTCGGCCGAGACGGTGACCGACGACGGAACCGTGGACGTCGCGCTCGCTCCCTCGGCGGTGGCGCGGCTGCGGATCGACTGACGCTCTCCGGACGCGACCGCTCGCCCGCGCGGACCACTACCGTTTTTGCCCGACGGGGCCGTTCCATCCCGCATGTCCGCCTCCGACGGTGTCGGCCGGCGCGTCGAGCAGGTCGTCGCCCGCTACTTCGACGCGCCGCTCCCCGACGGCGAGGGGCTCCCGGCCTCCGTCGCGCCGCTCCCCGACTGGCTGGAGGACTTGGGTCTCCGACTCGCGTGGCCCATCGCGCTGGTCAACCTCGTCGGCACGCTGTTCGGTTTCTGGTACTACGCCGGGCAACCCGTCGACCTCGCGCCGCCGCTCCTCGGGGGCCAACTGGGCGCCGCGCCCCTGGCCGCCTACCCGCTCATCCCCGATTCGCCGGTCGCGACGCTGTTCATCGGCCTCTCGCTGGTCGCCTGGAAGCTCGATATCGACGCCGGGCCGCTGCACATGCTCGCCTTCTTCGGCTGTATCAAGCTCGGCCTGTGGACGCCGTTCGTCCAGCTCGTCCTCAACGGCCCCGGCGGCATCGCCGCCTGGCTCTACTGGTTCCTCATCCTCAGCCACCTCGCGATGGCCGTCGAGGCGTTCCTGATCCACCGCTACGCCGCGTTCTCGGTGGGGTCGGTCGCCGTCGCGCTCGCGTGGTACGGGTTCAACGACGTGGTCGACTACTTCTGGCCGATTCTGGAGGGGCCACACCACACCTGGCTGCGCGCCGAGCCGTTCGTCGCGGCCGGACTCCCCGACCACAGCGTCGCCGCCCACGACCTGGCCGCGGCCTGGGCGGTCGTGCTCACGCTCGTCGCGACCTTCCTCGCGCTGGCGACCCGCGTCGAGAAGGTGAAACGCGGCGCGTCGTGAGGCCGGTATCCCCACCGGCCGGTCGTCGAGAACTCCGGGAAGGAGCTTCCGCGGTCCGAAGCTATACCCCCGGGTCGGCCATGGATGGGGTATGGTATCGTTCAGCGATTCCGAACGCAGGGCGTTCGCGCGCAACGGCTTTCTCGTGCGCGAGGACCTGCTGTCGCCCGGGCTCGTCGACGACGCTCGCGCCGCGGTCGTCGACGCGATGGACGCCGACCCGGACGACCCCGAGGCCCTGATCGGCGCCGGGTACGAGGTGGCGCTGGAGGGCGTCGAGCAGGCGCCGCTGACCGCGATCGCGGAGGCGCTGTTCCCGGCCGCCGAGGCCCTCGTCGGCGAGGGCGTCCTCGCGCCGCCGGGCGCGGGGATGCAGGTCGCCCTGGAGTTCCCCGACGGTGACGCCGCCGACCCGGCCCACGGGCCGAAGACCGTCGACGGCCACCTCGACGGCTACGCCGCCTTCGACGAGAACCCGGAGGTGACGACCTTTCAGCTCGGCGCCGCGGTCTACTTCGACGACGTGCCCCCTCGCGGCGGCGGCTTCACCGTCTGGCCGGGCTCTCACCGGGTCGCCGCCGAGTACTTCGGCGACCACGCGCTCGAATCGGTCGGCGGGAAGCCGACCAACTCGGAGCTCCCGGCGACCGGTGAGGCCCCCGACGAGTGGGACTACGACCGCCGCCTGCACGACCAGCGGGACCCCTACGAGGTCGCGGGGTCGGCGGGCACGGTCGTCCTCTGGCACGGCCTGCTCACCCACGCCGCCGGGATCAACACCGGCGAGCGCGTCCGCATGGCCGGGATCGAGCGATTCGCCCGCGAGGATATCGACGACGTTCGTCGGGACGCCGCTTCCAATCTCTTCGAGTACTGGCCGGCGATGGCCGGCGTCCCCTTCGTCGAGGGCGGCGAGCCGATCGTTTCGGAGTGAGTCGTGGGTGGCCCAGTAACCGGGGAGTTCGTCGAACGTCAGCCGGTTCGTGGTTCGCGTCGGCGTAGGTGGTCGCTCAGATTTCGGTCGCGCACGAGTGTGTGGAGCGCCGTGGCGGTCGTATTGTCGGCCATGCAGTCGACGTAGCCCCAGCGAATGCCGAGACTCTCGCGCTCCAGTTGGGAGAGGACGTACTTCGCGATCGTCGTCTTCCCGGCGCCGTTCGGACCGAAGATTGTGATATTTTCAGCGTGGTCGAACTGGATGGGGGCTAAGACGGACGAGAGATGGTCGATCTGCCCCTCTCGGTGGTGTAGATCTCCCGGGACGAATTCCGGGCGGAGAGCACGAGCGTCAGTTATCACAGCAGATGACTATTATTTACTTTCTTTTAGCTATTAGCCATCCAGAGAGAAAGCTGAATTCGACTGTTCCATAATTGATATATAGTCAACATCCTCTTCGCGCGTATACTTGCTCTCAGTTTTCTCGTTGGGCGCCCTATTAATATCTGGCTCGGTGTTTTCGTGTCAGAGCTCCGCATTACTGCGGCAGTATCAGTTATAGTTTTCTGGGTAACGTTGTATCCGTTCGGACAACGGAGTCGCTGGCTCTCCTCCTGCGTTATAGTCTATAACTTCTTGACCGGCATTGGTGAGTTTGTGATGAGATATAAAATACCTACTCTGAGATTTTCAAGTATAGTGAAACTCCGAGCTGGGGAACAGGATATAAACGTAGAAGGCTTGCAAATACTCAGTAAGTGATCTTCTATCGAGATGCCTGTTTCCCGAGTGAATAAACAAATAGCGCAATCAAGAAGGAGCCAATAAACGATTCAAAAGAGGCAAGCCCCTTGCTAAACCAATTTGATGGCTGTAAGTCAGCGTATCCCAAAGTAGTGAATGTTATTGAGCTGAAATAGACTGATTCTAGTATTACTTCGGCTAGTTCTAATAATACCTGACGAAGATCCCCGCTACCCAAAATACTGCTGTAATCAATCATTTCGCTATTGGAATTAGATAGAGAGATTCCACCGATTCGTGGAAGGGGATACAAAAAGGAGCATCCAAGAATTGTCCCAATTGATAATCCTACGATACGAATTGGTTCCTCACCATATCTAGATGTAGTGTCAAGTAGATAGTTTGTGAGGACATCTACTACACTGTTATGTCTCGTTGTATTCGAACTCCTTATTTTACGAATTTTGTGTTTACGTAGCCATCTCATCTCATTAATAAGAAATCTAGACGCTCCCTCTTGATCTCCGATTTCATCAGATGCATTCTTGGCTCTCATATAAATCAAGGATTTATCGAGATCATCTAGTCTTTCTAACTCTTCAGAATCTCTCACTAATTCACTCTCCACTGTGGACTTTGTCCTAAAGTGATCGAGCACAAACGAATGGAGGTCCCAACCATCATTAGAAAGCTCTTCTCGATATTTTGCAAAGTTCGTCCCCTGAAATTCTGTATTATTAAATCGAAAATGACGGAGTAAAGGATACAGAGAGGAACTACCTAGATCTAAATCCCCGAAAGTAGCATTATCGCAGACATACGCAAAGTAGCCATTGTCATTTGATTCTGGTAGTCTTCCAGAAGATATGTTAGATTTCCTTAGATCAACCACGTGTTTTCCCATAGATTTTGGCCGGAAATCAAAACGATCGTATTTACATTCATAAAATGAATTTTGAGCAGGCAATTCTGAATCTTCCATTATTACTTCCTCAAATTCTGACTCTCTTTGAGAATGTCTCTCTTCCACAACTGTCTGAACACAAGATAGTAACGATCCAGTACAATTTAAAATTGAAAGAGAACTTAGCTCCATATCTGCTAATACAGTCAATCGTCCGAATGTGCAATTATAAAATCCAAGCGAGAGAGATTCAGTTCGGTTCATGTGGACCTTTTTTCGAAACACGCATCCGTTGAAAATCGCTTTTTCCTGAATAACGGAATCTAACATCCTAAAATTATCATCGAACTCTGTGTTTTTGCACTTTATTTTATTTATAGATGCGCTTGAAAATTTTACTTGCCCATTCATTTGCCCGTTCGAAATATCGACCTCATCAATATCAGCCCCAAGAAATGAGATCTCATTCTGTACATTAGAGTCTGTGATTTCAACTTTCCCATCAATCTCGCAAAAGTCAAAATTAAGGAAAGGATCTGACGGTATCTTGTGAGCAAAGAACTGGAATCTTAGCTCGGGTAGTTTTGATCCGAGGAATACGAATCCTCTTTTGTCCTCTGATCTTATTATATTGATTAACTCTTCATAGATATCGCCCGGCTGAATCCCATTGGCCGACTTCTTCTCCAGAGACATATGAAATATACAATATTCAGACGATTCATGAGGTGTATGTTCACAGCTCCACTGTGTACCCTCAATTTCATCGGGAATGTCTCTTTGGTGAGAGTCTGGGAATTGATATTTGCAGACCATAGCTTTAGCCTATTTCGTCAATATCATTAATTCTTCGACATTCCGCAAGATATTCTGGTCTCTCATTGGTCGTTAAAATCATTCACCCTCTTGCAGTTCTATATTTGGATAGAAATGTGAAACGCAGGGCGGGTGGTGATTACGAGGCAACCAGATCTCGACACCTCGGGAACGGTCGACCAACCGGAATAAATTTCGATTACACGTCTCTCACGAGAAACGCGAAACCCGACCGTCAGCCGACGATCAGGATCGCCGACTCCGTCTCGATCATCTCGCCGTCGCCCGAATACGTTCGCGCCTCTTCGATCTCGTACATCTCCGAATCCAGCTCGACGCCGGCGACGTGCAACTCGCCGTCGACTTCCTCGAACTCACCGCTCTCGATGGCGGCGTCGATGTCGCCGACCTGACTCCCGTACTCGGGGCCGACCAGCGAGTAGTCGAGGTCGACGCCGGTGACTTCGGTGGTGACCTCGGGCGCCTCGTCGAGCGTCTCCAGATCCGCGACGTGCATCGCTTCGGCGACGGCGTCCTCGAAGCCGGCGACGTTGCCGTAGACCTGAACCTGACCCAGATCGGCGTTGAGCGCCAGCCCGTTGTCGGTCTTGTAGCGCCGCAGCGCGGCGATGACTTCCATCGCCGTCTCGCCGGCTTCCAGATCCGCCTCGTAGCCGCGGGTCTCCGGCCAGTCGACGGTGTGGACGGAGTCCAGTTCCGCACCGCCCTCGGCGTAGAGGCGCTGCCACAGTTCCTCGGTGACGTGCGGGAGGAACGGTGCGAACAGCTTCAGGAACGTCCGGTGGGCGGTCAGGAGCGCGTACTCCGTCGAGCGTGCGTCCGCGCCGCCGTCGGCGTCGTCCAGTCGCTGTTTCGCGATCTCCAGGTAGTCGTCGCAGAAGGAGTTCCAGAAAAAGGAGCGCAGTTCGTTGCGGGCCTTCGAGTACTCGTGGGCCTCGAACTGCTCGGTGAGCGACTCGACGGCGTCGTCGAGTTCGGCGAGCATCCAGCGGTCGACGGCGGCCAGATCGTCTTCGTCGGGCTCCTCGACCGCGTCGGGCTCGGGGGTCAGCTGGTCGATGAGTCGCGAAGCGTTCCAGAGCTTCTGGAGCAGGCGCTCGCCGGCTTCGAGGTCGCCCTCCTTGTAGGGGAAGTCGTCGCCGACGGAGGCGCTGGCCGACCAGAAGCGGATGGCGTCGACGGGGTACTCCGCCATCACTTCCTCGGGCAGGACGACGTTGCCCCGCGAGGAGGACATCTTCTCGCGGTTCTCGTCCAAGACGTGCCCGTTGATCATGACGCTCTCGAAGGGCACCTCGCCGGTGTGCTCGTAGCACTTGACGACGGTGTGGAACAGCCAGAACGAGATGATGTCGTGGCCCTGCGGTCGCAGGTCGAACTGGTACAGCTCCGGCCGCTCCATCGTGAACTCCTCGCGCTCCGCGTCCCAGTCCCAGCCCGCGTTGATGAGCGGGGTCAGCGACGAGGTGGCCCAGGTGTCGAAGACATCCTCCTCGGGGCGAAGCTCGTCGCCGCCGCACTCCGGACAGCTATCGACCGGCGGGTCGTCGGCCAGCGGGTCGACCGGGAGGTCTTCCTTCGCGGCCATGACCGTCTCGCCGCAGTCGTCGCAGTACCAGACGGGGATCGGAATCCCGGAGTCGCGTTGGCGGGAGATACACCAGTCCCACTCCAGCCCCTCGATCCAGTGCTGGTAGCGGGTGAACATCTTCTCGGGGTACCAGTCCATCTCCTCGCCGGCCGCGAGGTAGTCGTCGGTCCGGTCGAGCATCTCGACGTACCACTGCTCGGTGACGAGGTACTCGACCTCGGTGTCGCAGCGCTCGTGGACCTGAACGGTGTGGTCGTGGTCGCGGCTCTCGACGAGCGCGCCCGCGTCGTCCAGATCCTCGATGATGGCCTCGCGGGCCGCCTCGGTGGTCATCCCCTCGTAGTCGCCGGCGAGGTCGGTCATGGTGCCCGACTCGTCGATGGCGATGCGCAGCGGCAGGTCGTGGGCCTGGTACCACTCGATGTCGGTCTGGTCGCCGAAGGTACAGCACATGACGATGCCGCTGCCGGTCTCCAGGTCGACGCGCTCGTCCTCGATGATGGGGACCTCCTGGCCGAAGATGGGGACCCGCGCGGTGCCGCCGACGAGGTCGGCGTTGTCCTCGTCGTCGGGGTGGACGAACACGGAGACGCAGGCCGGCAGGAGTTCCGGCCGGGTCGTCGAGATGGTGAAGGCGGCGTCGTCGTCGGCCTCGCCCGAACCGGTCTCGATGAGGTCGAAGTCGATGTCGTTGAACTTCGTGTGTTTGTCCAGGTCCTCCTGTTCGACCTGGGAGATGGCCGTCTCGCAGTCGGGACACCAGATGGTCGGGGCGCGCTGGCGGTACTCCCGGCCCTGCTCGTACAGGTCGATAAAGGAGAGCTGGGAGATGCGCTGGACGCGCGGCTCGATGGTCTTGTAGGTGTTCGTCCAGTCGATGGACATCGCCAGCGACTGCATCTGGTCGGTGAACTCGGACTCGTAGTCCTGGCAGACCTCGCGGCACTTCTCCTGGAACTCCCGACGGGTGTAGTCCTGGTGGCGGATGCCCAGTTCCTGCTCGGTGAGTCGCTCGGAGGCGATGCCGTTGTCGTCGTAGCCGAAGGGGAAGAACGTGTGCCCGCGGGCCATCCGGTGGTAGCGCGCGGCGAAGTCCTGCAGGGTGTGGGCGTAGAGGTGGCCCATGTGCAGGCTCCCCGAGACGGTCGGCGGCGGCGTGTCGATGGAGTAGACGAGGTTCGGGTCGACCTCCCCGTCGGGGTCGTACTCGTAGGTGCCCGCCTCGACCCAGCGGTCCTGCCACTCGGGCTCGACCACCTCGGGGTCGTACTCGCCGGGGAGCGCCGCCTCGGTGCGGTCGTCGGTCTCGGCCGATCCCGTGCCGTCGTCGCCGTCGGCGCTCATCGCGACTCACTCCCTGCGGACGAGTGCGCTCGTGCCCCGAGCGCGGCGGGTATCGGGCGGTGCGTGCTGGCTGTGAGTGTCGTGTCGTACATCGGTCTGTCTGGCGGATAGTCGTCGAGCGGTGCGAACGCGGTCAGAATGGAGGTGTGTCGGGGCTAGGGGGCCCCTACACGTACGGCGGTCGCTACTGCGGACGGCCGGGGCTCGTTCGCGGCGCGAGCGTCGGTTCCGTCGAACGGCCCTGTCATCGGTAGAGAGTGGTCGAGGGGCGGAAATAACTCTTACGTCATCGCGACACGCCGTCGCGTCGACACGAACTCCGGGTCGCGCCGGTCAGTCCCCCTCGCTCACCGGCCGTTCGTCGGTGTGTTGCCCCCAGAAGCCGGGGAACTTCTCGACGACCAGATCGCCCTCGACGCGGGTCTGACAGGCGAGTCGGAGCCCGGACCCGGCATCGTGGGGCGGGAAGTCGAGGCGCCAGCGTTCCCGGGCCGTGGGGTCGCTGATCGGGCCGTCGACCGCCACAGCGCAGGTGCCGCAGGTTCCGTGTCCGCGGCAGTTGGCTCGCGTCGCGGCGCCGTTGTGGGGCACGATACCGGCGTCGAGCAACACGTCACGGAGGACCGCTCCGCGCTCGCAGTCGACCTCCCGGTCGCCGTATCGGACCGTAGGCATGGATCGGCGTTGGGGAGCGACCGGCTTACGCGTTCGGACCGGAGCGTCGCGTTCGAACGGCACGTCGGCGCCTCCCGTTCACTTCCGATCAGCCGCCGAAGGGTCGCTCGTCCGCGAGGTCGAACAGGTGGACGATATCCTCGCGGCCGTAGTGGTCGAGCAGCTCGCGAAGCGACCGGAAGGTGAGGGTCTCGGTCGCGCCGGCGTCCGCGAGCGCCAGATATCGCTCGCCAAACACCGGAATATCCTTGTTAGTCACTGCTTCGAGCCCCTGGAACTTCCGCGGCCGCAGTTCGTCCAGGTCGATCCCGTGGTCGTAGTCGGCCCAGGGGGTGTCGGCAGTCTCGATGGCGACCTCGGTGCATGCTTCTTCGAGGCTGGTGTACTCCCCGAACTCGGCCTGGGCCGACGGCTGGATGTCGTCGTGGGTCAGATCCTCCTCCAGCAGCGTGGTGATTCGCTTGTACGGGCCCGTTCGTTCGGGGCGTTCGCTCATCGCGGCTTCGGCACGGCCGACGAGATGGACGAAGTCGAAGCGTTCCCCGCCGTAGGTGAGGCAGACCTCACCGGGGCGGTCAGCGATCCACTCGCACGTTCGGTCGACGAGGTCGAGTTCACCGTCGGGGTCGCCGGTCTCCCGGTACAGCATCTCGGTCTCCCGCTCGCCGTCGGGGCTCTCGTACCCGAGCACGACTGCGAGCAGTTCGAAGTACGCGGAGTCCTGAAAATCGGGCGGTCGCTCGTAGTGGTCGAGCGACGGACTGACCGTCTCGATGTCGAGGGCGAATCTGCCGGTCACGTGCCGATCGAATCCGTTCGACTGTCAAAAGGATACGGATGGTCACGTCGACCCGACTCGCTCCGTCGAAGCCCCGACGCGGACCGCGGCGGTCACCGCCACCCGCGACGGATCGACTACGCCGAATCGAGGAACGACTCGTAGGCCCGATTCACGCGCTCCTCGTCGGGCGTTCCCGAGTGGACCCACAGGCCCCACGTCCACGACTCGGACTCGCCCGCTTCGAGCGTCTCGACGGTGCCCCAGGTCGGGTTCGCGGCGAGGAAGCCGAACGGCTCGTCCATGACGAACCAGTTGACCGGCTCCTCGCCGTTGTCGGGGTGGTCGAACATCGCGACCCCGGCCGACCACGGCTCGCCGACCGCGGCCGCGCCCGGCCGTCCGTCCAGCGGTCCCGAGTAGTCACACCACCGCGCCGCGGGACCGCTCGCCGCCCGCGGCGGGGACGTTTCCCCAGGATTCTGCCCGTCGGGAAGCAACACGCGCCCCTCGCGCAGGCTCCGGGCGAACCGCAGGCTCAGTCCGCTGTAGTGGCCGTGCAGCGTCTCGCTGGAGAGATGGCGCCGCTGCCCCAGCGCGGTCACCTCCTGCTCCCAGGTCAGGAGATACCCCTCGTCGTCGGGTTCGCCGATACGGACCGTCCGGGTGTCGCCGAGCAGCTCCTCGCCGGCCTCGGTCCGCCAGGTCGCGTCCTGTTCGAGGACTGCGCCGCCGTCGTTACTCTCCCGCACCTCGAACTCACCGGCCTCGGCGAACCCGTGAGGCTTCCCAGCGGCGGCGTTGGGTTCGGACTCCCAGCAGTTGATCCCGTCGACGAGCTTCTGACAGAAGAACAGTCCGAAGTGCCAGGGATGGTCGTGGGGCGAGGAGACGACGAGGTTTTCCCCCGGCTTCGTATCCGCGCCGGGCGGCAGCGCCAGCGTGTCGAAGCCCGGCTTGCTCCCCGCCGGGTCGGCGTCGTAGCGCGCCAGCAGCGTCCCGTCGGCGGTGACCGACACCGCGCCGTCCGCGACGGCGGTTTCGAGCGTCATCGCGCGGCCTCCCGTGCATCCGCGAGCACCTCGTCGGTCGTCACGCGCTCGCCGTCACGGGCCGCACTCTCGTAGATCGCTCGAATCGCGGCCATCGTCCCGAGGTTGTCGCGCCCGCTCGTCAGCGGCTCCGCGCCCGAGTCGACGCAGTCGACGAAGTGCAGGATCTCGTTGACGAACGCGTCCGAGGTGGGCAGGTCGGTACTGCCGCCCTCGACTGCCTCGAACTCTTTCCGGTGGTCGGGGTCGTCGCGGGTGTTGATCCGCGGCGTCGGCGAGCCGACGTAGCCCTCCCCTTGCTGCCCGTCGGGCAGCGTGTGGACCACGCCGTCGTCGCCGAGCAGCCAGAACGACTCGGTGTAGGGCATCGCCGGCGCCGAGAGCGCGACCGAGAAGTCGGCGATAGCGCCCGATTCGAACTCCAGCATGCCCGTCGCGTAGTCCTCGGCGTCTTCGAAGGCGTCGTCGACGGTGCGAGTCCACGCCGCCGCTCGCGCAACGTCGCCGAGGTAGTACCGGAGGAGGTCGAGCTTGTGGACGCTGTAGCCGATGACGCCCCCGCCGCCGGCCTTCTCGCCGTCGTAGAGCCAGTGGCCCTTCGGGAACAGGTCGGCCTGGTTGACCAGCGCGTCACAGCGGGCGTGGCGGATCTCCCCCAGTTCGCCCGCGTCGACGCGCTCTTTCAGCGCCCGGTACGGCGGGTGATACCGCTGCATCTGCCCGACCAGCAGCGTCAAGTCGCGCTCGTCGGCCAGCTCGACGAGTTCGACGCAGTCGGCCAGGTGGGGGGCCAGCGGCTTCTCGATCAGGACGTGCTTCCCGGCTTCCAGTGCGGCCTTCGCGACCGGGTAGTGAACGTGGTGGGGCAGCGCGACGTCCACCGCGTCGATATCGGCCTCCGCCAGGAACGTCTCGTGGTCGGTCCAGTACTCGACGCCGAACTCCTCGGCGACTGCTCCGGCTTTCTCCGCGTCCACGTCGCAGACGCCCGCCAGTGTCGCTTCCTCCGAGTGGTTCTCGTAGGCCGGCAAGTGTAACTCCGAGATACCGCCGGCGCCGATCAGTCCGATCCTCGTCATGGATTCGTCTCGGGCGCCAGCGGCCTTTACCCTTGTCGCGCCGGCCGATCTCGCTTGGATCGTACTGACGGGGCCCGGTCAGTCGTCCGAGTGCGCGCGGACCCACAGCTCGCCGATGCGCGACAGCCGCGTCCGATACGACTTCCCCTGTTCCTCCTGTTCGATGTAGCCCTTGCCGCCGGGGCCGAGCCGGTCGACGTTGTAGATGACCTTCGAGCGGAAGCTGTCGGTGTACTCCTCGCCGAGTTCGCGGGCCAGTTCTTGAGCCAGCTCGGAGACGGACTCGAACTCGCCGTGCTCGCCGAGCGTGAAGAGGATGAGTTCCTCGAAGGGCTTGACGTTCGAAAAGGACGCGACGGGGAGTTCGAGGATGTGCTGGCCGTCGAACTCCTTGGCGCCGATGGTGGTCCCGCGCTCGTCGAACTCCGAGAGCAGTTCCTCGGCGGCGGCCAGCCGCTCGTCGACGCGCTCGGCGAGATCGGGGTCGTCGACGCTCTCCTCCAGGTCCGAGAGGAGGTCGATGCCGCGGTGGAGTTCCTCGGCGAGTTCCGTTTCGAGGTACTTCTCGGGGACGGTGTAGTAGGTGTGGATGCGCTGGCGGTCCTCCTCGCGCTCGACCATGATGGAGTGGGCGGCGGTGGCGAAGGCGAAGGAGACGGTGCGGGGCATCGCGGAGATGTTGACCCAGACGTTGGCGTCGGCTTCGCGGTCGAGCTCGGCGTTGATGAGTTCGAACGCCTGCTCGAAGGCCTCGTCGTAGTCGTAGACGTCCTCGACGACGAAGCGCTCGGTGGTCGCCCCGAGGAGGTTGCGGTAGTCTTTCTCCAGTTTGGCGGCGAGGTTCCGGGAGTACTCGACGTTGGCCTCGCTGCCGACCGCGCCCTCCAGCAGGACGACGCGGTCCACGTCGAGCCTGTCGCGCACCAGCGGCGCGATGAGCCGGTCGTAGTCGAACCCGACCGGGACGATGTGCGTTTGCATACTCGGAAGGTGGCCCCCGCGGCGTATAAAGTCCGTAGACTCTCCGGGGCGGCCCCGTCAGTCCGCGCCGGTGGCGTAGACGGAGGCGTCCTCGCCGAGGCAGTGACTGGTGACGAGCGAGACGCTGACGGTCAGCACCAACCCGATTACCATCCCGGCCACCGAGAACGACCAGCCGCCGAGGACGGTCCCGGGAACGACGTCGGTGAAGACGCTCAACAGGTACAGCAGTTGGCTCCCGCCGATGCCGACGTACATGCCCCACCGCGTCGTATCCGCCCAGTACAGCGCCACGCCGACCGGCAGCGCCAGCTGCGCGAACCCGCCGAATGCGGTGTCGCCGATCTGCAGCAGCGACGCCGGCTGGAACAGGCTGGCGACGAACGCGAGGGTGGCGAAGACGGCGACGCCGACGCGGCCGAGGAAGGCCTCGCGCTCCTCGGTGGCCTCCGCGACGAGCGGGCGGTAGATGTCGCGGGTGAAATACGAGGAGCCCGACAGCAGCATCGAGTCGCTGGAGGACATCATCGCGGCCATCGCGCCCGCGATCACGAGCGCCGCGAACCACGCGGGGGTGTACTCGGCGAGGAGGAGGGGGAGGACGTTCTCGTTGGCGCCGACCTGGACGCCCAGGCCTCGCGCCCACGACCCCATCATGAACGCGGGGACGAACAGCAGGACGACGAGGACGGGCCACAGCGGGAGCGTGCGCTTGATGACGGCCTTCGACTCGGCGACGAAGAACCGTTGATTGACCTGCGGGAACATCGTGACGCCGAAGGCGATGGAGATGGCCGTCGAGAGGACGTACTCGGGCGTGTAGGTGCCGCCGCCGAGCGCGAGGAAGTTCCCGTCGACGTCGCCGAGCGTGGCGGTCGCCGCGCCGACGCCGCCGACGGCGCTGGCGACCCAGGCGAACGCGGCCCAGACGATCACGAGCATGAACGCGCCCTGGAGGGTGTCCGTCCAGGCGACGCCGCGCATCCCCGACAGGGCGACGTAGCCGATCATGAACAGCGTGATCCCGCCCGCGCCGGCCCAGTAGGGGACCGCGCCGCCGGTCAGCGCCTCGATGGCCGTGCCGGCGCCCTGCTGCTGGAGCATCACGTAGGGGAACAGCCAGAAGATGCTCACGCCGGCGACGAGCAGGCGCAGGCGGAGCGACCCGAAGCGGTCGCCGAGCATCTCCCCGAGCGTGAGATAGCCGTTCGCCTTCCCGACGAGCCACTGCTTGTAGCCCAGGACGTACCAGAGGATCCCGAAGATGACGCCGTCCATCAGCCCCATGACGAGGATCCACTCCGGGCCGGCGCCGTAGCTGATGTTCGGGCCGGCGAAGAAGGTAAAGGCCGACAGCAGCGTCGCGAACGTCGTGAAGAGGAGGACGACGGTCCCCAGGGTCCGGGAGGCGAGGTAGTAGTCCTCGGCGGTCCGCTCGGTCAGGCGGTAGGCGACGACGCCGATGGCCAGCGCGACGAGCATGTACCCGACGATGATCCCGACCTGCAGGGCGGTGTCAGCCATCGCGGCTCACCCCTTCGACGCCGAGACCCCACGCCCGCCGGGTGAACACCCAGAAGACGACGGCGACCAGGCAGAGCCAGCCGACGTGATAGACTACCCACACCGGTAGCCCCGCGACGACGCCGTCGGCGCCCCAGAGGAACCACGGGACCGACAGCGCCGCCAGCGCGACCGCAATCGCCGCCCAGCCGACCAGCCGCGTGGACTCGTTCATACGCGACCGTTCGGCTACACGCTCCTTAACCTTTCGTCGATCGCCTACGGAGGGACACATCGAAGAGGATTTCTCTTCGATACGTGCGGGAGACAGCTGCGTCGGTTCGGGTCCCGGAGACATCCGAGGCATCGGCAGATATTACAGTCGTCGAGTGACAAGTTACGGCTTGTTCCATGAGGTCGTTCATGGACGGCGATTCACCGTCACCCACAGCACGCCCCGAACCGGGGCAGTTCACCAATGTACGATTCAGCCAAGTATCTGATCCACGCGGACATCAGGACCAGCGGGGTGGTCGAGCGGAGTGACGTGGTCGGTGCGGTCTTCGGGCAGACCGAAGGCCTCCTCGGCGACGAGCTCGACCTGCGGGACCTCCAGGAGTCGGGAAAGCTCGGCCGCATCGACGTGGAGGTCGACTCCAAGCGCGGGAGTTCCTTCGGCGAGGTCACCATCGCAAGCGGGCTCGACCGCGTCGAGACGGCGATCCTCGCGGCCGCCCTGGAGAGCATCGAGCGCGTCGGCCCGTCGACGGCCGACGTCGAGATTCGCGACATCGAGGACGTGCGCTCGGCCAAGCGCCGGCGCGTCGTCGAGCGCGCCAAGGAGCTGCTCGCGGAGTTCGACGCGACCGCCATGTCCAGCGAGGACCTCGTCGACGAGGTCCGCCGGAGCGCCCGCGTCGAGGACATCACCGAGTTCGCCGGCCTGCCCGCCGGCCCCCGCGTCGCCGACAGCGACGCGATCATCGTCGTCGAGGGCCGCGCCGACGTGCTCCAGTTGCTCAAGTACGGCATCAAGAACGCCATCGCAGTCGAGGGGACGGACGTGCCCGACGCCGTCGCCGAGCTGACCGAGGATCGGACCGTCACCGCGTTCCTCGACGGCGACCGCGGCGGGGACCTCATCCTGAAGGAGCTGTCGCAAGTGGGCGACGTGGACCACGTCGCGCTCGCGCCCACCGGCCAGTCCGTCGAGGACCTCTCGCGGAGCGCCGTCATGGACGCACTGCGCGACAAGGTGCCCTTCGAGACGGTTTCGGCCGCCGACGCCGAGGCCAGCGACGCCCACGGCCTCGCCGCGACCGACGGGAGCGCCCAGCCCTCCCCGCCCGACGACTCGGCGACGACCGACCCCGAGACGCCCGTCGAACCCGGCCGGTCGACCGAACCGGTCGACTCCGACGGCGGGGCCGCGGTCGCGGAGTCGTCACCCCGAGCGACCGCGGACCCGGTCGCCGAGTCGTCACCCCGAGCGACCGCGGACCCGGTCGCCGAGGTCGAAGCCGACGAAGCCCCGTCCGGGGCGGAAGCGAGCGCCGACGAGGCGACCGACCCGGCGGCCCCGACCGGTTCCGAACCGGACGAGCGAGAGTCGGACGAATTGGAGGGGGGCGAGTCCGACCCGGAGACCGAGGAGACGGGGGACCGTCCGGCCGAACCGGAGACGCTCGGCAGTCACGTCGAGGCGGTCGTGGGCGCGTCGACCGGGACCGTCCGACTCCTCGACGGGGAGTACGACACGCTCGCCGAGGGGCCGGCCGACGAGACGTTCGACCTCCTGGAGACCGCGGAGACGGTCCCGGAGACGGTCGTCCTCGACGGCGAACTGTCACAGCGTGTCCTCGACGTGGCCGCCCAGCGGGGCGTCGCCCTCGTCGTCGCCCGCGAGGAGGGCGAGTACGTCAAACAACCCGTCTCGCCGCGCGTGCTCACGGCCGACGAGGTCTGAGCGTCCCCCTTCTCACTCGCCCAGCTCGCGCACGAGCAGGAACCCGTCCCCGCGCTCGTAGCGGTCCGGGAGCCGCTCGCGGCGCTCGAAGCCGCGCTCGCGGTAGAACGCCCGGGCCGCCTCGTCGACCTCGCGGACGGTCACGCGGAGCTTCCCGACGCCCGACTCGCGGAGCCGCGCGACGAGCGCGTCCAGCAGCGCCGACCCGTGGCCCTCACCCTGGCGGTCGGGCGCGACCGCGAGTTCGGCGAGGTAGCCCGCGTCGTCGTCGCCGTCGGTGACCGCGAGCGCGTAGCCGACGGGGGACGGTCCAGCGCCGGCCCCGGCGTCGGGACTCGCGGGCGTCGCGACCAGCAGTAGCGGTGGCCCGTCGGCGGCGACGGTCAGCAGTTCCTCCCAGGGTTCGGCGAGGACGGCGGCCTGGATCGCCCGAAGCGCCGCCAGGTCGGCGGACCGACCCTCGCGGACGCGAGTCCCGTCGGTCATAGGACGGCGATCGGGACCGCGACGGCGGCGACGCCGGCGGCGGCGATCCCGGCGGCCAGCGTCGCGAAGAAGTTGACGCCCTCGTTCTCCAGGAAGACGCCTTCGACGGTCGCGCCCAGCAGGCTGTCGACGGTCATGCCGACGACGCCGCCGAAGACGACGATGCCGGCGCCCAGCGCGTCCACGCGGCCGAACGCGCCGAGCGCGATGGCGGCGATGAGACAGGCGCCGGCGAGGCCGGCCACCTCGCCCTGCCAGGTGACGGCGCCGTCGGTCCCCGGTTCGACGCGCTCGAAGGAGGTGATCAGCCGCGGGTTATCGAAGACGCCGCCGATCTCGCTGGAGAGGGTGTCGCTCATCGCGGCGGCGATCGAGCCCGCGAACGCGAACAGGAAGAGATCCGCGGGGATGCCGGTCAGCGTCGGGCTCGCCGACCACCCGAGGACGGCCAGCAGGCCCACGAGCGAGTTGGCGAGGACGTTCCCGCTGCCGCGGGCGCCCTCGTTCTCCTCGGCGATGCCGCGGCGTTCCTTCTCCTCGTAGCGGAACTTCGTCGAGAGGCCGCCGACGCCGAAGAAGGTGACCAGCAGGACGAACCACCCGAAGTCGCCGAGGACGATCGTCTGCAGGCAGAGGAAGACGCCGGTGATCATCCCCGGGAGCGACGCCGTCTCCAGCGCGTAGGCGAGGTAGCCGAACAGGAACGCCAGTGCCAGCGCGATCGCGACGCCCGTGGGGTCGATCGACAGCGGCAGGTCGGCGAACAGCCACAGCAGCAGGCCGATCGAGACCATCACGAGCGGGTCGTCGCGCTCGAACAGCACGGCGCGCAACAGCGCGCCGAGCAGGGCGCCGCTGGCGGCGAGGAACGCGACGAGCGGCCACTCGACCGTGGTCCCGACCAGGCGGGCGGCGGCGTACTGGCCGACGCTGCCGGCGAGGAAGCCCGCGAGGACGAACCCGGCGGTCGCGACGAACGGCTCGTCGCGGACCGTCCGGACGAGGTGGCCGCCGAAGTTGCCCCACGCGAGCAGGAAGACGGTCCCGACGAACACCGTCGGGGGGAGAGCGAACCGCACGGCCAGGAGCGCCAGCGCCGCGGCGGCCAGCGCGAAGCCGGCGAGTCCGTACAGCCGGCCGTCGCGGCGGTCGCCCGGCCGGGCGAACAGTTCGAACACCGCCCCCTCGTCGACGACGTACAGCGCCAGCGCGGCGACGAGGAGGAAGGGCCCGGGCGCGGCGACGGTCGCGAGCGCCCGACTCGTTCGGCTGGCGATCGGCGGGACGGCGAGCGCCAGCGTCCCGACGAGGGCGAACGCGCCCGCACGCCGGACTGTCGTTGTCACGCTATGTCCGGTATCCCCGGTGAGCTACTTACCGTTTCCGAACCACTTCGCCCCCTGGCGACGGCGTGACACGTTCGCCCTCGTCGGCCCGGCGCCGGTCCGCGGTTGCCGGTCGACTCGCGGCCGCCACGGCTGCCGAGCGTGAGATTTAGGGCGCCTCCGGGAAAAGCGGGGGCGTGGGACTGTACGACCGCTATCTCGCCCGCCGCCTGCGCTCCAGCGACGCCGACCTCCCCGAGACGGTCGCGGTCATCGTCACCGAGCGGGACCTGCTCGAAGCCGGCGCCTACGAGACGCTGGAGACCTGCTTCGAGTGGGCCTTCGAGTTCGGCGCCGAGCGCGTCGTCGTCTACGTCAGCGTCCTCGACACCGAGGTCGTCGACACCATCCGCCGGGAGCTCGCCGACGTGGACGCCCCCCGCGAGCTCGCCGTCCGCGGCCCGGAAGACGACGAACAGGCCGACGCGCCGATCCAAATCGGGATCGGCCTGGGGGGCAAACACGAGTTCGCCGCCGCCGTCCGGAGCCTCGCCGAAGCGGTCGACGCCGGCGAGCTGGCCCCCGAGGATATCGACGAGGCCGAGATCGAGGGGGAGCTCGTCTTCCCGGTCCAACCGGATCTGGTCGTCAAGACCGGCGCCGAGCGGCTCTCCGATTTCATGATCTGGCAGTCCGTCTACTCCGAGCTGTACTTCACCGACGTGAACTGGCGGGACTTCCGCCGGCGGGACTACCTGCGCGCGCTCCGGGACTATCAGAACCGACAGCGGCGGTTCGGCCGGTAGACCGCTCGCGTGGTCGACCGAGAACCGCCGCTCAGAACCCGAACACCGGGACGAACCGGAAGGTGAGGTACGCGCCGGCGGTGGCGATGGCCGGCACGACGTTCTGCATCAGGACGACGCGAGCGGTCGTCGCGGGGTTGAACAGGTCACCGGGTTCCGGGATGTCTTCGGAGTCCTCCTCGCCGATGGGCGGCAACTCGTCGCCGGGCTCGTCCGCGGCCAGCGCGTCGACGCTGACCGGCGGGGCGTCGTCGGCGGAGACGGCCTCGGGGACGGTCATCGGCCGGGTCGCCCGGCCCCACCCCAGGCCGACGATGCTCATCGTCGCGATGATGACGAAGCTCGCGGGGATCCCCAGCGCCGAGAGGAAGACGACCAGGGTGGAACTGACCGCGGCGACGACGATAGCGGCCGTCAGCGGCAGCTCGGTGATCTCGCTACCCATCGTCTCCAGGGTCCGTCGAGCGATCGTGAACGCGCCGATGGCGACGCCGATACCGCCCAGGATGATCGCCGGGTTCATCGCCAGTTCGTCGCTGCCGACCAGCGGGGCGACGGCGTTGGCGATGTTCGACGTGCCGGAGCTAAAGGCCATCAGACAGCCGATAGCGACGACCGTGACCACGCCAGCCAGTTCCCGGCGGTTGGTCGTCTGGTGGACGCTCACGTCCGGAATCGCCCCCGATCGGTCCACGTCGAACAGCGGGCCGGTGCTGCGCTCCATCGCGACCAGCCGGTTGAGCCGCGCGTAGAAGTACCGGCCGATGACGAGCGAGACCCAGAAGCCGATGATCGGCGAGACGACCCACCAGGTGACGATCTCTCCCATGACGGCGAGGTCTAGCGCCCCGCCCGCGAGCCCGAGCCCCGCGATCGCGCCGACCGCGGTCATCGAGGTCGAGGCCGGCACCCCGAAGAGGTTGCCCATCAGCAGCGCGACGCCGATGAAAAACAGGACGACGATCGACGTCTCCAGCGTGAACACGCCGGCGTCGGTGACCAGCTCCGACCCGAGCTTCGTCACGACGTTCCGGCCGATGGTCCAGGCGCCGACGAAGAAGAACACGCCCATCAGCGCCGCGGCGGTCGTCTTCGAGATCGCGTCCGCGCCGACGGCCGGACCGAACGCCGGCCCCGTCGTCGACCCGCCGATGTTGTACGCGACGAACATCGAGACGAGGACGCCGACGACGAGCAGGAGTTCGACCATTATCGCTCCCCGTCGTCGGTCGACCGCTCCGACTCCGCGTCGGATCCCTCGCCGTCGCCCTCGGCCGCCTCGAGTTGCTCCTCCAGGGTCTCTTCGACCGTCTCCTCGACGGTGTCGCTGACCGTCTTCTCGACGGTTTCCTCGACGGTCTCTTCGACGGTCTCGCCGACTTTCTCTTCGACCGTTTCCTCGACGGTCTCTTCGACGGTCTCCTCGACCGTTTCACCGACCGTTTCCTCGACGGTCTCTTCGACGGTCTCTTCGACGGTCTCGCCGACTTTCTCCTCGACCGTTTCACCAACTTTGGCCTCCACGGTTTCTTCGACGGTGTCGCCGACGGTTTCTTCGACGGTGTCGCCGACGGTTTCTTCGACGGTGTCGCCGACAGTCTCCTCGACGGTTTCTTCGACGGTCTCGCCGACTTTGGCCTCGACGGTCTCGTCGACAGTCTCCTCGACGGTGTCGCTGACCGTCTCCTCGACGGTTTTCTCGACGGTTTCGTCGACGGCGCTGCCGACGGTCTCGTCGACAGTCTCCTCGACGGTTTCTTCGACGGTCTCGCCGACTTTGGCCTCGACGGTCTCGTCGACGGTCTCCTCGACCGTCTCCTTGACCGCGGTGGTCATCCAGTCGGGGTCGAAGCGGGCCATCTTCCAGACCACGTGGATGAGATACGACAGTAGGACACCGAATCCGAACGCGATACCGATGTCGTTGTCGACGACGACGATGAGCCCCACCGACAGCGCGATCAACAGCCCGTAGGACAGATCGACGATCGAGTCGACGCGGCTCGGATTCATGGTTTACCGGCCGCGTCGCGGGGCCGCGGTGATGGGAGAGCGATACGCTGTCGGCGAGATGGGAAAGAAGACACGCGTATCAGTACAGAGTGACTCTCGGGTCAAGTAGTTTGGCAAAGGCGCGCGGTTTCGACGGTCGCGCGGTCGCTCAGTGGAAGGTTGCGCCCTCGCCGATCTCCGTCTGGTAGACGCGGGCCTCGACGCCCCGCTCGTCGAAGGCGTCGACCATGGCGGAGGCGATGACTCGGCGGTCGGTCTCGTAGCAGGCGGCGATGACGCTCGGTCCGGCGCCGCTGATGGTGACGCCGGTGGCGCCGGCGTCGAAGGCGGCCTGCCGCACCTCCGCGTACCCGTCGATGAGCTCGGCGCGGGCGGGGGTGACGACCGAGTCCTCCATGCCGCGACCGACGAGTTCGGGGTCCGAGCGGTGCATGCCCGTCGTCAGGGTCGCGGCGTTGCCGACCGTCTCGACCATGTCGGCGACGCGGGCGCCGTCGGGGACGACCTCGCGGGCGTCGCGCGTCGAGACGACGATGTCCGGGAGACAGGTCACGAGCGAGATGTCGGCGTCGACCTTCGCGATGCCGTCGGGGGTGGCGATCGTGAACCCGCCGAGGATCGCGGGGGCGACGTTGTCGTCGTGGGCGTCGCCGGAGACGACGGCCTCGCCTTCCGCGGCGATGGGCACGAGTTCCTTCCGCGTGAGCCCGCGGTCGTAGAGCTCGTTGAGCGCGACCGCGGCGGCCGCGGCGGAGGCGGCCGAGGAGCCCAGGCCCGAGGCGGGACGGACGCCCTTGTCGATCTCGATGTGCGCGGGGGCGTCGAGCGCCTCCGCGACGGCGCCGACGGTGTTGTCCGCCGGGTCCTCGGGGATGAACTGGCTCCCGGCCCCGGTCACGTCGATGGTGGTCTCGGAGGCCTGCCGGACCCGGACCACGTCGGCCGGTCTGTCCAGGGCCACACCGAACACGTCGAAGCCACTCCCCAGGTTCGCGCTCGTCGCCGGCGCCCGCACCGTCACCATATCGTGCGATTTCCTCGACTGCGGGCAAAAAGGTAGCGGAGTGCGGGGGCCGACGCGCGTGGCTCGGTCCGCGGGGCCCGGTCCGGCGTTGTCCCGAACGATAATGCGACCCAACGTATAATACGGACAAGTTGAAACTACGGGTTCGTGAACGCGTCAGATGGCTAGTGAGGCGTTCGTTGCGGTGGTCGCCGCGACGGCTGTCGGGGGTGTCGTCGAGCTCGCGCTCGCGGCGGTGGCCTACCGGCGCCGAGAGCAGCCGGGCGCGCGGGCGTTCGGCTGGCTGTCGCTCGCGGCCGGCGGCTGGGCGCTCCTGCAGGGCGTGGTCCTGCTGGCGCCGTCGGCGGAGGCCGCGAGGGGCGCGCACCTCCTCGCCGGCGCGGTCGCCTCGCAGATCCCGATGCTGTGGGTGGTGTTCGCCGTCGTCTACGCCGGCCAACGCGAGTGGCTGACGACGGGCCGGCTGGTCGCGCTGTGGACGCCGCTGACGGCGTACTCGCTCGTCCGGCTGACCGCTCCGGTCCACGGGGTCGCGCTCGCTCCGGTCCGGATCGTCACCGAGAACGGGGTCACCGCGCCCGCATCGGCCGAGTCGCTCCCGTTCGCGGCGTACTCGCTGGTCGCCTACGCTCTGGTACTCGCCGGCTACCTCTTCCTCGTCGCCTTCCTGCTGGACTCGCGGAACGTCTACCGGGCCGAGGCGGGCGCGCTCGTCCTCGGGGGGCTGTTCCCGACCGCGGGGACCGTCGTGGTCTCCGTCGCGGGGGGTGTCCACCCCGGGATCTCGGTCGCACCGGCGATGTTCGCCGTCCACGGGGTCGTCGCGGGACTCGTCCTCTTCCGATACGACTTCCAGGGGGTCGCGCCCGTCGCGACGGACCTGCTCGCCGAGGAGCTCGACGACCCGGTGGTGATCCTCGACGACGACGACGTGGTGATAGACCACAACCCGGCCGCCGAGCGCCTCGTCGACGACGGCGACCTCTCGGGGCGCCGCGCCGACGCGGTCGCCGACGGGTTCGCAGAGCGGCTGGCCGACGGTGCGCAGGTCACCGTCGACGCGCCGGGCTACGACCGGGCGGTGTCGTCGTTCTCGCTCGGGGTGACCGCCGTCGAGGACCAGTACGGGGTCGCGAAGGGCCGCCTCGTCCACCTGCGGGACGTGTCCGACCAGCAGCGCCGACTCGACCAGCTGACGGCGATGCAGGCGGCCACCCAGCGGTTCATCGGCGCACGGACCGCGGCCGAGGTCGCCGACATCGCGGTCCGGTTCGCCAGCGATGTCCACGACCAGGCCTACGCGGCGCTGTTCCGGTACGACGGGGCGACGGACGCGCTCGTCTCGGAGGCGGTCACCGACCGGCTGGCGGCGGAACTCAGCGTCGAGCCGGACGAGTCGATCCGGGTCGCGCGGGAGTCGGGGCCGCTCTGGACGGCCTTCGAGAGCGGCGAACTCGCGGCCGTCGAGGGGGAGCGCGACCTCGTGATCGGGCCCTACGCGTTCGGCTCGGCGTCGGCGCTGTTCCTCCCGCTGGGCGACCACGGCGTCCTCGTCATCGGGACCGACGAGGGCGAGGGGTACACCGAGACCGACGAACAGCTGGGACAGATCCTCGCGCGGACCACCGAGACGGCGCTGACACGCGTCGAGTACGAGGAGGAACTGCGTGCCAGCCGGGTCACCGTCGAGCGACGCAACAAGCAGATCGAGTTCTTCAACGGCGTCCTCCGGCACAACATCCGCAACGCCATGCTGGTCATCGACGGCCAAGCCCAGCACCTGCAGTCCCGGGTGGCCGACGAGGACGCCGGGAAACTGGGGACGATCCGGACGTGGTGTTCGGATCTGACGGACATGACCGAGAAGATCCGCGCGGTCAACGACACCGTGACCGCCAGCGAGGACGAGCGCCTCGAACGGGTCGACCTCTCGCGGGTCCTCCACGAGGAGGTCCGCGCGCTCTCCGAGCGCTACGACGTGGCCGTCGAGTTCGACGCGGCCGACGACCTGACCGTCGCCGCCAACGACCTCGTGGCCGACGTAGTGGAGGGGGTCCTCTCGAACGCGGTCGAACACAACGACAGCCCCCAGCCGCGGGTCCGAGTCGCGACCGAGCCGATGGGCGAGTGGGTACAGGTCCGGATCGCCGACGACGGCCCGGGGCTCTCCGAGGAGATGCAGACGCAGGTCTTCCAGCGCGAGATGGCGACCAGCCAGACCGCCCACGGGTTCGGCCTCTACTTCGTCTCGGTGATGATGGACCTGTACAACGGCAACGTCTGGTTCGAGGACGGCGGGGGCCTGGCCCCCTCGATCGACTCGGACGAGTCCCGCGAGGAGTCCCGCGGGACCGTCGTCGTGCTGGAGTTCCAGCTCGCGGAGGAGGCGCCCGAGCTGTCGTCGGACGCGTGACTGGCCGCCCCCACCGCTCGCCCCCACCGTCTGCCCCTACCGTCTGCCCTCACCGTCCGCCGGGGAGCGACGGCGTCCGGTCCGTCCGGTGGGGGCGACCGAGCGAAAGGGCTTTTCCGATCACGGCGGAACGGGACGTATGATCGGAGTCGTCGGCGGCGGCGTCGCCGGCCTCGCGGCCGCGTATCGCCTCCAGCAACGCGGTCGCGAGGTCCAGGTGTTCGAGGCGAGCGACGACGTGGGCGGGCTGGCCGCCGTCTACGAGACCGCGGGCGACCCCATCGAGAAGTTCTACCACCACCTCTCGGCGTCCGAGGGGACCATCGTCGAGCTGATCGAGGAGCTGGGCCTCGGCGGGGACCTGGAGTGGCGCTACAAGACCGATTCGTACTACGTCGACGGGGTCGTCCACCCCATGGAGAAGGCCTGGGAGATCCTCGCCTACCCCCACCTCTCCATCTACGACAAGTTCCGCCTCGCGATGCTCGTCAAGGAGATCGACGTGCGCGGCGGGATCCCCAGGTTCGACACCTACGACGACATCACCGACTTCGAGGACGTGCCCATCAAGGAGTTCCTGCTCGACCACACCACCCGTCACGTCTACGAGTCCTTTTGGGAGCCGCTGCTGGACGCCAAGTTCGGCTCGCGCAAGGAGGACGTGTCGGCGGCGTGGCTGCTCGGTCGCGTGAAGTTCCGCGGGGAGCGGGACGTGATCCGCGGCGAGCAACTGGGGTATCTGGAGGGCGGGTTCGGCGTCCTGCTCGACGAACTCTACGAGGCCGTCGGCACGGAGAACGTCACGACCGGCGCGCGCGTGACCGGGATCGGGACGGGCACCGGCGCGGCGGCTGACGGCGGTTCTGCGGTGGCCGACGCCGCGGCGGCCGGCGGCGGCGGCCCGTCGGTCGAGTCGATCACCGTCGAGCGCGACGAGGAGACCGAGACGCACGACGTGGACGCCGTCGTCGTCGCGGCGATGCCGAACGTCCTCGAAGACCTGACGGGCTACCCCTGCGAGATCGACTTCCAGGGCACGGTCTGCTCGGTCTGGAGCACGGACCAGTCGCTGTCGGACACCTACTGGCTGAACATCAAGGACGAGGCGCCCTTTGGCGTGTTCATCGAGCACACGAACTTCGTGCCGCCGGAACGGTACGGCGGCGAACACCTCTACTACACGGCCAGTTACATCCAGAGTCCCGAGGAGGACCTCTGGGAGATGTCCGACGCGGAGGTCGAGGAGTACTGGGCCGACGGGATCGAGGACATGTTCCCGGGCTTCGACCCCGCCAGCGTCAACTGGGTGCAGACGGCGCGCAACCCCCGGACGGCGCCCATCTACGAGCGGGGCTATCTCGACATGGTCGTCCCCTACGACCTGAGCGAGGAGGTAGCGGAAGGGATCTACTACGCGGGGATGGCCTCGAAGGCGCAGTACCCCGAGCGCTCGCTCGACGGCGGTATCGAGGCGGGCTACGCCTGCGCGGACCTGATCACGGGCGACCGGTAGGACGGGACGACGGGACCGCTCGGGTCGTCACGCCTCGGTGTCTTCGGCGTCGACGCCGGGCGCCTCCTCGACGGACACGTCCTCGGGTTCCTCCCCGCCGCCGACCACCAACTCGCCGTCGGCGGTCTCGACGTACACGTCGTCGGCGAACCCGCCCTCGGCGTAGGGGTGTTCGGGGTCGTCGAGTTTCTCGGGCGTCGAGGGGGCCTCCGCGACGCCATCGGCGGGAGCGAACGCACCGAGGGGGTCGTCGATGGCGATGTCGTAGCGCTCGAAGAAGTCGCTGTAGCGGTCGTAGTGGTCGTCGAGCTCGTCGCTCGGGAACTCCATCATCTCGGTCCAGCCGTGGTTGTAGAAGTCGAAGTTGGCCTGGACGTGGGTGATCTCGCGGGCCTCGGCCTCGGTGTAGCCGTCCTCGAGCGCGGCGACGTAGGTGTCCATCGTCGCGTCGAAGAAGTCGTCGAGGTGGGCGCGGCGTTCCTCCCGGCGGTCGGGCTCGGCCTTCTCGGCGAAGATGTCCGTGTGCATCCCGACCAGCCGGTCGTTGACCTTCTCCCCGACGACCGGGAGCGTCAGCGCCTGCTTGGCGGCGAAGTGACGGACGTTCTGGCGGATCTTCATCGTTGTACGGGGGTTCGGACGCGACCGTATTCAACGTCTCGGGTGCGCACCGACCGACGGCGCGCCCGAACGCCGACCGGATCGGCGATCCGCTACCGGTTTCGGTTCCCGCGAACGTTCGACACGACGGAACGATCAACTATTTCGTTCGAGGGAATGTGTTTGCCAATCATCCGCATAGAGAGATAGCAATCCGTATTAACCACGCTTGCGAACACCCTGGCCATGAGCGCATCCCACGTCATCATCGGTGATGGCATCGCGGGGAGTTCGGCAGCGGAGACGATTCGCGAGGAGGACCCCGACGCCGATATCACCGTCATCACCGACGAGGGCGAGGCACTGTACAACCGGATCCTGATCAAGGAGTTCGCCAAGGGCAAACTGCCCGAGGCGCCCATCTCGATCCACGAGCCCGAGTGGTACGACGAGCGGGACATCGACCTCCAGCTCAACACCCACGTCACGACGATCGACACGGAGGCCAACGAGATCCACACCCACGAGGGAACCGTCTACGAGTACGACAAGCTGCTCGTGGCGACGGGTGGGACGCCGGCCAGCCTCGCCTCGTTCGGCATCGACAACGCCGACGCCGACGGGATCGACCACTTCTGGACGTTTCAGGACGCCCGCTCGATCAAGGAGAACGTCGAGGCGGCCGACCGGGGCATCATCGTCGGTGCCGGCCTGCTGGGCATCGACCTGGCGGCCATCTGCGGCGCCCAGGACCTCGAGGCCAACTACCTGATGCGCGGCGAGTGCTGGTGGCGCTACGCGCTGAACGAGGAGGGCGCGGAGATCCTCCACGACGCCATGCGCGAGCGCGGCGTCACTCCCGTCTTCGATTCGGGCGTCTCCGAGTTCGAGACCGACGACGACGGGCGGGTCGAGGCGGCCGTCGACCCCAACGGCGAGCGCTTCGAGGGCGACTGGGCCGGCGTCGCCATCGGCCTGAGCTTCAACACCGAGTTCCTCCAGGACACGTCCGTCGAGACCAACGACGACGGCGTCGTCACTGACGAGTACATGCGCACGAACGTCGACGACGTGTACGCCGCGGGCGACCTGACCTGGTTCTACGACACCATCCTCGGCGAGATGGGCCAGAACGGCTCGTGGGGCTCGGCGAAGGAACAGGGTTCGATCGCCGGCCAGAACATGGTCGAGGACCTCGAGGCCGGCGGCGAGACCGACGACCCCGAGGAGTTCCGCTGGGTCTCCTCGTACTCGATCACCCACTTCGACTTCCCGTTCCTCTCCTTTGGCCACCCGACCATCGGCGACGACGACGCCGCCCGCAAGTACAGCGACACCGAGTGGCGCCGCCTCGCGTTCAACGACGGCAAGATCGTCGGCGGCGTCCTCATCGGTGACCTGTCCCAGCAGTCCAAGTTCAAGCGGCTCATGCGCGAGGAGCGCGAGGTCGCCCAGCACAAGGACCTCCTGCTCGAAGAGGACGTGGACATGGACAAGCTCGAAGAAGCCACTCCCAAGCCCGAGTAACGCCGTCCGGCGCCCCTGACCGGCGCCCCTGACCGGCGATCGTCGCGAGCGCTCCGCGGATCCGCTTCTTTCGACTCAGCTCGGCCAGACCCGCCGACTATCTCGCTGGCTGACATGGAATAGTTTAAGTAAGAGAGCCTACCACTCCGCCCCATGACAGTATCGGTGGGTGACACGCTGGAGGACGCGGTCGAGCGGCTGGTGACGGTACCGGGGCTGTTCGTGCTGGCCCTGTTCCTGGCGTTCAGGCTGACGAATCCGACGGTGTACCGGACGTTCTTCGCCCGGGGGGCGGAGTTCGCGCTGCGGGAGGCGGGCGGCTACACGCTTCGGGACGTGGAGATGGAACTGATCGAGCGGGGGTACGCGGACCTGCTGCCGCTGCTGGACCTCGTCAGGCAAAACGGGATGGACGTGTCCTTCCCGGTCGCGGTGGCGATGCTGGCGGCGCTGCCGTTCGTCGCGGAGCTGTTGCACGTCGTCGGCGTGCGTGCGCTCGCGGCGCGGGACCCCAACAGCGTCCCCGTCTCGGAGATCACGTCGGGGCTGGTCGGGGCGTACGTGAAGTCGCTGGTCGCGAACGCCATCGCGCTGGTGCTGATCGTCCTCGGGACGCTGCTGTTCCTCGTCCCGGGCATCGCGCTGACGGTGCTGTTTTTCTTCGTCCGCCAGCGGATCGTCCTGGCGGGCGACGGGATCTTCGAGGCGATCTCTGAGAGCTACGCGCTGGTCGTGGAGAACGCCGTCCCGATGGTCGTCCTCGGCGTCGTCTTCTGGCTGACGTGGGCGGTCGTGACCTTCGTCGTCGGGACGGTCCCGCTCGGCGACCTGAGCGGGGCGGCCGGTCGGGTCGCCGGGACGGTCGTGGTCGTGTTCGGGATCTCGATGCTGACGAGCGCGTACCTGCAGGCGGTCGGCGGCGTCGGCGGCGACACCGCGTCGACGCCGGCGGGCCAGAGCGACGCGCTCGGGGCCTGATCGAAGCCGTTTTCCCCGGGCCAGTACCCCTATCGAGTATGGACAGCGGCGGCAGCAGCGACATGACCCTCGCCTTCGACCTGGACGCGCTGAAGGCCCTGGCGTACCCCGACCGGGTGTTCCAGGACGCGCGCAAGTGGAGCGAGTACGTCGGCGTCGTCTCCGAGCAGCCGACCTACGTGGTGACGAACTTCACGCGCAAACACCGCATCCGCCAGGACTTCTTCTCCGGACCGCGCAGTCGGGCGGAGAGCCTCGAAAACGTCGCCCAGCAGTTCGGGACCGAACGACACGTCTTCGTCGGGGCCGACGACGAGGACGCCGAGCTGGCCGAGGAGGTCGGCTGGGAGTACCTGGCCGTCACCGACGCGGCGGCGGCCGCCGAGTGGGAACTGGGCGAGCCCGAGACGCCCGCGGAAGACGCCGGCGACGACGAGCGCGACGACTGGCCCTGACCGTTTCGCGGCGCTCGCTCGCCCGGTACCGCGCCTTTTAACCGGCTGACGGCGGTAGAACGGGTAATGGCAGAACCGCGCGTCCCCGGGAGCCAGGGGGCAGACGTCGAGTTGCCCTGCGGGGAGACCGTCGCCGTCCACGACCTCGACATGGGTCTGCGGGAGTACGACTGCGCCTGCGGCGACGCGCACGCGGTCGTGATGGACGTGCATCCGCTCGGCCGCTTCGTCCCCGAGTTCCTCGTGGAAGTGCTGACCGAGAGCATCGAGACCGCCGACGAGTTCCCCGAGTTCACGACCGCTCACGTCATGGGTATCGTGATGGAGGAGTTCCCCGAGGCCGTGGTCAGCGAGGACCTCTCCGAACAGGGCGAGGTCGGCTACTCATTGCTGTGGCTGACGGACTTCGACGCCCGTCGGCTCCACGAGGTCGTCGTCGAACTCGTCGTCGAGTTGATGGACCACGCCGTCAGCCACGCCGACGACGAGGCGGCCACCGCGCAGTTCGAGGAGTGGCTCCACGAGTTCGACGTGAGCGAGTTCGTCGACCAGTACCGCGACGAACGCGAGTTCGAGACCGAACACGACTCCGCGGTCTGAGCGCGCCCCGCGTCGGCCGCGGGGTCGCCGTCGTCCGGATCCCGACCATCCGCCGAGCGAACGGCCGTCCGACGATATCGAACACCGTCGGGGATGTTTCCGTTTGGTTGTACGTAGTAGCGGGGTGCGTATGACAGTCGACGACGTATCCGGCGGGTCGCCGTCCTGCGATTACCGGAGATCGGCCGTCTGACGGCTGTCTGACGCCGTTTAATGGTGGTGGAGGGTATACCGTTGTGTATGCGCGTACGGCAGCGCGACTTCGAACGCATCCGCTCGGTGCTGGAGGAGGCCGACGCGGAGGAGCCGCTGACGGCCAGGGAGATCCTGGACCTCCTCGACGACCACGGCGAGGAGTTCGACAGCGCCCACCGCGTGGCGACCGTCCTCGGGCGTCACGCCCAGTCCGGGGAGGTCGAGGTCATCCGCGACCAGCCTTACCGCTACGAGTTCACCGACCGTAGCAACTGAGGCCGTACCGTCTGGGGCGGCGGCTGCGCCGCCGCCAGCCGCCGCCGTATCGCCGTCCATTTACGTCCCCTCGTCGTGACTCCGATAGACGCCCGGCCGTCGTCGATGCGGCGGCGTCCGGCCGGTTCGGCCCGTCCGTTCCGGCGCGTTCGCCGCGATCCGCCGGCGAAGCGCGACGCGGACGGACGGATACGATTTTCGAAACTGCGTTTCGATTTCCGCATTCTTTCGCCGGGTTTATTACGACGAACGGACTCCCCCCGAGTAATGACACAGGACGAGGACCGTACCATTCTGCTGATCGGGAGCGGGCCGATCAAGATCGGACAGGCGGCCGAGTTCGACTACTCGGGCGCGCAGGCGTGTCGCGCGCTCCAGGAGGAGGGCGCCCGCGTCGTGCTCGTCAACTCGAACCCGGCGACGATCATGACCGACCCGGAGATGGCCGACGCCGTCTACATCGAGCCCATCAACACGGAGGCCATCTCGGAGATCATCCGGAAGGAGAACCCCGACGGAGTCATCGCCGGCCTGGGGGGACAGACGGGCCTGAACGTCACCGCCGAACTCGCCGAGGAGGGCGTCCTCGAGGAGCACGACGTCGAGGTCATGGGCACGCCGCTGGACACCATCTACGCCACCGAGGACCGCGACCAGTTCCGCCAGCGCATGGAGTCCATCGACGAGCCGGTCCCCGAGTCGATCACCATCGAGGCCATGGACGAGGTCGAAGAGGCCGTCGAGGCCGTCGGCGGCCTCCCGGTCATCATGCGCACGACCTACACCCTCGGCGGGGCCGGGTCGGGCGTCATCGACGACATGGACGAACTCAAGAAAGCCGTCCACAAGGGCCTGCGCCTCTCGCGCGACGACCGCGTGATGATCACCGAGTCCATCGACGGCTGGATCGAGCTGGAGTACGAGGTGATGCGCGACGCCGACGACTCGTGTATCATCATCTGCAACATGGAGAACCTCGACCCGATGGGCATCCACACGGGCGAGTCCACGGTCGTCACGCCCAGCCAGGTCATCCCCGACGAGGGCCACCAGGTCATGCGCGACACTGCCCTCGACGTCATCCGCGAACTCGGCATTCAAGGCGGGTGTAACATCCAGTTCGCGTGGCGCGACGACGGCACGCCCGGCGGCGAGTACCGCGTCGTCGAGGTGAACCCGCGCGTCTCCCGTTCGTCCGCGCTGGCCTCGAAGGCGACGGGCTACCCCATCGCTCGCGTCACCGCGAAGGTCGCGCTCGGCAAGCGACTCCACGAGATCGAAAACGAGATCACCGGCCAGACCACCGCCGCCTTCGAGCCGGCCATCGACTACGTGGTCACGAAGGTGCCCCGGTGGCCCAAAGACAAGTTCACCGACGTGGAGTTCGAGCTCGGCCCGGCGATGAAATCGACCGGGGAAGCGATGTCGATCGGCCGCACCTTCGAGGAATCCCTCTTGAAAGCGCTGCGCTCCTCGGAGTACGACCCGGCCGTCGACTTCTCGACGGTGTTCAACGACGAGCTGGAGGAGTACTACCTCGAACGCCCCTCGCCGGACCGTCCCTACGCCATCTTCGAGGCGTTCTCGCGGGGATACACCGTCGAGGAGATCAACGAGATCACGGAGATCCGCGAGTGGTACCTCGAACGCTTCCAGCGCATCGCCGACGCGGCCGAGGCGGCCGCCGAGGGCGACTACCAGGCCGCCGCGGACGTGGGCTTCACCGACCAGGAGATCACCGCCCTCGCCGGCGGTGAGTTCAACGACACGCACGTCTCCTGGCTCCCGGTCGTCGAGGGCCCGGACGCCCCCGACGACGACACGGCGATGGCCGACGGCGGAGCCGACACCGAGTCCGCCGAGGCAGCGAGTTCGCCCGGTCCCGACGTGACCGTCGACGAGGTCGAGAGCCACACCACGGACCGCGACTTCAAGCTCGTCGACACCTGCGCCGGCGAGTTCGCGGCGACGACGCCGTACTACTACTCCTCGCGGGACCCCATCTCGGGGCTGGGCCGCAACGAGGTCCAGGTCGACCGCGACGCCGAGAGCGTCGTGGTCGTCGGCGGCGGCCCGATCCGTATCGGGCAGGGCGTCGAGTTCGACTACTGCTCGGTCCACGCGGTCCGCGCGCTGGAGGAACTGGGCATCGACGCCACCGTCGTCAACAACAACCCCGAGACGGTCTCGACGGACTACGACACCTCCGACGGCCTCTTCTTCGAGCCCATCACGGCCGAGGAGGTCGCCGACGTGGTCGAGGAGACCGGCGCCGACGGCGTGATGGTCCAGTTCGGCGGCCAGACCTCCGTCGACATCGGCCACCCGCTCGAAGCGGAGATCGACCGCCGCGGCCTCGACTGCGATATCATGGGCACCGCCGTCGACGCCATGGACCTCGCGGAGGACCGCGACCGCTTCAACCGCCTGATGGACGACCTCGACATCGCCCAGCCCCAGGGCGGCTCCGCGACGAGCGAACAGGAAGCGCTCGACCTCGCCCACGACATCGGCTATCCCGTCCTCGTGCGTCCGTCCTACGTTCTGGGCGGCCGCGCGATGGACATCGTCTACAGCGACGAGGACCTCAAGGAGTACATCGAGGAGGCCGTCCGCGTCAGCCCGGACAAGCCGATCCTCGTGGACGAGTTCCTCGAGGGCGCCGTCGAACTGGACGTCGACGCCGTCTCCGACGGCGAGGACGTGCTCATCGGCGGCATCATGGAGCACGTCGAGTCCGCCGGCGTCCACTCCGGGGACTCCGCCTGCATGATCCCGCCGCGCTCGCTCGGCCGCGACGTGAACCGCAAGGTCCGTCAGGTCACCGAGGACATCGCCCGCGCGCTCGACACGGTCGGGCTGATGAACGTCCAGCTGGCCGTCAAGGACGGCGAGGTGTACGTCCTCGAAGCGAACCCCCGTTCCTCGCGCACCGTGCCCTACGTCTCGAAGGCGACCGGCGTCCCGATCGCCAAGATCGCGGCGAAGGTCATGGCCGGCGAGACACTCGAGAGCCTCGACGTGACCGAGCAGGTGCCCGAGCAGGTCTCCGTGAAGGAGGTCGTCCTGCCGTTCGACCGCCTGCCGGGCTCGGACCCGCGCCTCGGCCCGGAGATGAAATCGACCGGTGAGGTCATGGGCACCGCCGACAGCTTCGGCAAGGCCTACCAGAAGGCACAGATGTCCGTCGGCAAGGCCATCCCGCTCGAAGGCACCGCCGTCGTCGACCTCTCCGAGAGCGAGTTCCCCGGTCGCGAGACCGAGGCCGGCGAGGAACTGATCGACGGCTACGCGGAGCACTTCGACCTCGTCACCTTCGACAGCGAGGACGAGTTCGTCGAGGCCATCGAGAACGGTGAGGTCGACATCATCGTCTCGCGCCAGCGCAAGCCCCTGCAGTCGGCCGTCGAGGAGGAGATCACCTACTTCTCGACGCTCGCCTCGGCCCGCGCGGCGCTGGAGGCCATCGAGGCCGCCGACGAGCCGCTGGACGTCCAGCCCGTCGGCGACCGCGTCAAGCGCGACGAGTACTGGGGCCAGCCCAAAGAGAACTGAGTCGGCGCCCGGACGGCGACGGCGTCGGCCCGGCCGGACGGCGGCCACTTCGCTCCGGCAGCAAGTTTCTTGCGACGTCCGCTTCTCCGTGTTCCCGTGTCCGCCGAAAGCGACCGCTGGGCCGCCGGGAGCGACGCGGAGGGCCGTTCGTAACGAGCGCCGTTCCGTCGGTCGTCTCGACCGGCGTCTTCAACGGCACGGCCCTCGGCGTGGTCCTCTTCGTCGACGCGCTGGCGCTGTTGCACGGCCCGCTCGGCGTCGACGTCGAAGGCCGCACCGTCGGCGCCCTGCTCGTCTTCAACCTCGTGTGGGGGGCGGGGTCGGTGCGCTGCTCGGCTTGCACCTCGCCGCGAGCTTCGGCCTGCTCGGGTGACCGGATACCTTTCAGTTCGGACCACCAACGGATCGCATGGCCTACCGCACCACCCTCGGCTGGTCCCTGATCACCTCGGGCATCGTCACGCTGCTGCTCGGCGTCCTTCCCGGCGGCGACCTGCTGTGGGGGATCCTCCTCCTGCTGGCCGGGACCGCGACGCTGCTGTACCGCCAGACCTGACTCGCTCGTTCCGACGGCCGCGACTCACGACGCGCCGCTTGCGGTGAGGTTCAGGCCGACGATGCCGACCACGATGAGGCCGACGAACGCGACGCGAGCGGCGGAGAGCGGCTCGTCGAAGAGGGCGATCCCCAGCGCCGCGGTGCCGACGGCGCCGATGCCGGTCCAGACGGCGTAGGCGGTGCCGACCGGCAGTTGCTCGACGGCCTTCGCCAGCAGGACGACGCTGATCAGCATCGCGACGCCGGTCGCGGCGGTCGGGACCGGGCGGGTGAGCCCGTCGGAGTACTCCAGCCCGATGGCCCACGCGATCTCGAACAGGCCGGCGACGAAGAGGAGATACCACGCCATGAGACTCCTTTCGGGAGGGGTCGCCTGGGAGTTGCGGTTCGGATCGCTCGACGGACGAACCGTGACGATGCGAAGCGTTTTCGCTTGACCGCTCTGCCGGGACCGCCGGTGTTTATACGCCCGATACGTGTAGTAGTGTCTATGGAAGACATCTTCGTCGCGCGGTTGATGAGTTCGGACTTGGAGACGGTCGGCCCCGACACGCTCGTCGAGGACGCCGCCGAGCAGATGCGGGACAACGGGGTCGGGTCGCTGGTCGTCGTCGACGAGGACAACCGGCTGCTGGGCATCCTCACGACGACGGACTTCGTCGACATCGTCGCCAAGTCCAAGCCGAAGGCCCAGACGACCGTCGAGCGCTACATGACGACCGACGTGGTGACGACGACGGCCCAGACCTCCGTCGTCGACGCGGCCGACCTGATGATCGAACACAGCATCCACCACCTCCCCGTGGTCGACGGCGAGGAGGGCGTCATCGGCATCATCTCGACGACGGACCTGACGGGCTACATCTCCAGCATCCAGACGCCGTCGCCGGCCTGAACGCCGCCTCCTTCTCTCCGGGCATCCCGTCCGCCACTGTCGGCGACCGGACAGCGCGCCGTCGGGCCGCGAGCGGCGCGCCCGGCGGCGGCCGGTCGCGGTGTGCCAGTGGTCTCGAACTCGCAACCCGACCGCGCTATCGGGGTAGCAACCGCACGGCTACCGGCGCGTAGCCGACCGAAAGGTGGCAACTACACTTGTCCCGGGCGCTCCGCATTTCACAGTGTATGGGACAGGAGCCGTTCGACGAGGCTGACGAGACGGGAGAGGAGCTCCCGGGGATCGTGCGAGCACAGATCGAACCGCGGTCGGAGACGGCCGAGAACGAGTTTCTCGAGCTGATCGCACGACTCGAAGGGGTCGACGCGACGGAGTTGCCGTCGCTGTATCGCGAGGTCGACCACAGCGTCGAGAACCTCTTCAAGCGACCGCCGTCGCCCGAGGCGCAGATGGAGGTTGCCTTCTCCTACGCGGGGTACAGGGTCACGATCGACCAGCGGGGACACGTCAGGCTGGTCCGGGTCGGCGACACGGTCCCGTAGCCCGCGAGCGGTCGAACCCGCGCGGCGACCGGTCAACGTATTTCCCGGTCGCCCTCCAACGGGGACACATGGCCCTTCCCAGCTACTCCGAGTACTGGAACGAGATCGAGCCGAGCCTGCTGATCCTGGTCGGATTCGTGCTGTTCGTCTTCCCCGAGCCGGCCACGTCCGTGCTCGGCGCGGGACTCCTGCTGCTCGGCGCGTCGTGGTGGTTCTACGAGTGGGAGCGGTGACCTCCCCGCCGGCTCGGCGCGCCCTCCGCCACCCGATCGAGACGTATTAGGACGTACCCTGTCCACAAGGAATGGTAGGCGTATTCTGATAAGAACTGGGTGACAACGTTCAGGTGATGAGCGCCGAGACGCGCGCGACGCCGCCCGGAGGGAGTCGATGAGCGACGGGACCCCACTCGACAGGGCGATGACACTGGCGGAGATGGCACCCCACGCGTCCGTGACCGTCGGCGTCCTCGCGGGACGCGAGGAGGCGTTCCCCGAGGGACGACTGCACCGTCCCCCCGTCGCGCGCCTCGACGGGACCGAGGCGCCGGCCTACGTCCTGACGAACGAGAAGCGCGGTATCGGCCTGGGGACCAAGCGCAACACGACGAAGCCGGCCGGCGACCGCGGAACCGTTATCGTCGTCACGGACCGTCGCACCCTCTGTCTGGTCGGCGGGGCCGAGGAAGACAGCGTGGTCGAGGTGCCACACGACGCGGTCGTCGCCGCCTCGTACCACACGGGCCTGCTCGCGAATCGATTCGTCCTCCGGACGCCGCGCAAGCAGTACCACTGCTGGGCCAAGCGGTCGACGAACGAATCGCTGCTCGCGGCGGCCGCGGAGTACGTCGAGGAGCGCACGACGGAGGCGCCCGAGGAGATCGAGGCCGACGACGGCGCCAACCAGCTGACCTACCGTGGCCAGCCGATAAGCCGCGAGAACCACCCCGGTGTCCCCGACGAGCCGCCGGCGGAAGACGACGCCCCCGGGGACGGAACGGGTCGGACGGACGGCGCCGAGAGCGACGACGGACGCTCCGACTCGGCGATCCAGTACCGCGGGAAACCGATCGATCGGTCCGGGGAGTGACGCCGCAGACGGATCGGGCGGGCGTCGCCGTCAGTTCGTCGTCGCGACGGACTCCTCGTCGGCCATCGCCAGCACGTCGTCGAAGAAGCTCTTCGAGTCGTTGGGGCCGGGGTTGGCCTCAGGGTGGTACTGGCGGGTGATGATGTCGAGTTCGTCGTTCTCCAGACCCTCGGGGGTGTCGTCGTTGACGTTGATCTGGGTGACTTCGAGGTTGTCGCCGGGGTCGGCGACGGTGTAGCCGTGGTTCTGGGTGGTCATGACCACGCGGTCGGTCCGCAGGTCGCGGACGGGCTGGTTGACGCCGCGGTGGCCGAACTCCATCTTCTCGGTCTCGCCGCCCAGCGCGTTGGCGACGACCTGCTGGCCGAGACAGATGCCCGCGATGGGCTTCTCGCCGACGAAGTCGTCGACGAGTTCGTTGGCCTCCTCGAAGTTCTCCGGGTCGCCCGGGCCGTTCGAGACGAAGAGCACGTCGGGGTCCAGCTCGGCGACCTCCTCCTCGGTGGTGTCGTGGGGCATGAGGTGGACCGTCGCGTCGCGCTCGACGAGCGAGGAGACGATCGAGCCCTTCGCGCCGCAGTCGATGAGCGCCACGTCGGGCCCGTCGCCGTCCTCGTTGTAGACGACGGTCTCGGGCGTGGTGACCTGGTCGCCGATCTCCGTGTGGTCGCTCATGTGCTCGCACTGCTCGAGCTCGTCGAGCGCGTCCTGCTCGGTCACGTCCTCGCCCGCGGCGATGCCGCACTTCATCGCGCCGGAGTCGCGGATCTCCGTCACGAGGTCGCGGGTGTCGAGCTTGTCGACGGCCGGGACGCCCTCCTCCTCGAGCCACTCCACCACGTCCTCGGTCAGGTCGCGGGCGACGACGCCGCGCGGGTGGACCCGGTCGGACTCGAAGCGCTCCTCTCGAACCCCGTAGTTGCCGATCAGCGGATAGGAGAACGTGAGGATCTGCTCCTCGTAGGAGGGGTCGGTGAGACTCTCCTCGTATCCGGTGTAGGCTGTCGTGAAGACCAGTTCCCCGCGAGTCGTGCCCGGAGAGCGCGCGCGCGCCTCGACGACGCGTCCGCCCTCCAGTGCCACGTAGGCGTCCGTCATTACGAGATGCGTATACCACCTCCGTGCATAAGCCTTGCTTTCGAAGCCAGGTTACGAAATTCGTAACGGTCAAGTGGGGTGGTGCGGAAGGTGGAGATATTCGATGGACGACCTCGACCGGGAGATCCTGAACATCCTCCGCAGGGACGCGCGAACGCCGTACACGGAGATCGCCGACGACGTGGGGACCTCCGAGGGGACGGTCCGCAACCGCGTGGAGTCGCTGGTCGACGACGGCGTCATCGAGCGCTTCACCGTGGCGACGCGGACGGGGAACGTCAAGGCGATGATCGAGGTCGGGGTCGACGTGAGCGTCGACACCCACGACATCAGCGACCGCGTCGCCGACTGGACCGAGGTCGACTTCGTCTGGCAGGTCTCCGGCGAGGAGGACATCGTCTTCGTCGTCGACGCCCAAGACACCGAGCGCGTCAACGAGATCATCACGCAGACACGCGAACTGGACGAGGTCGTGAGTACGAAGACGAGACTGATCCTCGACGAGCGCGTCGGGTGAGCGCACCGTCACGCGTCGGGCGATCGGCTGGTCTCCGGCCCGCGGTCGCAACCGACGGCGAGTCGAAGACTGTTTGAACCCGCTCTACCACGTGACTCCCATGAGTACGGACGACGAGGGGGCTCCCGGAGACGGCAGTGGGCCGTCGGCCGACGGAGCCGACGACTACCACGAGAACGCCGAGCAGTCGGTGATCGCCGTCGACGAGAACGACGAGGAACAGGGGCTGATCAACCGCCTCGACGCCCACACCGGCGACGGCACCCGACACCGCGCGTTCACCTCGCTGCTGTTCGACGAGGACGACCGCATCCTGCTCGCCCAGCGCAGCCCGAAGAAACGGCTCTGGGACACCTACTGGGACGGCACCGTCGCCTCCCATCCGATCAAGGGCCAGACGCAGGTCGAGGCGACCCGCCAGCGACTCGAAGAGGAACTCGGCGTCACGCCCGACCAGTACGACAACCTCCGGGTGACCGACCGCTTCGAGTACAAGCGCTACTACATGGACGAGGGCGTCGAACACGAGGTCTGCGCGGTGCTGAAGGCGACGCTGCTGGACACGTCGCTCGACCCCGACCCCGAGGAGGTCGGCGGCTACATGTGGGTGCCCTACGAGCACCTGTACGAGCACCCGCGGTGGTACCGACAACTGCGTCTCTGCCCCTGGTTCGAGATCGCGATGCGCCGGGACTTCGAGTAACGCGGTCCGGCTCGCCCGTTTTCCTGTAGTCAGTCTCCGTCGCCGAGCCGGACGCTCCGTGTTCGGGATTCGGCCGCTCCCGGCGGAGTGCCATCCCCGTCGGCGGGCGTCAATCGTCGGCTTCGAGTTCCGTCCGGTCGCGGTCGTCGGCCGCGGCGGACTCGCCGCCCGAGTCGTCGAGACCGTCGCCGTCGACGGCGTCGGCCCGCTGGAGCCTGAGGACGACGGTGCAGCCGTCGCCGCCGTCGGTGAACTCGGCGGAGCCGCCGCACTCGCGGACGACCCAGTTGACGAGCCAGAGGCCGACGCCGCTGCCGTGTTCGAGCGCCGTCTCGCGGCCCGCCTCGATCACGGTCCGCTCCTGGTCTTCGATCCCCGGACCGTCGTCGGCGACGCGGATCTCGACGAAACCGTCCGGACACTCGGCCGCTCGCACTTCGACGGTCGGGGTTTCGCCGGCGTGCTCGGCGGCGTTCTCCAGCAGTTCCTCGAAGGCCCGCTCCAGACAGGGGCCGCCGACCACGGTCAACCCGTCGGGGAGGTCGACGGTGACGGTCACGCCGTCGTATTCGGTCTCGACGCTGTCGGCGAGGCTGTCGACGCGCTCGGCGGCGGCGAACTCGCGGTCGCACTCCTCGTCGACCATCCGGGAGACGTGGCCGATCTTCTCGCTGCGGGCGACGACGCCGTCGACGGTCTCCTCGATGCGGTCGAGCCGACGGCGCACGTCGTCGGACCCCTCCACGTCCTGCCGGAGCAACTCGGCGTTGCCGGCGACGACGTTCAACTCGTTGCGGAGGTTGTGCCGGAGGACGCGGTTGAGCACGTCGAGACGCTGTTCGTGCTGGCGGCGGTCGGTCACGTCGCGGAAGCTGACGACGCGGCCGGCGACCCCGCCGTAACTGCGGTAGAGCCGCGAGACGCGCACGTCGTAGTAGCGCCGCCCGTCGGCCCCGCCGAGTTCGAGGTCGGCCTGGCCGGCCGACCCCGACTCGATCGCCGACGCGAGACGCGGCGCGGCGGTCCCGATCGGGGTCCCGACGACCGCCTGCGGGTCGACGTCGAGGAGCCGGGCGGCGGCGGGGTTCACGTCGACGACGCGGTCCTCGTCGTCGAGGATGACGATGCGGTCGTCCATCTCGCCGATGACCGCCTCGCGACCGAGCTGTCGGGTCGCCGGCGTGATCGACAGCAGGCGACCGCGGAACAGGGCGGCGGTCATGACGAGGCCGCCGAAGACGAACCCGAAGCCGCCTAGGTCGTACTGCCGGGGCACGAGGCCGAACAGCGAGCTGGCCCACAGCGACGCGGCGACGAACATCGCGGCCAGCAGCGCCGTCCCCTGGCTACGGAAGAAGTCCGTCGTCCGGAAGTTCAGCCGGACGAGTTCGAGCCCGCCGGCCGCGATCAGCAGGTAGGAGTAGCCGACGTGGGCCCACATCCCGAGGCCGAACTCTTCGGTCAGGTACGCGCCCGCGCCGGTCGTCTCGATCCACCGGTCGGCCCAGACGAGGTGGTGGGCGTCGTTGGTCCAGACGAGCGCGGCGAAGGCGAGGGGTTCGACGAGCAACAGCGCCAGCCGTCGGCGGCCGAGCGACCGGTCGCTCTCCGTGTACGCCAGGACCGTCGCCAGCCAGGCGGCCGGGAGGACCACCGAGACCGTCGCGGCGACGCTCGACCACTGGAGCTTCCCGGCCAGCCCCGGCGACGCCAGCGCCATCCCCTGGGCGAGCGCGAACAGGCTCGCCCCGGCGACGAACGCCGACAGCGGCTTTGCGCCCGGCGTGTCGCGGAACACCCACACGAACGCGGCGACGCCGCTCCCGAGGATCGCCGCGAGCAGGACGAAGGGCGTGAACGGCGGCGTCACCATCGATACGAGAGTCGTTTCGCCGTCCCGGAAATAAGTGTATATGGCCCGATATCAGAATTGGATCGGAGCGGTCGCGGGACGACTTCGGTCGGTGTGCCGTCGCGGGGTCGCCGGATCAGGGTCGCCGGATCAGGGCCGCCGGTTCGCGAGCGCCGTCCAGACGCCGAGGGCGCCGAGGAAGACGGCGGGGACGAACGGCAGGACGAGGTAGGCGTCGCGATACCCCAGCGGGAGCGCTTCGAGGAGCCCCTGCGCCTGGGGGATCCCGATGATCGTCCAGGGGATCACGACGAGCGCGACCACCAGCGCGGCGACGAGCCCCCACCCGCGGACGCCGAACTCGCGCGATTCGGGGTCCGGCACGTCGTAGCCCCCCGGATCGACCGGGGGGACATCGTCGTCCGTGTCGGTTCCGCCCTCGCGGTCGGGGTCGCCGTCGGCGGCGGGCGTCTCAGTCATCGATCTCGCTGTCGGGGACGACCACCACTTTCCCGAACCCCTCCCGGTCCTCCAGCAGTTCGTGGGCGCGGGCGGTCTCGCTCATCGGCAGGCGGTCGCGCACGCGCACCTCGAAGGTGCCGTCCCACACCTTCGCGAGGACGTCGTCGACCTCGCCCGGGGTGGCCATCGTCGAGCCGATAACCGACAGCTGGTTCCAGAACACCCGGTTGACGTTCGTCTGGGGGCGGCCACCGGCCGTCGCGCCGCAGGTGACCAGCCGGCCGCCCTTGGCGAGGCTCTTCAGCGAGTCGTCCCACGTCTCGCCGGCGACGTGGTCGACCACCACGTCGACGCCGCGTCCGTCGGTCAGCTCGCGGACCCGCGCGGCGAAGTCCTCGTCGGTGTAGTCGATGGCGTGGTCGGCGCCGATCTCCCGCGCGAAGTCGATCTTCTCGTCGGTGCTGGCCGTCGCGAACACCTCGGCGCCGGCGAAGTCGGCGATCTGGACGGCCGCGTGACCGACGCCGCCCGAGGCGCCGAGCACGAGCACGGATTCGCCGGGCTCGATATCGGCGCGGGTGACGAGCATCCGCCAGGCGGTCTGGAAGACCAGCGGCGCCGCGGCGGCGGTCGCCCAGTCGACGCCCTCGGGGACGGCGACGAGGTTGTCCTCGGGGACCGCGGCGAGTTCGCCGTGGACGCCGCTGACGTGTTCGCCGATGATGTGGAAGTCGACGCACATCGACGCCTCGCCGTCGCGGCAGAACTCGCACTCGCCGCAGCTGACGCCCGCCGTGACCGCGACGCGGTCGCCGGGTTCGAAGCGGGTCACGTCTTCGCCGACCGACTCGACGACGCCAGCGGCGTCGCAGCCGGGGACGTGGGGCATCTCCAGGTCGACGCCGGGCAGGCCCTTCCGGGTCCACACGTCGAGGTGGTTCAGCGCGCCCGCCTTCACGTCGACGAGCACGTCCGCGCGACCAGCCTCGGGGTCGGGCCGCTCGGCGTACTCGACGACGTCGCGGTCGCCGTGGTCCGCGTACTGGACTGCGTACATACTCTTATCCACTCGCGGGGTGTGCAAAACGGTGACGAACCGGCCGAGCCGAGCGAGCCCGCCGGACCGACCGAGCCGAGCGAGCGGGTCACTCCCGTCCGTCCGAACCGATTCTCAGTTCGGATAACTCGGGGACAAGGTCATTATGGGGGTCGGACGGACGGTATCGTATGTCAACGGCCGTGGGCGGACAGCGCGAGATAGAGATCCACCACCACTTCGTGTGGGGGAGCGAGCAGGAGGCGATGGACGCGGTGCTCTCGGAGTACGCCGACCGAAACCCGAACGTGTCGTTCGCCGAGGAGCAGACGGCGATCAACGCGCTCCGCCTGATGATCAAGAGCCGGATCCTCCGCGAGGACCCGCCGGACGTGTGGGACGAGTGGCCGGGTGCGAACCTCAGGCCCACGGTCGAGGTCGGCGCGACGGCGGATATCTCCGAGCTGTGGGAGCGGACGGGCATGGAACGGGCGTACTTCGACGGGATGGTCGACGTGGCCCGCTTCGACGGGGAGTTCCACGCCGTCCCGCTGGACATGCACCGGATCAGCAACCTCTACTACAACGTCGAGCTGTTCGAGGCGGCCGGCGTGGACCCGGCCCGCCTCTCGGGTCCCGACGAACTCGCGGAGGCGCTCCCGGCGCTGGCCGAGCACGCCGAACAGCCGATCGCCGTCTTCGGGCGGAACCCGTTCGGCCTCCTCCAGCTGTGGGAGACGCTCTTTCTCGCCCACGAGGGGCCGGACGGCTACGAGGAGGCGACCGGCGGCCGGCCGTCGCCCCATCGAGCGGGTATCCGCGCGGGGTTCGACACGCTCGAGACGTACCTTGCCGCCGGGCCGGACAACCCGGAGTTCATGGACTCCAGCGACCTCGAGTTCGCCTTCTCGGACGGCGAAGCGGCCTGTATGAACAACGGGTCGTGGTCGACGGGACACATGGCCGGGAGCGACATGGAGTTCGGCCGCGACTGGGACTGCGTCCCGTTCCCCGGCACCGACGGCACGCACATCGTCAACACGAACGCGGTCGTCCCGGCGGCTCACACTGAGGGCGACGACGCCGTCTCGGCGTTCGTCGAGTACCTCGGGTCCGCAGAGACCATCGAGCGGTTCAACGCCATCTGCGGGTCCGTCCCGCCGCGCAGCGACGTGTCGGTCGCCGAGTTGCACCCGATGAGCCGCGGGCTCCACGAGGCGTTCGACGGCCGTGCGACCCAGCTCCCGTCGATGTGTCACGGCCTGGCCGTCCGACCCGAACAGGTGGTCCAGCTCAAAGACGCCGTCGCCACCTTCCTCCAGGACCGCGACGCCGACGCCGCCACCGACGCCGTCGTCGCGACGCTCTCCTGACCGCGGTCGGCATGCTGGCCTTTTTGGTTCGCTGTCGGGTAGCGATCCCATGGTCGATTTCCAGTCCCGCGACACCAGCCGCGGGTACGGCGACGACGAGGACGAGGAGGCCGACGCCGAGGGGGGCGGGGCGGAAGCCGCCGAGGACGAGCCGGCGGACGAGCCGGTCGAGGGGGAACCGGAAGCGGGAGCGGAGCCGACCGAGCCGGAGCCCGCAGACGAACCGGCCGTCGAAACCGAGGGGGTCGACGCGGGCGAGTCCGAGAGCGGGGACGCCACCGGATCCGACCCGGGAGCGTCCGATGGCGAGAGCGATGCCGACGCGGCCGAATCGGGCGGGGACCCGCTCGCCGGTTCGTCCGGGGGCGCGAGCGGGGACCCGCTGGCCCCGGACACTGCCGCCGCCGGGGCGGCGTCCCCGGAGGCCGATACCGAGACGGATCCGTCGACCGACGACACCGAACCCGAAACGACCGACGACGGCCGCGGCGCCGACTCGCCGGCGGACGACCCGCTGTCGTCGTCGAGCGGATCGGTGCAGCCCTCCGAGGTAGCGGACGGTCCCGACGACCACCCGTTCGCCGACGACGAGACCGACGCGGAGGCCGCCGTCGAGACCGACGCGGAGACCGCCGTCGAGACCGATCCCGGCGCGGCGGCCGAGCACGCTCCGAGTGAGACCGACCGTCGGGAGGTCGAGAACAGCGGGGGCGCTCGCACGGACGACCGTGCCGACTCCGGCGGTCACTCCCACGACACCGACGACCCCTCGCACGACTCTGGCAGTCACTCCCACGACACCGACGACCGCTCGCACGACTCGGCCGGTCACTCCCACGACCACGCCCACGGTGCCGAGGTGGGGCTACTCGGTGTCGCGGTCGTCACGGTCTCGTCGACGCGCACACGCGAGAACGATCCGAGCGGCGACGTGATCGAGGCGCTGATCGAGGCCGCCGACCACGAGGTCGTCACTCGCGAGATCCTCAGGGACGACCTCGACGGCGTCCAGACCGCGCTGTTGAACCTCACGGGTCGCGACGACGTCGACGTGGTCGTCACGACCGGCGGGACGGGCGTCACGCCGGACGACGTGACCGTCGAGGGCGCCCGCCCGCTGTTCGACCGCGAACTCCCGGGCTTCGGCGAACTGTTCCGCATCCTCTCCTACGAGGAGATCGGCACCCGCGCGATGGTCTCCCGCGCCACCGCGGGGATGGTCGACGGCGTCCCCGTGTTCTGCCTCCCCGGCAGCGAGGCCGCCGCCCGGCTGGGCACCGAGGAGCTCGTCGTCGAGGAGATGGCCCATCTCGTCTCGCTGGCGCGGCGCGACGACTGACTACCGAGTCGCCACCGCCACCACCCTCCGTCGCGCCCGTACCACAGTATTTCGGTACCCGACCGCCGCCGTGAGACGAACGTATTCGGGCCGCTCCGGGCCGCTCTCGCGGGAGCGTCTCTTTCACTTCAATCTTTCGTCGTTTCACGTCGGTTAAGTCGAGTTGGCGGCGGGCTCCGCTCGGACCGAAATCGGTCTGTTCGGCCGAACGAATACCGAGATATTCGGAGTTTCGGGCCGTTAAACGGCGTAAATCGGCGGTAAAGGCGACCCCCGATTAAGTGCAACCGGTCGCATGTCCCGGATGCAATGTCCGAACGCACCGACACTCGACGCAACGTGCTGAAAGCAGCGGGCGCGGCGCTCGGCGCGGCGGCCGTCCCGTCCGTCGCGTCCGCGTCGTCCGCCGACTCGGAGTGGACCGCGGTGAAGTCCCCCGTCGGTGGCACCCTCTACGACGTCGAGGAGACGAGCGAGGGCGCGTACGCGGTGGGTGACGCGGGAGTCGTCCTCGAACGGACCGCGAAGGGCTGGCGGAAGATCCTCGACGGCGGCCCGACCGGCAACGGCAACAACCTCTACGGCGCGGACGTGACCGACGACGGCGAGCGCCTCTGGTTCGTCGGCTCCTCGGGCGCTATCGGCGAGTACGACGTGACGACCGGCAATCTCGTCGACCACTCGGCGCCGATGGACGTGACCAACAACTTCAACGACGTGTCGGTCACGGGCGAGGCCGGCGAGGCCAACGTCTACGTCGCCGGCGACTCCGGGAAGATGTACTACAGCTTCGAGAACGGCGCGACCCAGACCTGGGACTACGTCACGCCGGGGTCGGGCTCGGCCATCAACGCCGTCGACTTCTACGACGACCGCGAGGGCCACATCGTCGACGGCAACAAGTCCGTCTTCTACACGGGCGACGGTTCGACCTGGGACAAGATCGGGCTGGCCGACGCCAACGTCAACTTCTACGGCGTCGACTCGGACGGGGCCGACGACGTGTGGGTCTCCGGCGGCGGCGGGATGGTCTTCCACTGGACCGGCTCGCGGTGGGTCCCGCGAGACACCGGCGACGCCGGCCTGCGCGACATCGAGGTCGAGGACGGCGTCGGCTACGCCGTCGGCGGCGGCGGCGCGGTCTACGACCGCGAGGACGAGGAGTGGAAGCCCGACGCCACCCCGACCGGCCAGAACCTGAAGGCCGTCTGCCGCGAGAGCGAGGTCGAGATCGCCGTCGGCGCCGGCGGCACCATCCTCGAACACTGACCGCCCCCGCCGGCGTCCACCCGGCGTTCGACCCTCCACCGCTCCCATCCGTTGCTCCGTCGAACCCACCCGACCTCCGCTGTCGGGCTGGCCCCCGCTCTCGCGACCGCCCGTCCTGCTGTCGGGCACCCTCCTCGCCTCGGACGGTGACGGGACTTCGAAGGCTGTGGAAACGGTTAAGTCTGTCCTGACTGAACGTCCAATCAACGATGACCGATACGGTCGACCGGCTCCTCTCGGAGCTCACACTGGCGGAGAAGGTACGACTCACGCACGGCGCGACGGACACCGAAGGGACGGCGACGGGGTTCGTCCCCGGCGTCGAGCGGCTGGACGTCCCGCCGGTCAGGTTCTCGGACGGGCCGCTGGGCGTCCGGACGGACGAACCGGCGACGGCGTTCCCCGCCTCAACGGCGCTGTCGGCGTCGTTCGACCCCGAACTCGCTCGCGAGTTCGGCCGGGCGCTGGGTCGCGAGGCGCTGGCGCGGGACCAGGACGTGCTGCTCGGTCCGGGGCTGAACCTGATCCGGGTGCCCCACTGCGGGCGTAACTTCGAGTACTACGCCGAGGACCCGGTCGTGACGGGGCGGTTCGCGGCGGGCGTCGTCGACGGTATCGAGTCGACCGGCGTTATCGCGACGCCGAAACACTTCGTCGCGAACAACCAGGAGACCGCCCGCGCGTCCGTCAGCGCCGAGGTCGACGAGCGCGTCCTCCGCGAGCTGTACCTGCCGGGCTTCCGCGACGCCGTCGACGCCGGTGCCGGCGCCGTGATGTCCTCGTACAACCGCGTGAACGGCACGTACACGAGCGAACACGGGGAGTTGCTGACGGACACCCTCAAAGACGAGTGGGGCTTCGACGGCGTGGTCATGTCCGACTGGTTCGGCACCGAGAGCGTCGTCGGCACCGCCAACGGCGGGCTGGACCTGCAGATGCCCGGTATCTCGGCCGAGGAGCTGTTCGAGTCGATGGGCGCACCCGGCGATGACGGCGACGGGCACGGAGACGACCGGGAAGCGCAAGCGGCCGACGACGACGCCGGCCCCGACGACCCGACCGACGGGTTCGACTACGCCGACGGGATGCCGGACCCGACGACGGGCGGCCTCTACAGCGAGGAGTTGGCCGGCGCCGTCGAAGCCGGCGACGTGCCCGAGTCGCGGCTCGACGACATGGTCCGCCGGCTGCTCACCCAGTTGGACCGCCACGGCCTGCTCGGCGGGAGCGGTGACGCGGACGAACCCGAGGGCGCGGTCGACACGCCGGAACACCGCGACCTCGCCGAGCGGGTCGCGGTCCGCGGGACCGTCCTGCTGGACAACGACGGCGTCCTGCCGCTGGCCGACGGCGCCGACGTGGCCGTGGTCGGGCCGAACGTCGACGAGGCGATCCTCGGCGGTGGCGGCTCCTCGGAGACGACGCCGTTCACCGAGACGAGCCCCGTCGAGGGGATCGAGGCCCGCGCCGAGGGGTCGGGCTCGGTCGCCCAGGGGGTCCCGCGGATCGAGGACATCTCACTGTTCGACGCGTTCGAGCCCGACGACGGGGGCGAGGAGGGCGACGAGGATGCGTCCGACGCGTCACTCGACGCGGCGGTCGCGGCCGCCGAGGACGCGGACGTGGCGCTGGTCTTCGTCCGCGACCAGGCGACGGAGGCCGCCGACCGCGAGACGCTCGCGCTCCCCGGCGACCAGGACGACCTGATCGAGGCGGTCGCGGCCGCGAACGACCGGACGGTCGTGGTCGCGAACACGAGCGGCCCCTTCGAGACGCCCTGGCGCGAGGACGTTGCGGCCGTCGTCGCCGGCTGGTACCCCGGCCAGTCCCACGGCTCCGCCGCCGCGGCCGTCCTCTACGGCGACAGCGACCCCGGCGGGAGGCTCCCCGTCACGTTCGCCCCCGAGGCGGCGTACCCCACCGCCGACGAGCGACGCTTCCCCGGCGTCGACGGCGAGGCACACTACGACGAGGGGCTGCTCGTCGGCTACCGGCACTTCGACGTGACCGACGCCGAGCCGACCTACCCGTTCGGTCACGGCCGCTCGTACGCGACCTTCGAGTACCGCGACGCCGAGGCGGTCGACGACTCGACGGTCGAACTGACCGTCGAGAACACCGCCGACCGCTCCGGCCGGGCGGTCGTCCAGGCGTACGTCGACTCGCCGGCGGCGCCCGACGACCTCGACCGACCGCCGCGGGAGCTCGGCGGGTTCGCCTCGCTGGCGCTGGACGCCGGCGAGTCCCGTCGCGTCACCGTCGACCTCGACGAGCGCGCGTTCGGCCGCTACGACGCCGAGTCGGGCTGGACCGTGGATTCGGGCGACCACGTCGTCTCGATCGGCCCGTCCTCGCGGGACCGCCCGCTCGACGTGACGATCGGACGGTAGGGCCCGATTCGACGGTCGGTCTTCGGTCGCGACCGCCGGTTTATGCCCTCGACGACCGTACGCGGACGTATGGTCACGAGACTCTCCGACGAGGTGTGGTGGATCGAACTCGGCGGCGTCAACGCGTACCTCGTCGACGACGGGGGGACGCTGACGCTCGTCGACGCGGGGATGCCCTGGCACGGCGGTCGCGTGCTCGACGCCGTCGTCGACGCGGAGTTCGCGCTCGACGACCTCGACCGGGTGCTGGTCACCCACTACGACCTGGACCACGTCGGCGGCCTCGCGCGCCTCGACGGTCTCGACCTCACGATATACGCCGGTCGGGGGGACGCCCCGCTGGTGACGGGTCGCGAGGCGCCGCCGTTCTCGGTCCCCAAGGGCGCGTTCCAGCGACTGGTCGGCCCGCTGGTCACGCCACCGGAGACCGAGGTCGTCCCGCTGGTCGACGGCGACGAAGTCGGCTCGTTCACCGCCTACGAGACGCCCGGCCACACCCCGGGTCACGTCGCCTACGTCAGCGAGGAGCTGGGGTTGGCGGCGCTGGGCGATCTGGTTCGCGAGTCCGACGGCGATCTGGACACGACGCCGTGGGTCATCACCGACGACACGGCGGCGGCCCGCGAGAGCGTGGCTCGGCTGGCGGCCGACGCGCCGGGGTTCGAAATCGCGGCGCCGGGCCACGGCGTGCCCTTCGAGCGCGGCGGGCGCGACCGGCTGGCCGCCCTCGCGGCGCGGTTCGGTCAGGTCCGCGAGCCCGCGCGGCCCCCGCAGTGACGGTCACCACCCGCCGTCGCTCATGTCGGTGGCCTCGTCGCTCCCGACGTTGGGCTCCGTGCCGCGCTCGTTCGACGCGTGGCCGGGCGAGTGACGGGCCGAGCCGCCGGTGAAGTCGGCGTCCCCGCCTCCCCCGCCGCCGGGGAACGTCCCGTTCTCGAAGTCGGTCGCGGTGACGCCGGACGGGCGGGCGTCCTCGGCGCGGGTCACCTCCGGCCCTTCGATCTCTTCCCCGGCGTGCAGCCGCTCGACCAGATCGGGGTCCGTCACGACCGCCGAGCGGGGCAGCGGTTCGTCGTCGGGCCAGCGCCGCCAGGCGACCCGTCGCTGCTGGAGCGCCGCGCGGGCCTCCGCCTCGTCGACCACTTCGACCCGGTCCCGGGGCGCCGGCACCCGCCCGCCGAGCGCGCGCTCGACCCCGTCGGTGTCCGCGAGGTGATAGAGCCTGACCGTCGGCTCGCCGGAGCGGATCAGGTCGTAACTTCCGGCACCGAGCAGCCGGTCGAGCCGTCCGTCGCGGCGGACGACGAGATCGATCGCCGCGATGTCGACGGTCTTCGGCCTCCCGACGAGGCCGCGCAGTCCGCCCGGGTCGTACTCCAGCCGGTCGCGATGGACGCGCAGCTCTGATCCGAGCGCGGGAACGGCGCCGGCGAACCGTTCGCTCGGGATCGGACCGGTCATCGCTCCAACTATTCGGGGGCCGCATATAAGCTTCGTGGCGCTGGGCCGACGGACGCCGCTCCGGTTCCGGTGTCACGGACGCTACTCGGCGACGCCGTCGCCCGCGGTCCCTCCGGTGAAGTTCTCGACCTCGCTACCACTTCCGTCGCGAGTGATCCCGTCGAGGGTGGCCGGTCGGTCCGGGCCGGGCGAGGAGCGACGCGGTCGTTCGTCGTCGTCTCCGCCTGTCGGCGTCACGTCCCCTTGTCCGTCGAGTTTTTCGACGAGCGCCTCGTCGCTCACGACCGCCGACCGGGGGAGCGACTCGTCGCTCGGCCAGCCCCGCCAGAAGACGCGGCTCCGCTGGAGCGCCTCGCGAACCGTCGCCTCGTCGACGGCGTCGATCCGCTCGCGGGGAGTCGGCACGCGGGCGTCGAGCGCGCGCTCGAACTCGTCGGGGTCGCGCAGGTTGCCGAGGAAACGGCTCGACTCCCCCGACCGGGCCAGTTCGTAGCTCGCCGTCCCGATCCGTCGGTCGCCCGCCGTCTCACGGCGGATCGCGAGGTCGAGGTCGTCGTACTCGACGGCGGTCGAACCGGGTCGGAGTCCGCCCTCGACGGTGAGGGAGTCGCGGTCGAACCGGACGGTCCGCCGGGCCGCGCCGACCGCGATCAGGCCGAGGACGCAGACGAGCGCAGCGAGGGCACCGCCGCCGACGAGCGCGGCCGTCGACGGTCCCGAGACGCCGTTGACCGCCAGCAGCGACCGGGCGACGGCCCCGAGCAGGGCGCCGCCGGCCAGCGCTCCAAGCCCCTCGCGCCAGGCCGAGAGGACCGCCGCGGCCGCCGACGCACTAGCCGTCGGGTCGGTCGACAGTTCGGTCATACTGTGTGAATTTCGTCCCTGGGAACAATAGTGTTGCCCCGGGTCCGACGCGGTCGCGGCGGTCGGGGTGGTCGAGGTAGCCGGCCCGGGCGTCAGTCGTCCGCGTCGGCCTCCGCGGTCAGTTCCTCGGCGACGGTGTCGGCGTCGAACAGCGCGGGGTCCATCCCGAGGACCTGCTGGCCGCTGACGAACTCCGGCAGGGAGTCGTCGGTGTACGTGACGACCCGCACGTCGGGGTTGAGGTCGCGCGCGACGACGATGGAGGTCGCCTGGCCCACGTCGGTCAGGACGAACAGGTCGGCGTCGTGGACGCCCGCCTCTTCGAGTGCCGGCCGGTTGGCGACGCCGTCGACGACCGTCACCGTCGCCCCCCGGTCGCGCAACTCGTCGGCCAGCCCCTCGGTGTCGCTGCCTGCGAACACTGCGTTCATACGGACACGGACGACGCCCGGGGGCTTGTGTCTCACGTTTCCGGCGGGCGGCTCACCGCTCCGCGTTCCCGGGCGCTCGACCGGGACGGCTCCGGAACTGATACGTCGATATCGCGTCTCCGCTCGGACGATGATCGAGTGGCTCGGCGGTCCGACGCACGTCGTCGATATCGCGATCCCCGCGTCGGGGCTGGTCCTGCTCCTCGTCCTCTCGAAGACGGCGGAGACGAACCGCAGCCGGCGGTACTTCGTCCCGGCCTTCGGCTGTTGGCTCGGCTCCGAACTCCTCCTCGGGCTCTACGCGGGGACCCTCCTCGCCGTTCCCCGCCCGGTCGGGATCGGCGGCGCGCTCGCGCTGCTGGTCGGGTTCCTCGGGCTGTTCGTCCAGGGGCTCCGATCCGTGTGGAACGCGCGGGGCTCGGCGTCCGCGTCGCCGTAGACCGGCGAGACGTCGCCGGCTGTGCTTACTCGTACTCGATGGTCGCCGGCGGCTTGTGGGTCACGTCGTACAGCACTCGGGAGACGTTGTCGTTCTCGCCAGTGATTCTGGACTGAATGCGCTGGAGGGTGTCCCAGTCCACGTCTTGGGCGCGGGCGGTCATGCCGTCGCGGCTCTCGACCGAGCGGACGGCGACGACCCAGCCGTGGACGCGGTTGTCGCCCTTGACGCCGGTGGCCTTCCCCAGCACCGCGGCCAGCGCCTGCCACGGGTCGTGGTCTTCGAGTTCCTCCTCGACGACGTGGTTGGCCTCGCGGGCGACTTCGAGTTTCTCCTCGGTGACCTCGCCGATGATACGGACGGCGAGACCGGGCCCGGGGAACGGCATCCGCTCGGCGGTGATCTCCTCGAGGTCGAGCGCGCGGGCGACCTCGCGCACCTCGTCCTTGTAGAGGTCCCGCATCGGCTCGACGATGCCGTCGAAGTCGATGCGCTCGGGGAGCCCACCGACGTTGTGGTGGGACTTGATCGTCCCCTCGCTCTCGATGCGGTCGGGGTAGATGGTCCCCTGGACGAGGTAGTCGGCGTCGACCTCGCGGGCGACCTCCTCGAACTCCCGGATGAACTGCTCGCCGATGATGTGGCGTTTCTCCTCGGGGTCGGTCTCGCCTTCGAGCGCCTCGACGAAGCGGTCCTGGGCCTCGACGATACGCAGCGAGTCCATGTAGTCGAAGGTCTCGCGGATCTGGTCGGTCTCGCCCTTGCGCATGAGACCGGTGTCGACGTAGACGGCGGTGAGCTGGTCGCCGATGGCCTCGTAGGCCAGCGCCGCGGCCGTCGAGGAGTCGACGCCGCCCGAGAGCCCGATGACGGCGTTCGCGTCGCCGACCTCGGTCGCGATCTCGTCGAGCTTCTCGTCGATGAAGGAGTCGACGTCGACCATCAGGCCTCCACCTCCTCGGTGTCCGCCACGGCTTCATCGTCCGTCGACCCCTGCAGCTCCAGCGCCGCGTCGAGCAGGCCGACGAACGGCGGGCTGGCGCGGCCGGGTCGAGAGCGGAACTCGGGGTGGAACTGCGTCCCGACGAAGTAGGGGTGGTCGGGCAGTTCGAGGATCTCCATCCGGCGGCCGGACTGTCCCGAGAAGCGCAGACCCGCGGCTTCCAGGTCGTCGATGTACTCCGGGTTGACCTCGTAGCGGTGGCGGTGGCGCTCCGTGCAGCTGTCGTCGTCGTAGATCTCGTGGGCGAGGGTGCCGTCCTCGATCTCGGTGACGTGGGCGCCCAGCCGCATCGTCCCGCCCATGTCGTCGACGCCCTCCTGCTCGGGCAGGATGTCGATGACCGGGTAGGGGGTGTCCTCGTCGAGTTCCGCGGAGTGGGCGCCCTCCAGGCCGAGGACGTTGCGGGCGTACTCGACGACCGCGAGCTGGAAGCCCAGACAGAGACCGAGGTAGGGGAGGCCGTTCTCGCGGGCGTAGCGGATGGCTTCCATCTTGCCCTCGGTGCCTCGCGAACCGAAGCCGCCGGGGACGACGACGGCGTCCATGCCGTCGAGTTGCCCGTCCGTGCCGTCGGCGAGTTCCTCGGCGTGGATCCACTCGGTCTCGACGTTGACGTTGTGGGCGAGGCCGGCGTGTTTCAGCGACTCGTAGATAGAGAGGTAGGCGTCTTCGAGCCCGTACTTGCCGACCAGCGCGACGTCGACGGTGCCCGTCTGCTCCTGGGTGACCAGCTTGCGCCAGCCGTTGTGCCGTTCGTCCTCGGGCAGGGCGTCGTCGGCCAGGTCGAGTCGCTCCATGACGTACTCGTCGAGGCCCTCGTCTTCGACCATCAGCGGCACCTGATAGATGTCGGGCACGTCGGGGTTCGAGAAGACCGCTTCCGTGGGTACGTCGCAAAAGAGGGCGATCTTCTCCTTGGTCTCGGGGTCGAGCCGGTCGTCGGCGCGACCGACCAGGATGTCGGGCTGGAGGCCGATCGAGCGCAGTTCCTTGACGCTGTGCTGGGTCGGCTTGGTCTTCTGCTCGCCGTTTTTCGAGTAGGGGACCAGCGTGACGTGGACGAACTGGATGTCGTCCTCGTCTTCCTCGTGGGCGAACTGCCGGAGCGCTTCGAGGTAGGGCATCCCCTCGATGTCACCGACGGTGCCGCCGACTTCGATGATACAGACGTCGCTGCCCTCGGCGACCTCGCGGATGCGCCGCTTGATGTCGTCGGTGACGTGCGGGATGACCTGGACGGTCTTGCCCAGGTAGTCGCCCGAGCGCTCCTTCTCGATGACGGACTGGTAGACCTTGCCCGTGGTCACGTTGTGCTTCGAGGTCATGTCGATGTCGAGGAAGCGCTCGTAGTTCCCGAGATCGAGGTCGACCTCGCCGCCGTCCTTGAGGACGTACACCTCCCCGTGCTGGAAGGGGTTCATCGTCCCGGCGTCGACGTTGAGATACGGGTCGACCTTGACCGCGGTCACGTCGAAGCCGGCGTTCGAGAGGAGCCGGCCGGTGCTGGCGGCCGTGATACCCTTGCCCAGCCCGGACATGACGCCCCCGGTGACGAAAACGAACTTGTTCCCCAGAGTTTCGTCGTACTCTCGCTCCGGTTCCGTCGGCATACCGACCGTGCGCGGTGTGCCCTGAAAACCGTTTCGGGAGCCACTGCAAATCCGTGTGTTTGTCAACGTGTGACGGCCGTGGACCGCCGATCCGGTCGGTCCAGCGACCGGTGCGCGGTCCCGGCTCAGACGCGACCCGCGAGAAAGTCCGCGACGACCTGCGCGACCGTCTCGGTCTGCCCGACGAAGTGGTGGTCGGCCGCCAGTTCCGTCACCGAGAACCCTCGTTCGCGCGCCCGCTCGACGATCGGCCGAGCGTCGACCGTGCCGTCGCGACTCCCGTAGACGACTTGGCCGGGGCAGTCGATCCGTTCGACGGCCGCGACGGCGTCGACCGCGTCCGCCCCGTCGCCGACCCGGGGAGCGGGCGCGAGGGCGGAGACGGCCGCGGGCGATGCCCCATCGTCGTCCGTCCCGTCGGCCGCCGCGGCGAACGCGAGACAGCCGCCGAAGCTGTAGCCGAACAGGCCGACCGCGTCGTAGCGCTCGTCCGCCCAGTCGAGCGCCCCGCCGATGTCGCGCAGTTCTCCGGGTCCGCCGCCCCACTCGCCGTAGTCGAATCGGAGCGCGGCGATCCCGCGGTCGGTCAGCGCGTCGGCGACCGCGGTCAGCCGGCGGTCCGAGCGCGACCCGCCCAGCTGCGGGTGGGGCGGACAGGCGACGACGCAGGCGGTCGGGTCGGTGCCGTCCGGTTCGTCCAGCGACCCGCGCACGTCGCGACCGCCCGGGACCACCACTGGCTCGCTCACGTTCGAAACTGGTCGGTCGCCCCCTCGAAGCTTTCGGCGACCGGTCGGTCGGCCGGCGCTCTCGGTCGACAGTCGCTCACTCGACGGTCTCGACACCGGTGACCTCGAACCGCGCGCCGCCGGCGTCACTCTCGGTCACGTCGACGGTCCAGCCGTGAGCCTCGGCGATCCGTTCGACGATGGCCAGACCGAAGCCGGTGTTGTCCGCCCGCGTCGAGAATCCCGAGTCGAACACGTCGCCGCGCAGGTCCTCGGGGATCCCCAGCCCGTCGTCCTCGACGTAGAACCCGCCGTCGCAGTCGCCGACGCGGACGACCAGGCCGCCCTCGTCCGGCGCGCCCACTGCCGTGCGGTCGGTGGCGCCGTGCTCCACCGAGTTGCCGAACAGGTTCTCCAGCAGTCGAGCGAGGCGCTCGGGGTCGGCCCGGACCGTCAGGTCGGTCTCGACGGCGAGCCGTTCGGCGTCGGTCTCGACGGTCCCCCAGGCGCGGCTGGCCGCCCGCGCGAGGTCGACCGGTTCCGGCTCGGAGATCGCTTCCCCGTGCCGGGACAGCGCGAGGAGGTTCTCGATCATCGCGTCCATCCGGTCGACGGCGTTCCGGCAGCGCTCGAACTGTTCGGGGTCGCCGGTCGCCTCGGCCGCGTCGACCGCGCCGTTCAGCACCGTCAGCGGGTTCCGGAGGTCGTGGCTGACGACGCTCGTGAACTCCTCGAGGCGCTCGTTCTTCCGCTCGAGTTCGTCCCGCCGGCGTCGTAGTTCCGCCCGGCGCTCGGTGCGGTCGAGCGCGGCTTCGAGCGTCGTCGCCAGGATTTCGACGAGCACCTCGTCGGTCCCCGAGAAGGCGTGGGTCCGCTCGGCGGAGACGACGAACACGCCGTGGTCGCCCATCGGATGGAAGATCACGCTCCGCGAGGGGGTCGGTTCGTCGACCCCCTCGTCGGCGGGGACGTCGTCGATCCGAACCGGATCGCCCCTCTCGAAGACATCCCAGACCAGCGCTGCTCGCGACCCCTCGGGGGCGTCACGCGGGTAGACCGGAACCTCGTCGAACGCCTCGCGGACCGCGTCGACGACCGCGGTCGGTTCGAGCCGCTCGCCGGCGTCGTCGAGCAGGAAGACGCCGCTCAGGCGGGCTTCGAGGACGGCGTCGGCGGCCTCGGTCGCCACCTGCGCGGTCTCCTCGCGGGTCTCGGTGTGCATCAGCGCGCTGGTCCGGCGTTGCAGCCGTTCGAGCTTCCGCTCGCGGTCCGCTCGCTCGGTCACGTCGCGAGTCACGCCCAGCACCGCGCGCTCCTCGCTCTCCCCGATGTCGTAGGGGAACACCTGCGGCTCGAAGACGTGGTGCTCCCCCTCGGCATCGGTCACTTCGACCCCCGAGAGTCGCTTCGGTTCCCCTGTCGCGATGACCGACCGGAAGTCCTGCAGGAACTGCGCGGCCGCCCGGTCGTCCAGGACCTCCTCGACGGTCGACCCCTCGATCGCATCGACGGTGGTGCCGTGGAACGCCGCCAGCACCTGGTTGACCAGCCGGTAGGTGCCCGTCTCGTCGACGACGTAGACCAGGTGGGGCAGCGAGTCGACGATCTTCCGGAGGCGGCGCTCGCTGTGTTCGACCCGTCGGCGCGAGCGGGCGTGTTCGACCGCGTTCGCGATCCGGTTCGCCAGGACGGTGTACTGGTCGGTCCCGGTCTCCTTCTGGAGGTAGTCGGTCACGCCGGCGGAGATCGCCTCGCTCGCCACCGCCTCCGAGCCCTTCCCGGTGAAGAGGATGAAGGGGAGCTCCGGGAACCGCTCTCGCACCCGTTCGAGGAACTCGATCCCGTCCGCTCCCGGCATCTCGTAGTCGGAGACGACACAGTCGAACGGGTAGCCGTCGAGGCGGTCCAGCCCCTCGGTGACGTCGGTGGCCGTCTCGACGCTAAACCGCTCGTCGGCCCGTTCCAGGAACGTGGCAGTCAGGTCGGACACGTCCGGGTCGTCGTCGACGTGGAGGACCCGAATCTCGTCCCGCGACACCGCGCTCATGGTACTTTCCAACCGTCTCCGGGCAATAACAGTTGGGACGCGAGTATCGCGCCTGAGAGTCGTCCTCCCGAACGGGACGGAATTTACACCGCTGTGACAACACGTCCGGTCGGCGGTCCCGCTCGCCGACTCCGGGGGAACAACCGGGGATTCGGCCCGGACGCCCAGGCCCGAAACGAGCCGCTGTGTGGCTGAAAAACAATTAAAGGCTCGGGCACAAAGCGGGGGGTATGGGAATCATCTCGCGCGCCTCGTACGTCGTCCGGTCGAAGATCAACGCGGTCCTCAACCGGGCCGAAGACCCCTCCGAGACGCTCGACTACTCCTACGAGCAACTGCGCGACCAGCTGCAGGACGTCAAGCAGGGCATCGCCGACCTGACCACCCAGAAGAAGCGACTCGAGATCCAGAAGCGCCGGCTGGAGGAGAACGTCGAGAAGCACAACGAACAGGCCCGCGAGGCCGTCCAGCAGGACCGCGACGACCTGGCGCGCAAGGCCCTGGAGAAGAAAAAGCAGAAGATGAGCCAGATCGAGGGGCTGGAGACCCAGATCGCCGAGCTACAGAACCAGCAGGACCGGCTCGTCGAGCAGAAGAACACCCTCCAGAGCCGCATCGAGGAGTTCCGCACGAAAAAGGAGACGATGAAGGCCCGCTACGAGGCGGCCGAGGCCAGCACCAAGGTCTCGGAGGCGATGACAGGCGCCGGCGACGAGTTCGATGACGTGGGTCGGGCCATCGAGCGCGCCGAGGAGCGCACGGAGGACATGGAGGCCCGCTCGCAGGCGATGGACGAACTGCAGGAGAGCGGCGCGTTCGACGACGTGCTCTCGGACAAGGACGACATCGACCGCGAGCTCGAACAGCTCAGCACCGACAGCTCCGTCGACGCCGAACTCGACACGCTGAAAGGGGAGATGGGCAAGGGGACGACTGAGACCAGCGAGGAGACCGCGAGCGCGAGCGCGTCGGGCGGCGGCTCCGACGGCGAGAGCGATTCGACCGAGACCGCGAGCGAGGACGCCGAGGTCGACATGGATGTCGACACCGACGTGGACGCCAACGGCGAGGAGGCTTCCGTCGACGACTCGGAGGTCGAGGCCGAGCTGGAAGAGCTCAAGGAAGACGAGAAGTAGCGCGGTCGGTCCGCGCGGCGGTCCCCGCAGGTGTTTTCAGGGCGGCCACATCGTCGCGATCGCGAGCGTCGTCACCACGGTCAGTAGCAACTGGAGGGGCGCGCCCACGCGGGCGTAATCGGTGAACTTGTAGCCGCCGGGGCCGTACACCATCAGGTTCGTCTGGTAGCCGATGGGGGTGACGAACGCGTTCGCGGCGGCGAACGTGGCCGCGATCAGGAAGGGGAACCCGTCGAACCCGAGCTGTTGCGCGGTACTCACCGCGATCGGGATCATCAGGACGACCGTGGCGACGGGCGTGATGATCGCGGCGACGACGGCGGTGAGGAGGTAGACGATCCCCAGCAGGACGACCGGGGGGAGCGCCTCGCCGGCGCCGACGAGCGCTCCCGCGATCGCGGCGGCGCCCCCCGTCGCCTGCATCGCGACGCCGAGCGGCAACAGGCCCGCGAGGAGGAAGACGACGCTCCAGTTGACGGCGTCGTAGGTCTGGTTGGCGGTGATCGTTCCGGTGGCCACGAGCGCGAAGACGCCGCCGAGCGCGCCGATCGTGATCGGGACGAGATCGGTGGCGGCCAGCGTGATGACGGTCGCGAGCACGCCGATAGCGACGGGTGCGCGGGGACCGAGCCCCGGGCCCGTCGCGTCGGCGGCCGGCGGTCCGGTTTCGCCGCCCGGGGCGACCGTCGCTTCGTCGTCCGGAGCGTCCGATCCCTCGGTCCCGTCGCCGTCCGCCGAGACTGCGCGTTCGGTGACGACGAGGTAGTCCGCCTCCTCGAAGTAGTCGACCGCGGTCGCGGTCGTCTGGACCAGGAGGGCGTCGCCGGACTGGAGTTCGACCGCCTCGAGGTCCTCGCGCCTGAGGTCGTCGCCGCGCCGGAGCGCCAGGACGGTCGTGTCGAACCGCTCGCGCAACTGCAGGTCGCCGACCGTCCGGCCGGCGATACGGGACTCGGGGTGGACGACGGCCTCGACGAGCGTCGCGCCGTGGGGCGCGGCGGCGAGGCGCTGTTCGGTGACGTCCTCGCGGGACCGCTGGGCGAGCCCGTAGCGGTCCGCGAAGTCGTTGACGGCCTGGAGACTCCCGCGCACGGTGAGGAGGTCGCCGGCTGCGACCGCCTGGTCGCTCGCGCTGGCGACGTAGGCCTCGCCGTCGCGCTCGACCTGGAGCACGTCCACGTCGTCCGCGCGGTCGTCCCTCGCGTCGGCGTCGACCGCGGCCGCGGTCGCATCGGCCGGTTCCCGTCCCGATGCGGACGCCGCGTCGCCGGTCGCGTCGGCTTCGGCGATCGCTCCGTCGTCGCCGATACCGTCCAGCGCCCCGTCATCGAGCGCCTCGGCGACGGTGCGGTCGATCAGTCGCGAGTCCTCGCGGACGACCAGCACGCTGAGGTGGCGGTCGAGGCCGAACTCGTCGGTGAAGTCCGCGCCGGCGGGAACGCGCTCGGGGACGAGCCAGCGGCCGACGGTCATCAGGTACGCGAGGCCGACCGCGAGGACCACGACGCCGACCGGGGTGATCTCGAACATCGAGATGGGGCGGCCCAGGAGGTCCCGGGAGAGGTCGCTCGCGAGGAGCGTCGTCGACGTGCCGATGAGCGTCAGCGTCCCGCCGAGCATCGCCGCGAACGACAGCGGCATCAGCAGCTTCGACGGCGAGATGCCCGCTCGCTCGGAGAGGCCGGTGATCATCGGGATGAACACCGCGACCACGGGCGTGTTGTTGACGATGCCCGCCGAGAGACCGGTCACGCCGACGGTCGCGCCGAGCAGGCGCGTCTCGTCGCCGCCGGTCACCTCCTCGAGGACGGCGCCGAGGTAGTCGACGACGCCGGTGTGCTCGACGCCGGCGCTGAGAATGTACATCGCCAGAATCGTCACCGTCGCGCGGCTGGCGAAGCCCTGGATGGCCTCGCCCGCCGTGACGCCGGTGTACGGTTCGAGGACGGCCAGCGCGACGAGGACGCCGATAGCGGTGATGTCGGGCGGTAACCACTCGGAGACGAACAGCCCGAGCGCGACGGCGATCAGCGCGAAGACGACCAGCGCACCCGTCGACAGCCCGAGGACCATGTCACCCGACTCTCGCGGTCGCTCATAAAACGGGGTGACCGTCGCGGGATCGAGCGGGCACCGGGCGACCGCCGGGGGACTCGAAGTGATCCCGCCAGCACACTTTTGCCCGCAGGTCGCCACCGTTCGGTATGCGACTCCTGTTCGTCCACTCGGACCACCTGGAGTTCGAGGCCCGCGAGGAGGCCGGTCCCGACGACCTCGCGGAGACGGAGGGCGTCCCGATGGAGGGACGCATGGAGGAGTGCGTGACGGCGTTCGTCAGCGTCGAGTCCGACGACGAGGCCGACCTCGACGGCGTCGTCGCGAACGCGACCGACGAACTCCGGGACGTGACGGGACAACTCAACACGAACCGGGTGGTGCTGTACCCCTACGCCCACCTCAGCGACGACCTGGCGAGCCCCGACGCCGCCAAGGCCGTCATGCGGGATCTGGAGTCCGAACTCGAAGGCGAGGGCTACGAGGTCCTGCGGGCGCCGTTCGGCTGGTACAAGGCCTTCGAGGTGGCCTGCAAGGGCCACCCGCTCTCCGAACTCTCCCGACACGTCTCGGCCCACCGAGACGAGGCCGGCGGTGCCGCCGGAGCGGGGGACGGCGAGGGAGAGCCCGACCGCGAACCCAGCGAGTGGCGGATGCTGTGGCCCGACGGCACCGCGGAGGACGCGGTCGCGGCCAAGTCGGCGGTGAGCGAGGACATGCGGGCGTTCGTCGAGAGCGAGGTCGAGGGCGTGACCGCTTCGCCCGGCGAGGAGCCGCCCCACGTCGAACTCATGCGCGAGAAGTCGCTGGCGGGCTACGACGAGCTGTCGGACGTGGGGAACCTGCGGTGGTACCCCCGGGGGAAGCTGGTCCGGGACTCGCTCGTCGAGTACGTGAACGACCTCGTCGTCGACTACGGCGGGATGCCCGTCGAGACGCCGGTCATGTACGACCTGGGCGCCCGCGCCATCGACGAACACGCCGGGAAGTTCGGGGAACGCCAGTACCGCTTCGAGTCGGGCGACCGCCGGATGATGCTCCGGTTCGCGGCCTGCTTCGGCCAGTTCTCGATCATGCGGGACATGCACATCGCAGAGAGTGACCTGCCGCTGCGGATCTACGAGCTGTCGACCTACTCCTTCCGGCGCGAACAGAAGGGCGAGGTCACGGGGCTCAAGCGGCTGCGGTCGTTCACGATGCCGGACATGCACACCGCGACGGCGGATATGGACGGCGCTCGCCGGGAACTACTGCGGCAGGCGAAGCTCTCGCTGCGCACGAGCGACGACCTCGGGCTGGAGTACCAGCCCGCGCTGCGAGTGACCCGCGAGTTCTACGAAGCCAACGAGGCGTGGGTCGCCGAGGTCGTCGCCCAACTCGACAAGCCCACCCTCCTGGAGATCATCCCCGAGCGACACCACTACTGGTCGGCGAAGATCGACTTCGCGGCCATCGACGGGCTCGGCCGTCCCATCGAGAACCCGACCGTCCAGATCGACGTGGAGAGCGCCGAGCGGTTCGACATCACCTACACCGACGCCGAGGGGAGCCACCATCCGCCGATCCTCCACTACTCGCCGTCGGGCGGGATCGAGCGGGTCGTCGCCGCGCTGCTGGAGGAGACGGCGACGATGGACACGCCGCGGTTGCCGACGTGGCTCTCGCCGACGCAGGTCCGGTTCGTCCCGGTCGGCGAGGAACACGTCGACTACTGCGACGAACTGGTCGACGAGTTGGCGGCGGCGGACCTGCGGGCGGACGTGGACGACCGCTCGGAGACGGTCGGCAAGCGCATCGCTCGCGCCGAGACCGACTGGGTGCCCTACTACGCCGTCGTCGGCGACCGCGAGGTCGACAGCGGGCGGTTAGACGTGAACGTCCGCGCCGACGATACCGAGGTCGAGCTGACGCCCGAGGCGCTGCGCGAGCGCGTCCGCGAGGAGACCGCGGGACTCCCCCGAAAGCGGCGCTACCTTCCGCAACACGTCGGCGACCACCCGAACTTCACGGGGCGGTGAGGCGTCGCCGACCGAGACCGCGGGAGCGCTCGGGCGTTTCCATCCGCGAGAACCGCCACCCACCACTATTTACCCCGGCGACTAACGCTCGCGTATGTACGACGATATCCTGTTGCCGACGGACGGGAGCAAGGGGACGACCGAGACGGTGGAACACGCGATCGCCATCGCGCGGGACAACGACGCGACGGTCCACGTCCTGTACGTCGTCGACAGCCGCCGCTACCGCGCGGCCGAGGCGGACACGAAAGACGAGATCGTCCGCTCGCTGGAGGTCGAGGGCGAGCGCGCCGTCGAGGACCTGGAGGTCGACCTCGAAGACGAGGGTCTCGCCGTCGAGACCGAGATGCGTGACGGCATCCCCCACCGCGAAATCGTCGAGTACGTCGACGAGGCGGGCATCGATCTCGTGGTGATGGGCACCCACGGCCGCACCGGCCGCGACCGCGTGCAGAACCTCGGGAGCGTCACCGACCGCGTCGTCGAGGACGTACACACGCCCGTTCTCGTCGTCGACATCGGCGACTGAGCCGATGCTCGTTCGAGAGCTGATGACGTCCGACGTGGTGACCGTCGGCATCGACGCGACGCTCGACGACGCCGTGGGGAAACTCGTCACGGAAGGCGTCGGGAGCGTCGTCGTGGTCGACGGCGAGACGCCCACCGGGATCGTCACCGAGACGGACGCGCTCGAAGCGGCCCACGAGCGGGGGCAGTCCCTCGGCGAGATCGCCGTCCGCGACCTGGCCCATCCGCCGCTCGTGACGACCGACCCCGACCGGACCGTCCAGCGCGTCGCGCGGACGATGGCCGAGGAGGGAGTGAAGAAGGTGGTCGTGACCGAGGGGCTGTCGGTCGCCGGGATCGTCACACTGACCGACGTGGTGTATCACGTCGCCGACCTCCGGAAGGAGGCCGCCGCGGCCGCGGAGGACCTCGCCGACCGGGACTGGCAGCGCGGCGGCTGAGCCGGTTCGAGCGGCGGAGAGGCGAGACGGTTACTCCCCGTCGTCGGGGCCGCGGCCGGTCTCCAGACTGCCCTGGCGTCCCTTCGTCTGGCGGTAGTCCGTCCCCAGCAGATCGGCGAAGTGCTCGACGAACGCCTCGGTCTGTTCGGGCGTCTGGTCGGACGGGTCGAGCATGGGGACGAGTTCGAAGCCGCGACCGCGCATCGTCGTCGCGTGCAGTTCCCGCACGTCCAGTTCGTCTTCGCTCTTGGTGGTGTACTGGAAGGCCAGCGCCTCGATGGCGCGCTGGCCGACGGGCACGATGATCTCGGGGTTGATCATCCGGAGCTCGCTGGAGCGATACGCCTCGCAGGCGGTGACCTCCTCGTCGGTGGCCGCCCGATCGGGCTGACGGCAGCGGGTCACGTAGGTGAGAAAGACCTCGTCCGGTTCGGGTTCGGCGGCGCCGGGGTCGCCCTCGACTAGACCGACGCGGTCGAGGATGTCCCACACGAGCGACCCCTCGCCGGCGAAGGGGACGCCGGTCTCGTCGGCCGCCGCGCTGGGCTGGTCGCCGATGACGACGAAGTCGGCGCCCACGTCGCCGTAGCCGTGGACGATCCGCTCGCGCGTCTCGACCAGTTTCGGGCAGTTCGTGCAGTCTTCGTCCATCCCGAAGGGGTTGGACAGTTCGTCCTGGCGCGCGTCCATCAGTCGTCGCTCCCTAGTCGCTGGACCCGCATCAGTCCTCGTCGACCGTCTCGGTCATCGTGTCGGCGTCGTCGGGGTCGTTCTGCGGGCTCTCCGGATGGTAGGCGGTGTCGTACTCACCTGGCCGGTCGTCGAGGCGGTCGGGGTTGATGCGGCCGCCGAGCAGCATGAAGTCGAGGATCGTCACGCGGAGCATCGCCTCGACGACGGGGACGGCGCGGGGCGGCAGGCTCGGGTCGTGGCGGCCGACGACCTGGGCCTCCTTCGTCTCGCCGGTCTCCCAGTCGACGGTCTCCTGTTTCTTCGGGATGGAGACGGGCGCGTGCCAGGTGACCTCGCCGTAGACGGGTTCGCCGGTGGTGATCCCGCCCTGGAGGCCGCCGTGGTCGTTGCCGACGGGGACGGGGTCGCCCGCCTCGCTGACCACGTCGTCGCGGGTGCCGTCGTCGAACTCCCAGTCCTCGTTGCGGTCGATGCCGCGAGTCTCGCGGGCCTCGCGGCCCTGACCGTACTCGACGGCCGTCGTCGCCGGGATGGAGAACATCGCCTTGCCCATCCGGGCGGCGAACGAGTCGAAGCGGGGGGCGCCCAGGCCGCGGGGGACGCCGCGACACTCGAAGTAGACCGAGCCGCCGATGGAGTCGCCCTCGTTCTGGTAGCGGTCGATGGCGTCGCGCATCTCCTCGGCGACCTCGGGGTCGGCACAGCGGACCTCGTTCTCCTCGGTGTGTTCGAGCATGTCCGCCCAGGTCACGTCCTCGGCGGTGATATCGCCGATCTGGTTGACGTGCGCCTTGACCTGCACGTCGTGGTCGGACTGGTCGAGAACCTGCTTGGCGACGGCGCCCGCGGCGACCCAGTTGACGGTCTCGCGGGCCGAGGAGCGACCGCCGCCGCCCCAGTTGCGCGTGCCGAACTTCGCGGAGTAGGTGTAGTCGCCGTGGGACGGACGGGGCGCCGTGATGAACGGCTCGTACTTGCCCGAGCGGGCGTCCTTGTTCTGGATGACCATGCCGATCGGCGTCCCGGTCGTGTAGCCCTCCAGGGTCCCCGACTTGATGGAGACCTCGTCGGGCTCGCCCCGGGAGGTCGTGATCATCGACTGGCCGGGTTTGCGCCGGTCGAGTTCCTTCTGTACCTCCTCCTCGGAGATCTCGACCCCAGCCGGACAGCCCGACACCGTACAGCCCATCGCCTCCCCGTGGCTCTCGCCGAACGTCGTGAACCGGAAGAGCCGGCCGAACTCGTTACCGTTCATTACCTCGGGGTGAGTGACCCTGGCATATAGTTCTGAAGATGTGGGCGAGCGTGGCCGCGCCGTTCGCTGGCCGGGGCGACGCCGGGGCGGCTACTCGGCGTCGACTCGATACCAGGGGGACTCCCCGGCGTCTCCCCCACCGAGAACGCTCTCCGCGGCGTAGCGGTCGGCCGCCGCCGCCGTCAGTTCGCTCGCCCAGGACGCTCGCTCGTCCGGATCCGCCGAACCGGGGCCGTCGTTCTCGTACTCGACGTACGTGGCGGTCTCCCGGGCTTCCGGGCGCGACCAGTCGTGCCAGCCGTCGGGGCGGACGTGCGACCCCAGGTGCGAGCGGATAACGGCGACGTGGGCGTGGTCCCGCCAGGGCCGGCCCAGGTACACCTCGGAGACGTCCGATTCGGCGGTGAACGCACAGTCGTCGAAGACGTAGCCGAACGGCTCGCGTCGCGGCGTCGAGGCCGCCGTGACGTACGAGTCGGCCTTCGAGCGGATCTCGCAGTCCTCGAAGACGGCGGTGGCGGCCCCGAACACGAAGTCGGTCGTCCCCTCGACGCGGCAGTCGCGGAAGTACTGTCGCGACCCCTCGCCGGCGGCGTAGACCGTGTCCTGGTTCCCCTCGAATCGGCACCGCTCGAATGCGGCCCGGTCGGCCTCGACGTGGAGCGCGACGGCCTGGTCGGCGTCCGGCCCGGCCGCGTTCCGCACGGTCAGGTTCCGGGCGGTGAAGTCGTTCCCGTCGACCTTCAGCGTGTAGGTGAAGAACGTGCTGTTGCGCCCGCGGTCGATCCGGTCGAAGTGGTCGTCGTGCGTGAGTATCGTGCCCTCCGGGCTCTCGCCGACCAGGTCGACCTTCGTGTTCCAGGCGTGGACTCGCACCTTCTCCTCGTACACCCCGTCCCTGACGAAGATCGAGACGCGGTCGGACGGGAACGACTTCGCGCCGTCGATCGCCGCCTGCAGGCGTTCGTAGTCCCCGTTCCCGTCCGCGTCGACGACGTAGTCGTATCCCTCGGCTGCTTCGGAGGCCATACACCCGACTACGCACCTCGCTCGCATGTATGTGCTTCGGCCCGGTCGGGACGGCTCCTCCCCGCGACCGCCGCGGTCGCGAGCAGTCGCGCGGGCCGTCGCTGGGTTCAAACGGTTCCGTCACGTATCCCCGACAATGACCGACACGGAGACCGCGACACTGGCCGGCGGCTGTTTCTGGTGTATCGAGGCGGCGTTCGAGGAACTCGACGGCGTCGGCGACGTCACCTCCGGCTACGCCGGGGGGGACACCGAGGATCCCACCTACAGGCAGGTCTGCTCGGGCTCGACGGGTCACGCCGAGGTCGTCCAGGTTGAGTACGATCCCGATACCATCGCCTACGAGGACCTGCTGGAGGTGTTCTTCCGCATCCACGACCCGACGACGGAGGACCGCCAGGGGCCGGACGTGGGGTCGCAGTACCGCTCGGCCGTCTACTACCACGACGACGAGCAGAAGGCGGTCGTCGAACGGTTCGTCCACAACCTCCAGAGCGGCGGCGAGTTCGACAGCTACGAGAACGACGAGATCGTCACCGAGATCGCGCCGCTGGACACCTTCTGGGTCGCCGAGGAGAAACACCAGAACTACTACGAGAAGAACCCGGGCGACCGCTACTGCCAGTTCCACGCCGAGCCGAAGGTGAAGAAGGTCCGCGAGCAGTTCGGCTCGAAGGCCGCCCAGTCCGACGACTGAGGTCCCGTTGGTAGCCGTTGCGCGATGCGCTGGCTCTACACCTGATGCAGCGTCGCTTCTTCGCCCTGGTACTCCTCCGGGCAGTCGCCGATGCCCCACCCTTCGGCGGTGGACTCGATGTACGAATACGTCCGTCCGTCGAGTTCCCAGTACCATCCTTCGGGCTCCTCCTGATAGATCCCACAGGCCATGTGACCGGGTGGCTGGATGAGTATCATGTCGTAGTTGAACGGTTCCGCCTGGAGTATCGAGGCCAGCATGACCGCCGTGTCCTCGCAGTCGCCCGCCGCTTCGGTGAGCGTTTCGACGACGAACTTCGTGTAGTCGTCGAACCCCTTGCTCACGTCGTCGGTCACGTACGGGAGGCGCTGAACGTAGTCGATGACGAAGTCGATTTTCTCCCGCGAGTCGGTGAACCCGTGTTCCTCCGCGTGCCCGTCGAGGAGATCCGCCAACTCGCCACCGATACCGTCAGTGAGTTCGAACGAGACGTACTCGGACCGCGACCGCCCTCGGGAGCGCCCGACGCCCCGGACGTACGCTGCTTTCCAGATGATGAGCCCCGAAGACCAGTTTTCACCGGCCGTTCGTCCGGAAACCTCCAGTTGATAGGCGCCCTCGATCAGCGTCCGGTCGAAGGCGTCCCCCGAATCGGATTCCAGCCGTTCGGGGTGGGGGTCGCGGGACATCCCGTAATCGGGGCTCCGCAACGAGAACGGATCGGTCGACATGAGATACGCCACCTCGTCGTCCGATATCTCATCTTCGGGTTTGTCCGGAATCAGATACGCGGAGACCTCCAGCCGCGTCTCGGTGGGGAGCGCATCCCGCTCCACCGGCACCGTCAGTGCCGTCCCGTCGGTCGAGAGCGTGAACGGGTCGCTGCGTTCGCTCACGACGGTCGTCTCCCGGGGGAACTCGTCTACGTCCATCACGACCCGTGCGTCGGAATAGTCGACCCCTACGTCGGACCCGAATACCTCGACGGTGACCTCGTCGACACCGTACTCGGTGACCGAAGAGACTCCCTGCCAGTATTCGTCGCTCACCTCGAACGAGTGGACGGGTTCCGAAAGCGTCGGCGTCGGTTCCGGCGTCGAAGTCGGAGTGGGGGTCGGTGTCGGCGTTCTCGTCGGGGTCGATGTCGGAGTGGCCGTCGGGGTCGATGTCGGCGTTCTCGTCGGGGACGCTGTCGGAGTCGGTCGCGGAGTCGAATCGCTCGGTGGCTCGGTTTCGGCCTCCGATCGGTCTCCGGATCCGGATTTCGCCGTCGATCCGTTAATATCGCTCTTCTGTTGAACGTCCGGATCGTTCGGTGCGTAGTCTTCGGAATCTATCACTCCGTCACCGTCGGAGTCACTGATGTCGTCCTCGTCGTCTCCGAGTGCGGAACAGCCCGCAACGGGGAGTGTCAGACCCGCGCAGAACGCCCCGAGATACTGGCGTCGATTCATACCTACCTAATACGTAATATCCTTGAAAAGTATTGCCCTTGGAGCCGTCACGGACCGACCGGACGCCGAGAGGTCTGCGACGGCACGTACAACTCCTGGTCCGTCTCTCCCCTGACGCGGTTGCGACGAGGCGGATGCGATCGCGGGACTTCGACGGGACGACGGTCGCGGTGTCGGTCAACCCGGGGGGATCGAGCGCAGCGAGTACGAGCGGGCGACCGCGGCGCTTCCCCGACGACGCGGTGACCTTCGACGATGCGCGACATCGGAAGGGGCGGCGCGACGTGGGGTCGATACGCCCGGAACCGGGCGTGTCCGCGGACGGGCGGTCGGCGACCGGCCGGTCGACGGCGTGACCGTCAGTCGGAGTTCGAGACGATCGCGCCGAGGGATTCGAGCGTGTCGAAGAAGCCGGGGAAGGACACGTCGACGTCCTCGGCCTCGGTGATCGTCGTCTCGCCGTCGGCGACCAGGCCGGCGACGGCCAGCGACATGATGATCCGGTGGTCGTCGCGGCCCGGGAGCGTGGCGCCGCGGAGGTCGGTCTCGGCGCCGCGGATCGAGAGCCGGTCGCGTTCCTCGACGACGGCGGCGCCCATCTCCGTCAGCGAGTCGGCCATGACGCTGACGCGGTCGGTCTCCTTGTAGCGGACGTGTTCGCAGTCGACGATGGAGGTGGTGCCGTCGGCGGCCGCGCCGAGGACGGCGATGGTCGGGAGGAGGTCGGGCGTGTCGGCGACGCTCACCTCGACGCCGGTCAGGTCGGACCGGGAGACCGCGATCTCGCCGGCCTCGCGGTCCCAGTCGATGTCGGCGCCCATCCGTTCGAGCACGTCGACGATGGCGGCGTCGCCCTGTGCGCTGGGGTAGGCGCCCTCGATGACGAGGCCGTCGGGCGCGGCGAGCGCGCCGGCGGCGAGGAGATAGGACATCGAGGAGAAGTCGCCGGGGACGTGGTACTCGCCGCCCTCGGGCGCGTAGGTCTGGCCGCCCTCGACGCGGTACCCCGCTTCGGTCTCGGTGGCCTCGACGCCGAAGGCCTCCAGCACCTCGATCGTGATGTCGACGTACGGCGCGGACTTGAGTTCGGTCTCGAGGTCGACGGTGATCCCGTCCTCGGAGACGGCGCCGGCCATCAGCAGCGCGGTGACGAACTGCGAGGACACGTCGCCCGGAATGGCGGCCGTACCGCCGTCGACGGGACCGCCGATCACGAGCGGCGCCTGGCCGTTGGCGCGGGTGCTCTCCGCCCGCCCGCCGAGCTGTTCGATGGCGTCCAGCAGGGGGCGCTGGGGGCGCGAGCGCAGCGACCCGTCGCCGGTGAGGACGGTCAGGCCGTCGGCGAGGGCGGCCGTGGCGGTGGTGAGCCGCATCGTCGTCCCGCTGTTGGCGCAGTCGACCACGTCGGCGGGCACGTCGGGGAGTCCGTCGAATCCGGCGACTTCGAGGGTCGACCGGTCCTCGGCGAGGGCGGTCTCGCCGCCGTAGGCCTCGACGGCGCGGCGCGTGGCCTGCGTGTCGGCGCTGACGAGCGGGTCCCGGACCGTGGCGTCGGTCCCGTAGCCCGCGGCGAGGATCGCCCGGTGCGTGTAGCTCTTCGACGGCGGGGCGCGCGCCCGGCCCTCGACCGTCGACCGCTCGATGGTAGCGTCCATGTGACCCGGGTCGGTCCCCCGGTGCATCAGGCTACCGGAGGCGGCGAGGCTGGCGTCCCCTCGCGGGCCGTCTGTCGCGGGTCGCGACGCGCCCGCCGATCCGCGGCGCTGCTGTCGGATCGTTTGCAGGCGGCGTACCCTATTTACCCCGGGCGATGCTTTCTGGGGGTATGGACCCGGATCTGTCCGCGCTCGACGAGTCCCTCGACGAACAGGGCGTCGACGGCTACCTCATCCACGCGGACTCGACGGACTCGACGCAGTACTACCTCTCGGGGTTCGACGCGCCGGACCCGTTCGTCACCCTCTACGACGGCGAGGTGCGGCTGTTCTTCGGGCGCAGCCTGGAGTTCGGCCGCGCCAAGCGCGAGGCCCGCGCCGCGAGCGTCGAGCGCGCCATCGACTACGACTACGGCGCCTACAGCGAGGAGTACGGCCCTCGCGAGGCCACGTACCGCTCGCTCGCGGACTTCCTCGAGGCCCACGGCGTCGACAGCGTGGCCGCGCCGCCGCGGTTCCCGCTCCACACCGCCGACGGCCTGCGCGATCTCGGCGTCTCGGTGACCGTCGACCGCGAGGACACCGTCACCGGCATCCGCGCGGTCAAGACCGACGAGGAGATCGAGAACGTTCGAGAGGCGCAGAAAGCGAACGAAGCCGCGATGCACGCCGCCGAGGACCTGATCGCCGGCGCCGACGTGGTCGACGGCACACTCCATCACGAGGGCGAACCGCTGACGAGCGAGGCCGTCAAGACGGAGATCGAGGTGACGCTGCTCCGACACGGCTGTGCGCTCGACGAGACCATCGTCGCCTGTGGCACCGACGCCGCCGACCCCCACGACCGCGGCAGCGGCCCGCTGGCGGCCGACGAGCCGATCATTATCGACATCTTCCCGCAGGACAAGGCGACGAAGTACCACGCCGACATGACCCGGACCTTCTGCAGGGGCGAGCCGACGGAGGCGGTCCGTGAGTGGTACGACCTGACCGAGGACGCCTATCGCGCCGCCCTCGACGCCGTCGAACCCGGAGCCACTGGTGCGGACGTACACGCGGCCGCCTGCGACGTGTACGAGGACGCCGGCGAGCCGACGCTCCGCAGCGACGAGGGGACCGAGACGGGGTTCATCCACTCGACCGGCCACGGCGTCGGCCTCGACGTCCACGAGGGGCCGAGCCTGGCCCCCAGCGGGGAGGAGCTACAGCCGGGCCACGTCATCACGATCGAGCCGGGGCTGTACGACCCAGAAGTCGGCGGCGTCCGCATCGAGGACCTCGTGGTCGTCACCGAGGACGGCTACGAGAACCTGACCGACTACCGGGTCGAACTGGAGGTCTGAGACGGGCGGAGAGCCGGCGTTCGCCGGCCGCCGATCACGCCGTCTCGCCCGCGAGCCGGTGGAAGGCGTAGCGGCTGGCGAGCCCGCTGAACAACAGGCCGAGGAGGGCGCCCGCGACGACCGCCGCGCCCTCGCCGCCGTCGAGCGCCAGCGTGAGCGCGACCACACCGGCCGTCACGACGGCGGTCGCGAGCGCCATCGCGGTCCCGACCTTCGCGGCGGTGCCCATCGGGACCTCGATCCGGATGCCGCGCCAGTAGCCGAGGCTCGGCCCGGCGGCGGTCGCGAACCAGACCGGGTAGAGCGCGGCGGCGCCGACGACGACCGCGGCGGCGAGGCCGACGGGGATCGCCACCGCGACGGCGACCGCCGCGACCACGGTGTCGGCGGAGAACAGTTCCTCTTTCCAGCGCCGGACGATGTCCGCGCGGAGCGATTGGGGTTCGTCGTTGGAGGGCATCGCTCGTCCGATTCGGCTGTGAGCGGTGTAGTTCTTGCGACGACGCGGTCGAGACGGGGATCGGTGCGTGTTGCGTATTGATCATCAGAGTTTCTACCATTTCAGAAAGGTGTTCTAATAGCCGTACAAAATACATAGCGCGAGTGTATCCTGATACAACCAGCACATTTTTTATCTATGCCGAGAATACTAAGGATAAGGAGTAGACCGCTATGCCAACCGAATTCATCGTTTCACGGGACAAGCTAAAATCTTTCTTGCCTCTTCTGGGTGCTGAAGTCACAGAAGACGACCATATTCGGGATATAGAATCGCAAGACCTTGTCGGCAATGATGATGAGGCCTTGACGACCGATGAAATTGGTTATCTAGGTGAGGGTTCAATTGAACCTGTTGAGGACGACTTCTCATCTATAGTTGCGCATCTCAGTGACCGCGATCTCCGAGATGAGGACTGACCGTGGACCGCGGGATGAAGGCGCTTGTAGAAGCACTTGGGAAACTTTCCGATGCTGCTTCTACCCACTTGGCTGAGATTACTGAGACGAAATACGGGGCAGTAGCGAAAAACGCGAAGAATCTTGGTCGCGTCGCAAAGCGGTCTAGAGTTTGCCTCTGGTGCTCTCAATTGAGAGGTCACAGCTCATTGCTGTTTTGGTCGATCGCTGGAGCAGTTCGTCGAGGAACGACTGGTAGTGCTCTGGATCGGCGTACTTCACCAGCCGAAGCTGGAGTATCGCCTCTAACCCCTCCGTTGTCCAGCGCATCCACTGGTTCTTGCACCGCTTGCTGACTTCGCCCATCAGCCGTTCGACGGGGTTCGAGGTCCACGGCACCTCGAACCCCTCGACAGCCTGCTCGGCAAACGTCACGATCGACGGCAGCCACCGCTGTAGATACCCCGCAGCTTTCTCTGACCCGAACTGATCCAACTGCCACGCTGTCTTCTCGATACGCTCGGTCGTTCGCGCGATCCGCTCGCGGATCGCCGCGAACTCCTCGTTTGGACGGTGCTTGGCGACCGAATTCTTCAGATGGAACACCTCGTCGATCACCTCCGAGACGATCTCGTTCCGCCGATCCAAGGAGAACACGCCGTCGTCCCAGAGGTTGTAGTCCAGCGTTCGGCCGACGTGGACGAGATCAAGTTGATGATTACGGTTTTCGTCGGTAAATGCCGTGACGATACCCTCATCAGCGTCACTGACGACCGTCGCGTCGTCAGTGACTGCGTCCATGTCATCGAGTTTGGCGGCTGTCTCGTCCCAGTCAGCGTTGATCGAGAGATCCAGCAGAGAGCGTGATTCCTTGGCAGTATCTTCGCCGAGCGTGGCCTGGACGGAGTGGTACGCGCGGTCGTCGTCTTGGCTGTGACACTTCGTGCCGTCAGGAATAACGGCGTCAGCGTCTGTGTCAGCGACACAGTCTGGAAGGAACTGCTTGAGCTTGTTGCCGTACTCTTTGGCGCGACGATTGATGGTGGTCGGCGACGGCATCTTCGAGAGGATGCCGTCGCCGTGGTCAGCAGCGTCACGATAGCTGACCGAAGTAGCGAGATCGACGCTCTTGGCGGCGATGTCCTGCTGATAGCGGTTTTGCCCGTCGAAGCTGAGAACATCTTCGACGGGCCGGAAGTAGCTGGATTCGTCGTGGTCAGCGGCGGTGTCTTCGACGTAGTGAAGGTCGAATTCGTGCTCACCGGCGGTTGTGACGGCTGTGCGGGTGTCAGTACCGGCGCGTTGGAATCGCTGATCACCATTGCCGTGAGCGTGTTTCTCACCACAGAGCGCCTCGACGCGGCTCGCGTCGAGGCTCTCGACCATCGATTCGAGCAGTACAGATTCGACGTTCTGCTCGGTAACGAATTCGGCAAGCGTGGCGAGCGGTACCGTTTTGTCCTCGTCGATGCTAATCGTGAACCGCACGTCGATTGTGGCGTGCATGGGACACCTCTTGGGTGGACACCAGAGGCGTCCCGTTCCTCACGGGAGCCAGTTGCTACTGAACTCTAGAGGACTTTGCGACACGACCAATCTTCTGCTGCTGATCCTGAAACACCTGAATCGACGGATGAGGAGGTGGCGTCTCCTGGCACGTCACAAATGACCTTCGAAAACGGATCAGATTCCGCTGATTCGTCTCAAGAAGCAACTAATGGCGACGGTGGCGGCATCTCAATTCGTGATCGGCTCCAAACCGAGTCGTCCGGTGGCGTTTTCGCGAACAAAGACCTCGTCCGGTCAGATACCATCATCGACGAAGATCGTATCGTCGGTCGCGACGACCAGCTAGGCCGTGTCGTCGACAACCTAAAACCAGTCCTCCAGAATGAGGGGATCCCCGATATGCTTCTGAGTGGTCCTTCTGGAACAGGGAAGTCGCTCATCATTCATGCGGTCTGCAAACAGATCGTCGAACTGTGTGAATCCCAAGGCAAGACCTTCGGGGTCATTTCAATCAACTGCGAGGGGCCGAAGACTGCAGATCGGGCTGTCTATCGGTTAGTCAAAGCTGCTGCCGACGACCTCGGCGTTGATCCTGGTGTTCCCCAAACCGGCGTCTCAACGGATCAGAAGCTGGAGCGACTGTACGAACTCATGCGAGAGTATTACGACGGTGTCCTCTTCATTCTCGATGAGATCGATATGCTCGAGGGACCGTATCAGGAAGCAGAGTACAATTCTCTCATCTACCAGCTTTCACGGGCTCGCAAACTCGCCGACTTTGATGGTCCCATCTCGCTCACGACGATCACGAACTACGCCGACTTTATGAAGGACCTCAACAGCCGCGCACAGAGCTCTTACAACCCTGACGACATCTTCTTCGACGATTACGATGCGAACCAGCTCCGTAGTATTCTCCGCAACCGGCGGGACGCCTTCAAGCCAGACTCACTTGCAGATGACGTTGTTCCGCTTGTTGCTGCGTTCGGTTCCCAAACGCACGGGGATGCGCGGAAAGCGATTGATCTCCTCAGATGGGCTGGCGAATTAGCCGAGCGGCGTGGGGCTGACACGGTTATTGAGACTGATGTCCGTGATGCTCAGGAAAAATACACCGAAAACCGCAAGCTCCGCCATATCAGCGGCATTTCGACTCAAAAGAAACTCTCCATCTACGCTGTGGCGGCCACTGCCCACTACGCAAGAGAACATCCTGAGTGGATCCCTGCTGGACCTGCGTTCAAGACGTATCAATTCATTGCCGATACGATGGATGCGGACCAGTACAGTCGCGAGACGTTCGTAAATCACGTCACAGAGCAGAGTACGTACGGTGTACTGGACTTCGAGCGTCGGGGCAAGGGGCGAGGCAGAGGAGTGCATATGTATTTCTCCCTCTCCGAAGATCCGGAAACGATCATGGAGACGATCCGTGAGGATTCCCGGTTCGAAGATCTAGCTCACGAAGAGGCGACTATCAGAGCGGTTGTCCGCGAACGGCTGAAGCAGTTCCGGAGTAAGAACTGATCTCGCCCGTATTCTCCCCGCACTTACTACTCGAAAACGGGGGGTGTTCGTATCCCGCGTGATGTGTTACAACTCGAAAATGGGGAGTGTCATTCGTCGGGATGTCTCGTTACTACTCGAAAACGGGGGGTGGGTGAGCCAAGAGATTTGACGTGCCGGTCGATGTACTGTACTTTCCCCTTTCCCTCTCCCATTTACAACTCGAAAACGGGGGGTGTGTCCTACGATTTCTTTGTCGTCGATACCATCGATGATGCGGAGACGGTGGAGAAACGACGGAAACGCGGGGGGTGTGGTCCCTTCGAAATTAGCTTCACCCCCTCCACCGACATCCAGTTACGACGGAAACGTGGGGTGGGTGACCCCCTCTTCGAGTTTTACTCGTCCGGGTTGACCGGACCCATTCACACTGAGGGGTGTTGGGCAAATCGATCCCATTCACACTCTGGGGGGGTGTCATCTGCTACGCTACGAATCACGTTGAAACGAACATCAGGCTACGTTCCATCTTGTCTACTCGTCGGGATTCACCGGCCCTTTGTACTTCGACGTCACCGAATCTCCTTCCCGCCACTGCCAGTAGTAGTAGCGGTTGTCGTTGATTTCCTTGATCGTGATCGTCGCCTTCGCCGGCACGTCGTCCGGGAGGTCATCGGGGCGCTCCTCAACGTCGGCGTCATCCGCTTCTTCTTCGAGACGAGCTTCACGCTCCTTGTGTTCGGCCAACGCCTCGGAGTAGCTGGCAGCGTCCCGAAGATGCTCCGGTGTGGCTTCGTTGAGGGCGTCGACGATCTCCGTCGGGAGGTTTGCCGGTGGGGACGGTGGTTCGTAGGACATCGACTCTCTCCGTGTTAACCAACACGGCCCACGAATCCATAGTTTTGTTGGTTAAGATGATGGAGACGACTCTCGTGCCTGCTGACTGTAACACTACTCGAAACTTCTTTATATACAAGTTTCGTACTATGTTACATCGTGCTCCGGCGTATCGAACTCGAGGTCCTCGCCACGGTCGACCGTGGCGACACGATCTCCGAACTCGCGACGAAGCTCGACCACAGCGAGAGTTACCTCTCTCGTGCCGTCGCCGACCTCGTCGAGAAGGGACTCGTCTACACGGAACGCGACGGCCGCCGAAAACGAGTCATCCCGTCAGACGCTCGTGCCGTCGAGCTCTACCAGGACCTCGTCCGCCAGCACTCCCACATCGACTTCCCCGAACTGCTGACCGGGAAGGCACTCGAGGTGCTGTACTACCTCGACCAGCCGCGAACCGTCTCCGAGATCGCCGACCGGAGCGACAACTACCGCAACACGGTCAACCGGGTCCTCAAGCGGTTTCGCGACCGTGGGCTCGTCGGGACGGCCGACGGCCACTACAAGTTCAACGCCGACTTCGACCGCCTCCACGAGTTCGCCCGTGAACTCGCACACCATCTGCATCGCCAACGCCTCGAAGCCGTCGCCCCGAAGGGCACGATTCTCTGGGAGGACTACGACGAATTCCTCGCGCAGGCCGAGAAGGAGATCAACGCAGAGGGGTTCCACGAAACCGGCCTCGCACGGTTTGCGGCCTTCGACCTTCAGTTCCTGCTCACCGGCCACCGCTACTATCTCTACTCCGAGGAGCTCGACGCAGTCTCGCCCGCGGAGCTGTGTTGTCACACGCTGCTAATCGACGACGGCAGCCGCCACCGCTCGTACTGTCTCCTCCTGCTCAGCCACGTTGACGTCGACGAGGAGGACCTCCGAGAGCGAGCGGCGAAGTATGACCTCGAAGACGAAATCGACGCCTTGCTCCGCTATCTCGAAACGCACGGAGAGGTCGACGACGACCGGCTCCCGGAGTGGGGCGAGTTCCAGGAGCTGGCGGCTGACTACGAGGTGCCACTACCACAATGAGACCAAGATTCGGACGCGAGTACATCGAGAACGAGTTCCAGCGCATCGCAGATGGCCTCTCAGCCCCGCTTACGGTCTACTTGATCGGTGGCGGCGCGATGTCGCTGCGCGACCTCAAGGGGGCGACGAAAGATATCGACCTGGTCGTCCCGGATGGCGACGCGTACGGTCAACTGTGGGCCGTCCTGATGGACCTCGGGTATGCGGAGGTCCAGTCGCTGGATCCAGATTACCGGGCGCTGGGGGCAACGAGCTGCGTCGAGAACGACGATGGGTGTCGCCTCGACATCTTCAACCAGCAGGTCGCGAACAAGCTCGTGCTCACCGACAGCATGCAAGAGCGCAGCGAGCCGTTCCTCGACACGGATCGACTGACGGTCCGGCTAGTCAGCAACGAGGATATCTTCCTGTTCAAGGCGATCGCAGGCCGCGACGACGACATCGAGGACATGAATATGCTCGTGCAGGCCGGCCTCGATTACGACGTCGTCCGGGATGAACTCGAAGCCCAGATCGAACGCCTGGGGGACGATCAGTTCGCCACGTTCGCGAACGAGGCCCTGGTCGAACTCGAGGAGCGGTACGGAGTGACCACGCCGATCGAGGGTCGCGTCCAAGAGCTCACGAATAGGTACTACCGGGGGCTCGAAGTCCTCCAGGCACTCGACAAGCCGATGACCGTCGATGAACTGGCCGCCGAACTGGAGTTGGATACTGACGAGGTTCACGACCGGCTCGCGTATCTCTCAACGTTCGACCGGGTCCAACGAGATGGCGACACAGTCCGTCTCGTGGAGTAGGTTACTCCCAATATCGTTACTTAAAACGGCACCTGATGGCGGCTGTCGTCACCAGTTGATTCACGGGTTGCGTCAAGCAGGTTTTATCCAGCAAGCCCGAACGGCCGGTATCATGCGGGAGTTCGTCTTCACAGTCGAATACGAGAAGGGGGCTGACGGGGTGATGGATCTCTTCATCGACAATCCGGATCTGTATGCCCGGTCGATGGAGATCAGTGCGACCAACGAGGCGGTGTGGGGTATTGAGAAGATCGTCGGCCCCGCTGCTGTCCTCGACGAGGTCGAGGACGCACTGGAACGCGTCGCTGATTCTCCGGGCACAACCGGAATGTGTGGGGCACCCGTGACTGAATACGAATACACAATCCTCTCGTCGAATGCGGAATCACGGAAGATTCACTGGCTTCGCCGGGAAGGTGATGGTGCACGGTCGATTCCCTTGGTCGCGGCGAAGCACATCGGCGAGGGATTGATAATGCGCACGGAACGGCGTGGCGACCAATACCGGTGGCGGATGCTTATTGACGGGACAGTATCAGGGATTCACGAGGACGTCCGAGCGAACCTCCGAGAGGGGCTGTCGCTTACTGTTGAACGACTCGGCACGCCGCCGTGCTTGCTCGAAGACGGTCGCGTCCAGCAAACGCTTACGCCCGAACAGAAGGCAGCACTCGAGGCTGCAATCAAACGTGGGTACTACGAAGAGCCACGGCAGCAATCGGTAGCGGAAATCGCCGAAGATGTCGGTGTGTCACGTTCGACGTTCCAGTACCGTCTCAACCGAGCGGAGGCGTGGCTGGCACAACAGTTCGCCTCCGATTCGCTCGACGTCGACCTCGACGTAGATCTCGATCCTGAGGACATCGAGTTCATCCAGTAGACAGCACGTCGAACTCCTCGACGGTTGGAATATGTCGAAGTAAATCCCACCCCGATGTCTCTCGTAGGCCCGGGTATGGCAACGACTGGTGCTAGTGTTCAGCTGATTCGTAACGCGACTATCCTCCTGGACGTCGGTGACACGACGTTCCTAGTGGATCCGATGTTCACGCCGGAGGGCGAGATGCCGACGGTGACAGACAACCCGGCAGTTCCAGAGTTCCTCACCACGGCGAATCAGGACCGGAACCCGCTTGTTCCGCTGCCTGACGTTGATCTCACCTACGACGCTGTGGTAGTCACGCACCGTCACCCCGATCACTGGGACGAGGCGGCCAGAGAGGAATTCGATGCCGGCGTTCCGCTGTTCTGTCAGCCCGAGGAGGCTGACGCCTTCACTGACGAGGGCTTCACTGACGTTCGGCCCGTCGACGACGAAACCTCCTTTGAAAGCATCACTATCCACCGGACGCCGGGCCAGCACGGGCACGGCGAACTCGCCGAGGGAATGGGCCCGGTCTCGGGCTTCGTCTTCGAGGCCGACGAGACAGTGTATGTCGCCGGGGACACGATCTGGTACGAGCCGGTCGAAGAGACACTCGACCAGTACGAACCCGATCTGGTCGTTCTCAACGGCGGCGAAGCGCAGTTCGATCAAGGCGAACCCATAACGATGGGTGTCGAGGACGTCACCGCGGTCCGCGAAGCCACTGATGCCGAGATAGTGGTCGTCCATATGGAGGCGATCAACCATTGCTTGCTGTCGCGCGAGGAACTGCGGGCAGAGACAGCGGATGTACACGTTCCCGAGGACGGCGGGCGGTTCAGTCTATAACGTGGGACGCCCATCTGCAACTGTCCCGTGTCGTAACCACTGGTTCCGGGTGGTTACCTCGCTAGCTCAGCTGGGAGTCGGCCATCCGGACGCGGAACGCGACTCCGTTTGATCTCGTGATCGACGCGACGCAGGTGCTTGCAGCCGCCTTCGGGTGAACGCTGCTGCCAGTCGGGACAGGTACACGATTCGTCGACGACGTCGACTTCGTACCTGTTGCCGGACGCGGACTGCACCTCGTAGCGGCCACCTTTCGAGAGGAGTGAGACGTCCATCGCTTCGGCGACAGCACGCTTCGTGCGGGGCTCGAGATCGTCCTCCGACTGTGCGTTCTCGTCGACGACCAGTCGGTCGCGAACGTCGCCCGTTCGGCCACCGTCGGGAGCGACGGCTTCCGCAGGCCCCCTGAGCCGCTCGTGGAGCACTTCCTCCACCGGATGGCCTTCCGGCCACAGATGACATCCTCCCGGGCGTGAATGCCGGGGTTTCCTCCGTGGGAGTCTCAGCCGGTCTAGGACTCGCCGGAGGCAACATTCCCGTCACGGTGGACGGTACTCGGGTTTGTGCGCTGTTCTTTGGGACTTTCGTGAGGGTGTGGTGTCCCCGACCAGTTGTGGTCGTCCCACTGGAACCGCACGGGCCGTGCCATCGACCTGACTGCCTGCTCTGTGTGCCGCTTCAAGAACGTCTCTGACGCTGTGAGGTCGGCGTGCCCCTCGAATCCACACGGACACGTTAGTGTGTCCTGATGTCGTTTCGTTCGGTCTGTTGAACCGCACTGCGGGCACTCTTGGCTGGTCCACGCTTCCGACCGGACTTCGACCGAGATACCGTATTCCTCAGCAGTACATGTTAGCCGCTCAGTAAACTGCTTGAACGCCCAGAAGTTGTGGGTCTTGGCGTTGGTTTCGACCGACCAATGTGTGTCCAGCACGTCGGTCAGTCCACCGATATACACCGTGTCTACGCCGTCCTCATACAGCCGTTCGATTAGGTCACGACACAACGCTTCCTGTGCGTGGTCGCGGCGGCGGGTTCGCTTCCGATACAGCCGTCGGATACGCTCGCTACTGTATTGGCCGTCCTGTAGCTTGGACTGTAACCGGGCGATTTCTCGCGTTGTCTCACGGAAGCGGTTGAACAGGTCCCGACCTTCGTACAGGTATTGGTCGCCGGTCGTGGTGGTACAGGCGACGAGATTGTTCGCACCAATATCCAGAGCGGCCTTCTCGTCGGCCAGTGGAGTCTCCCGTGCATCTGTAACAGTCACGGGTTGGGAAGCTCGGAAGATGCTGTCAGTCTCGTCATACCACAGGTCCAATCGTCCTTGTTTCTCGTAGTCGGGCCAATTCGGGTCGCCAGCGATTTCGAGTCGGAGACGCCCGGTGTGATCGTATCGGTCTTTCAACTCGCTCCCAACAAGTATCTCAAGCCGGGATCGCTCGCCCCACTCAACAGTGTATGCGTCGTTGCGAATGACGCCTTTGAGGACACGCCCATCGTCTTTGTTACCACGGAAGCCCGGCGGTTCCGGGTGTTCCGTAACGGATGTGTTCGACTCGTCGTGATACGCCTTCTTTGTATCGAAGAACCCGCGCCACGCTTCGCTGTTTTTGCGTATTACCTGTTGGGCAGTGGATGCGCCGAGCACACCTTTGTACTTGCCTTCGAGACTGCCGGTGTCGGCGTTCCACACGTCCTCGTCCTCAAAGCCGTCTTCGTCGTTGTAGCGCATGAGGCGCTGATAATTGACCTCATTCCAGAGAGCGGCGGAAGCGTCCAACAGGTCCCGTAGCAGTTGCTCTCCCGTATCGGAGAGGGAACGCACGGCGAACGTGTTGGTGCGCTTCATCAGCCATTTCCAGATATGTTCGTTTGGAACTTGAACGTCAGCCAACCACGGTGAAAGTAGAACCCAATCATCTCGTTGGAGACTCAAGACCAACATTGATGCAGTTATTCTCATCGGAGCTTACGTGATTCACGCCCGCCGTGAACGGCAGGACTCTCTCGCTGTCAAAGGTGAACCTCGCGGCGCTCGCGATGGTCGTAGGAGCCGCACGCCGCTGCGCTCCCGGTCCAGACGCGCCAGGCACCCAGCGCGGCCATCACGTCGACGATGTCACGGGGAACCGTCTGGTGGTCGTCCGGGAAGAACACCCGGAAGCGGGTACACGCCTCCTGCGGCGGGACGGTCTCCCACCAGTCTTCGCTGGAGCCCCAGCTGTCGTACATCGCGTCGTCGCTCCCGTAGCCGACGGTCACGCCGTTGATCGGCGTCCAGTTTGCTGGGAGGTGGTCCGCTTCGCCTTCAAGCACCCGAAGAACGGCGTATCGGAGGTACTCGTGGGCTTGGTTGTCTGTCGTTCGGGCGACCTGGTCGTGTTGCTTGGCAACGTGCTCGGCTTCCTCGAGGACCGTCGTGAGATTGGGTTCAGTCATCATTCGACGGAGGTCTGAATGCGCCTCCGCCCCTCCGCGGGCGCTGAAAAACTCCCAGTAGCTGATGGATTGGCTTTCACCCACAATGACTGGAGACCGGTGATTGACACGAAGGATGTAGCGTTCGCGTCGGCGGTGCTATTTACAGATATGGGGACGCTACACTAGGTATGGTTGCCACGTACTCAATACTGTCACTACTGATCATCTTCGCGCTGTCGTTGTTGATTGTTCGTACCGGCTCGATTGCGCTGGAGATGACGGGCCTTTCACCAGATGTGGCCTCCTTCCAAGCCACGTCTGCGTTCTCTGGAGCCGGATATACGACCGAAGAGGCAGAACAGGCTATCACCACCGTCGGCCGCCGAAAAACCGTGAAGGCGCTCATTCGGCTCGGCAGTATTGGACTGCTCGGTGCGATTTCGTCACTTATCCTTTCGTTCACGCGAACTGGTGGCGACGACCTATTGAACTTGCTGTATATTCTCGGGGGCGCCGGTGTGATCATTCTGTTCGCACGAAGTCGGTGGTTCAACCGCCTCGTGACGCCGCTTATTGAGTGGGCGCTGAGTGAGACGACAGAGCTGGAGATCTCGGATTACGCCCAGTTACTCGGTCTGCAACGCGAATATCGTGTGGCGGAGGTGGAAATCAGCGCGGGTGATTGGTTGGCAGGGGAGTCGATTTCGGAGCTGGATTTACCACGCGAAGGGGTGTTGATACTCGGCATCTGTCGTGGTGATTCATATATTGGTGCGCCACAACCAGATACGGAGACGAAACCGGACGACACGCTCGTCCTCTATGGGAAACAAGACCGTCTCAAAGAATTGTCAGACCGGCTCAGTGATGATGCTGAGGCTCGAGAAGATGCTGTTGAAGACCACGAGGAAACGCTCGAAGAGCAAAAACAGCTCATTGAACAATAATAGGAATCACACCCCGAATTTGACCTCCTGATTAGGACGTAGAATTGACTGAAAGAGTGGCGACATCACATTCGGATTAACCAACAATACAAAACTACGCATCCCTCTGTTGGTTAATCGAATGGGCGAGAGAATTATTCCTCGAGCACGTCGATGAGCTCTTCTGCTGTGGAACTGATCCGGCCGAGTCGGTCGCGAACGACCTCGGGATCGTCCGACTCCCACGTAGCGAGGTAGAACGCCGACCCACTAGTGTCGATCCCGCAGTACCGCCCGACGACGTACGCGACGGCTTCGGCCTCAACTTCGCGTTTCGCCCGCTCGGTGTCGTCGTCGACGTCGAAGTGGAGCAGAGCGTGGGCATACTCGTGAATTAGCGTCCGCGCGAGGTCGGCCTCGTTCTCCCGATCACGCACCTCGACGAGCGGCTGGACGTCGACGAGGCTCAGCTGCTCGCAGATGCCTTTCGCCTCGCCGTGGGTCCACGCCTCGGCTGGAACGATCCGCACCGTCACGCCGAGGTCGTCAGCGGCGGCAGTCAACCGCTCGACGAGGTCGCCGGCGTCCCCGGTTGCTTCTGTGTCCAGGTCGGGAAGCGGCTCGCCCTCGGTCTGGGCGACGTCGAACACCGGCGCGGGCTTGAACCCGACAAGGCCCTCGGACCACTCCTCGGGCGGCGTCTCGTCGTACTCACAGTCGCTGTCCTCATGGTAGCTCGGCGAGTTCTCGCACTCCGGGCACTGCATGGTGATGATTGGTGCCCAGATCCAGATGGCCGACTCGCCCTCCTTGACATGGCGGTCGAACTCCTCCTGCCACGTCCGGTAGCCCGCCACCCGGCTCGCCTCGGGACACTGCCGCTTGATGAGGAGCGTGTTCCGGTAGGAGTAGTCGTGGAAACGACTCTGGACGTCCAGCCACTCCTGGAACTCCGCGCTGGCTTGCGCGTCGTCGACGCCGGCGACGAGCTCGTCGATCCACTGTTCGATGGTACTGTTCATCTCGTCTGATCGCGTGTCGGTCTCCTCGAAGGAGACCGACGAGTCTCTGGTCGTAGACATCGTGTTCACCGAATCGAGTTCACGGCGACTGCGTCTGTTCAGATCGCGCCGCACCCCTCCGGGGCGTTCAAAAACCGCTCTGTCGGTCAGCGGAGCTCGTGGCGTTCGTCCGCGAAGCCGACCGTGACGAGGTACTCGAGGAACTCGTCGAACCGCTCGACGTCACTGGGCGTGTCGGTCGCAAGGTGACGTGCCCACTCGATGGCCCACTGGAAGGCGGGATCCGTGCCGCCCTTGCCGTGAATGTACCACCACCGGGCCGCCTTGAGAACCACTATGGGATTCGTCGGCGGCTGCTCACCGGCGAGCCCACGGGTGATGGATTCGATTTCGTCGGGGACGTCGGCGGGATCGACCTCCGCTGATTGCGTGTTGTCGATATCGACCGGGATCTCGTCGATCGAGACGTTGACGGGACTCTGTTGTTGACTCACTGGAAGTCACCTCTGAGAGCTTTCGAAGGAGCCCTCGCCCTCTCTGGGGGCACGAAAAACAGGTCGCGAAGTCACGCCGGCGGGAGGTAGACGCTCTGCTCGCCGGCAGATACCTTTGTGCTGAACGTGGGACTTCGCTTGTTAGTCAACTACTGGTTGGACTGGCAGCCGTTCGAGTCGGCGATGGCACGGGATACAGAGAGTCAGCAGGTTACTCGGTACATCTGCATCGTCGACCGACTGGTCTGGGTCGTCGTAGAACCGGCGTCGAGGAATCCGGTGGTGAACCGGGAGATCACGTCCGAATTTCTCGCGGTGACCTTCGCGGTCCATACCGCAGCGCAGGCAGGACTCGTTGTCACGGGTGATGATCACCTCACGAATCTGTGGCCAGTTCGAGCCAAACGGAACTGTCTCAGTATCTGACTGACGGTAGTTTTCTAGATAGTCCGGGTCGGCCGCTTGAAGGGCCGTTCGCCACGTTCCGAATTCACGCTGATACGGATCGATGGTAAACTTCCCGTGTTCGTTTATTTCCGTTGTTGTCGGTGGGTGGCCCAGATCATCCGCGACAGCCCGCAGTTCGGCTAATAACTCCTCCCGTGGGATTCGCCACCGCTGATTCGGCTCGAAGCCGGCAGCTCGGAGAGCTTCATTCCACGAACCGAATCGCTCCTGATAGACTGCTGCACTCCATTTCCCTTGGTTCCGCATCTCATCCTTCCGAGGGACATGGCCTAGCTCTTCGGCGAGACTGTTGAGTTCGGATATCAGATCCTCCTCGCTCACATCCCATACGGAGTGGACTTCCAACCCCGCCTGTCGAAGCGCACGATTCCAGGTTCCAAACGCTCGCTTGTACGAATTCGAGGTGTAGGGGCCACTCCGGTCCATTTCATCTGTTGTGGGCGGTCGACCCAGTTTCTCAGCGAACCCCTGTAAGGCAGTAAGGAGTTTCCCCTGGGAGAGGTTCATCTCGACGTTCGGTTCAAAACCGGCCGCCCGTAGTGCTGAATTCCACCCTCCAAATCGCTTGCAGTATGTCTTTACCGAATACTCTCCGTGAGTACTGTATTCACGCTCTGATGGGGTTCCTCCCACGATGTCGGCAACTGATTTGAGATCAGTAAGAAGGTCCTCTTCAGGCGTCACTGGTCGTCCATTTGGATCGTTCGTACCGGTTTGAAGTCCGGCAGCCTGGAGTGCATTATTCCACGACCCGAACCGATTTCCGTACGTCTTCGAAGCGTGAGGTCCTGAATCGTCCATCTCACTCTGCGACGGGGGACGACCGAGTTTCTCAGCGAACTTCCGGAGCCGGTTGAGGAGTTCATCATTTGAGTACAGCTTCTTTCCCATGATTTCTGAGTAGTTGAGTCACTCAGTTTGGTCCCGGTTCGGTATTTGAATGTCCGTTCTAAGGTCTGCGATGCGTCATCCTATCGATGCTGGCTGCCCCGCACCCGTTCAGGGATCCGAAAAACCGAGGCACAGGGAGATTAACCAACATTAGGGAAACTCACGCGGAACCTGTTGGTTAAGAATGGGGCTTACTCTTCGTTCTCACGCAGCTCTTCAGCCTTCCACTTGAGCCGGCGCAGAATCTGCGTTCGGTTCTGGTGGGTGTTCTCGTAGGCGACACACTCCTGAAGAGTCTCCATATCGGGAATCGTCACGATACCGGCCTCGACCAGTCGGTAATTCGATGCTTCGAGACGCATTTCGGGTGGGAATTCGTCGTCACTCCCGTCGCTGATCGTGGATTGTTCCATCTCTATAGCCCTCCACCCGTCGAGGGCGAGAAAGACAGAACAGATGACTACGTCGCCGACGCGGCGTCAAGCCATCGCGTCTGGGAACCGATCTCGGAGTGTACCCTCTCGCTCTTCGACCCGCTCGACTTTCTCCCGCAGCTCGTCGCTGACACGCTCAATACTTGCCAGCGCTCGCTCGCCGCCTAACGAACCTTGTGAATCGTCGTCGCTGTCAGCTTCCAGCTGTTACTATAGTATTTGGAACAATAGGCTCGAACAGATACTCTCCTCTTCCCAAAAAGAGAGAAATTACGTCGGATTTGGAATTTGACTCTCTGAGAGTTTTTGTATTACATCACGTCCGGATAGTAGCTGTACCTCTACACCCTCTGTTTCCATAGCAGCTCGCCTCGCGTCCTGCGTAAATCCAGACGATGTTGCGACAACACAGACATCTGCGCCCTCTTGTACTGTCGAGCCGATTGCGTTTCGGACTTCTGGACCAGACACGTTGCCAGCTCCATTAGGATCGTAGCGTTTGGCCTGAATAGCGATTGTTCGCTGGCCCTTACGTGCAATAGCGTCAATTCCCCGATCTCCCGATTGCTGTGTAACTTGGACGTCGTATCCTTTCTTTTGATAGAGCTGCCCCAGAACCTCTTCAAACTGCGTTGGCGTTAACGAAAGCAGATCCGATGGCTGCCACGTCGAATCAAGTTGAGCCATTACTTCATCTCTGATAGATTTGATGTGAGTGTAGTCGTCAGTGGCGCGGGCTTGGTCGAGACGATTCTGCACCTCAGTCGGATCGATAGAACTGTGCGTCAGGTCAGTAGTTGTGAACGTCTCTGCTAATTCCTGCTCGGCGACCCACGCTTCGGCCTTCACCATCGCCTTCTCGATGCCATCTATATCTGCTTCCTGAACCGCATTACGGGCGTTCTCGATGGTTGTCGCCTGGGCTTGGCCAGCTGATAAGGGATGAGACGACCCACTGTTGCTTCGAAGTGGTTCGGTCTGGGCTGCGAAATCTTCAACCGCCTTTGCTTGCTCGCAGAATTGATTGAGAGTTCCTACAGTCAAGATGGTATCAAGACGTTCCCAGATCGCTGTTGGCTCAACCACTTGGCTATCGACACGAACAGCCAGCTTACTTTTCCCCGAATCTGGCGGATTACTACTGGGCTGACTCCATCGTTCGACGGTGGTTCGTGCTTCCTCAAATCGATTAATCTCTGTAGCAGCCTGTTCAAGCTGGTCGTCTTTCGAGGATGGGAAGTTAGCAAGGGGTTTGTCAAGCAGCTTGGCTCCATCATAGCTTTGGCCACGAATTCTAACATCAAAGCCGCTGTCAATCCCCGTAAGCACGTCATTTAGGTCGTTTGCGGTTGCGGTATCGTTGTCAGTCCACGTCTGGGCTGCGAGTGATTGAACCTCTGTTCTTGTAACCGGTAACTCCCCAAAGGATAATCTCGAGAGCGTTTGGTTCAATACCGCGAACTGTTCAAGCCGTTGGCTCCAATCCTGGAGATTCTCACGTTGGGCTGTTTGAATAGACTGTACAACTGGTGATTCTCCCTCGGCTGAAGCATCTATGTCGAACTCGTTGTCGAGCGTCTGTGCTCTTGAACAGAGATCTTGGCGCCATTGTCGATCAGCGTAGCTTTTCACCGGTTCAGCGAGACGATTACGAACCGGCTGGCTGAACGTCGGTAGTGTTGTACCTAAGAGAACTATTGCGGCGAACAATCCCCATGCCCGTGGCCGTTCCCAGAATGGTCGATAGACGGTGTAGGTCCGAAGTGTTTCAAAACGAGTGGTTCCGGCATTTGACGCCGCGTAATAGTATAACGTCGCCTCCGTAGGTCCAATCCCGTTCGGTGCGATTGACGCTGGCAAGTCTAGAACTCGTTCGAACGTCGCATATTCTCCTTGGTCGTATGTGGAACTGTTCGCAAAGAGGACTGTCCCCTCTCTAGCCGCCCGTTCGGGCCGCCAAGATGTAGGTGCGGCGACAACGGCGACCTCAAGTGGCGCCCTTGGTGGGCTCTCTGTGTTGGCATATGGATTCCCCCAACCGGTCTGCATCCGTATCCGGACGCTTCCGTTTGTGGCAATGCCAGTTGTTGGAGTCGTGATTTGGATATCGAAAGCGCCGTACTCCGTTTCACCACCTGTAGTCGTATACTCTAGCGGCACTGTCGTTGAACGCGTTACAGGATCGACTTGGTCGAACGCTCCTGTGACAGGAACTGAATAGACAAGTAGACATACTCCGAGGATGACGAGGATGGCCCGTGTCGCTTTGAAAGGAAAATCGGGTAGGTATTCGGAACGGTCCGTGGGGATCTCCATATTAGATTGCTATTTGATTACCAGAACAGTCTGGTAATTCTGACGGTTACTGTGTTGGGGTCACGAGTCGGTGTCGTCGGTGCGCTCCTGTCGGTCGTTGTATCGCTCCAGTTCACGCCCGATTTTCTCGAGCGCCTCGACACCTCGTTCGAGGAGCTGGTGGGTGGCTCGCGCCAGCCGAAGTGTCTCCATCAGTGCTCCCCCTCCCGGGGCTCGATGAGGCCGTTGCTTTCTTCGGCGAGTTCCCGGATTACCCGTTCCACGTCAGCCTCTTCGGCAACCGTCCGATGTGCGAGCGGGGCATGATATGCCCGGTCGCCTTGGCTGCAGAGTACGACCAGCCACTCGTCGCTCCCATCCCCGAGTACGATGTAGTGGTCGCGATCAGCGCGCTGGAAGACCCGCCGGTCCGGGCGAGAGACGGCTCGCCAGTTCTCGGGGAGCGTCGGTGACGGCCGTCCACCGTCGGCGAGGGCGACGACGTCGTCGGTAAGGGTCGCCATCGCGGCGTCGATCTCCTCGCCGGGGAGGTGCCAGCACGCCGCGGCACCGTCGCACTCCAGCTGCGAAACCACCTGATTCCGGAACGCGATGTAGTGCTCACGGGCGAACTGCTCATCGTCGTAGTAGTCGAGGAGGAGCGCGCACGCGAGCTGGGCGGGCCCGCTACCACTGTACCCCCACTCGAATCCGCTTGGACTGTGGTTAACGAGGTCGAGACTGCGCTCGAGGGAGAGTCGCCGATGCTCCGAGAGGTTCAGCACGACGGCTTGGCCGTCGACGCGGAAGCCGACGTATTCGACTGCGTCTCGGTGAGCCTGACCTGGCGATGCGACTGAAACGGATTCCGAACTGGCCATAGGTACATTCCCGTTCATCGTTGCTCGCGGGTGGTTCGGTGACCCCCGCACCCCCTCTCGGGGGTAATAAACACCACCAGCCCAGAATTGTCCTTGAGTTACAACGGATCCGCTGATTTGCTCTACGAGGGTGGAGCTGCTCAGACCATCTCCTGTTGGAGTAATCCCTGTAAACACGGGAGTCCCGAACGTTAACTACCGGGGAAGCATACGTCTATGTATGACAATTACGACTGAGTTTTCCCTCAGTTCACCGTCTCTCCCGCTGGTCAGTATTACTGAGAGACTCCCACCGGACCAAATTGAGTGCGTCCATGGGCTCTGTTTCGAACAGGACGCCCGGATGTTCATCGTCAAAATCGATTCCGAAGTCAACGTTTCAGAAGCCGACTTGGAATCGCTGGACGAAGTCCAAGAGGCGACAACGATCGGCTACGCGGGCGAGCAAACCGTCCACAACCTTACGATAGACCTCGACGACGCGATCTCGGACGTATTCAGTGGGGGCAGTTCCGTAGCCGCAAAGCTCGAACCGACCGTCGTCACACCGGACGGATGGTACGAGAGGAAAGTGTACAAGGATCGTGATGCGTTCATGGAGTCCCGGACTCGCTGTGAGAACCACGGGATCTCGCTCGACCTTATCTCGATGACCTCCACTTCCGCTGCATCGGACGATTCTATCCCGTTTGGGTTGACTGAACGGCAATACGAGGCGCTGACACTCGCGCTCTCTCGTGGCTACTACGAGAGCCCACGCCAGACCTCGACTGAGGAGCTCGCTACGGAACTCGGCATCTCACAACCCTCGCTCTCGAGACTCCTCAGGCGGGGTGAGCGTCAGCTACTCTCTTCGGCACTCCAAACACAGGAGCACTTAAACACAGTTTCCAATTAGCACCGTCACTATCTGACCGTAGGCCCTCGGATTTGGTAGACAGAGACCTACGATGAAGACAGTTGAACTCAACAACGGTGTGGAGATGCCGATTCTCGGATTCGGCACGTATCAAATCGAGGACCTCGACGAGTGCGAACGAAGTGTCTCGGAAGCCCTCGAAACAGGGTATCGACTCATCGATACTGCGGCGTCGTATGAGAACGAGGAGGCGGTCGGGCGGGCAATCGAAAAGAGCGACGTGCCGCGAGACGAGGTGTTCGTGACGTCAAAACTCTGGGTACAGGACACCGGCTACGAGGCTACGTTGGACGCGTTCGAGCGGTCGTTGGACCGACTGGGCCTCGACTACCTCGACCTGTTTCTGATTCATCAGCCCTACGGCGACGTCCACTGTTCGTGGCAGGCTATGGAAGACCTCTACGAGGACGGCAAAATCAGGGCCATTGGGGTCAGCAACTTCCACCCCAACCGGGTGATGGACCTCATGGTCCACAACGACGTCGTCCCGGCAGTGAATCAGATCGAGACGCATCCCTTCTACCAGCGAACCGAGGATGCAGCATTCCTCGAGGAACACGGCATCCAACACGAGTCGTGGGGGCCGTTCGCCGAAGGCCAGAACAACATCTTCGAGCACGACGTGCTGACCACGATTGGGGACCGCCACGGTAAATCCGCTGCACAGGTGACACTGCGATGGCTCATTCAGCGCGACATCGTCGCTATTCCGAAGTCGGTCCACGCCGACCGGATCGCCGAGAACTTCGAGGTCTTCGACTTCGAACTCACCGACGATGAAATGGAGACGATCGCCGAACTAAACGAGGGCGAAAGCCAGTTCTTCGACCACCGAGATCCGGAGATGGTGAAGTGGCTGGGGGAAGCTGAGCGCGAGACCTAAGTCTCGATTACAGAGCGATTCCCTTCGGCCAGAACTAAACATGACTGCGGTACGCGTCGGTCACAGTTACTTAAACGCGGTATTTCGTTAGCATCACACCCAAGCGATTCACGTCCTTTGTTCAAACCGAGTACGACGATGGAATACACGACTCTTGGTTCGACCGGAATGGAGGTCAGCCGCATCTGTCTCGGCGGGATGAGTTTTGGCGTGAGCGACTTGCACGACTGGACGCTCGACGAGGAGGGCTCGCGCGAGATCATCGAACGCGCGATTGATCTCGGTATCAACTTCTTCGACACGGCGAACGCGTACTCGAACGGGGAGTCCGAGGAGATCATCGGGGACGTTCTCGGAGAGTACGACCGCGACGAACACGTCGTCGCCACGAAATGCTATTTCCCCACGAACCTCTTCTCCGATGCGGACGAACCACACCCGAACGCGTCGGGACTCTCCCGGAAGACTATCGAACAGGAACTGGAGAATTCGCTAGACCGACTGGGGATGGATACCGTTGACCTCTACCAGATCCACCGGTGGGACTACGAGACACCCATCGAGCAAACGCTGCGTGCCCTTGATGACGCAGTACGACGCGGGAAGGTTCGATACATCGGCGCGTCGTCGATGTGGACTCACCAGTTCGCCGAGGCACTGTACACCAGCGAGCACCTAGATATTGAACAGTTCGTGACGATGCAGGACCACTACAACCTCGTCTACCGCGAAGGCGAGCGGGAGATGTTCCCCTTCTGCGAGAAAGAAGACATCGGCGTCATCCCGTGGAGTCCGCTCGCACAAGGATACCTCACCCGCCCCCACGAAGAGATGACGGCAACGACCCGCGGCGAAGAACTCACCGAGACGCACGAGGAATACCGGATGGGCGGCGGACCGGCCGTCAACGAGCGAGTTGAGGAACTCGCTGCGGAGAAGGGGGTGACGATGGCACAGCTCTCGCTGGCGTGGTTACTCCACCAGGACGTCGTTGATGCGCCGATCGTCGGCACCACGAGCGTCGAACATCTCGAACAAGCCGTCGAAGCACTCGATATCGACCTGACGGATTCAGAGCTAGAGTACTTGGAAGAACCGTACGAGCCCCTGCCGATTGCTGGCGCTCCTGTCCCTGGGTCGGAAGCCAACTAGCGCCTCAGTAATCTGAGGACTCAGTCACTCCACAATGAGAGAGAATACCCTAAGCACTTCGAACGATTCAGAGATCGATAGAACGAGTCGGCGTAAACTGCTAGGGGCAGCTGCAGTGGCAGGAGGGGGCTTCCTTGCGGGATGTATACACCAGAGCGGGTCCGAGACGGAAGAGCAGAATACCCCCTCCCAAACTGCGGATGAGGACAGCGTACTGATCGTGTTTTTCTCTCGTACGGAAAACACCCAAGCTGTCGCTGAAATCATTCAGCAAGAAGTGGGTGGAGAGCTGTTCAAAGTGTTGCCGGCAGACCCGTACCCCGTCGATTACGACACGCTCGTCTCACAGGTAGACCAAGAAAACGAAGAGGGCTACACCCCGCCTCTCCAATGTAACGTGGAGAATATCGAGGCGTATGACACCGTATTTTTCGGTGCCCCGACGTGGGATATGCAGTTGCCACCGCCGATGAAGACCTTTCTGAGTGAACACGATTTGGGCGGGAAGACTGTGGTCCCGTTCAATACGAATGGTGGGTATGGCGTCGGGAGTAGCTTTCAAACGATAGAAGACCGCTGTCCAGATGCCGACGTACGGGAGGGCTTCTCCACGAGGGGTGGGTTGGAGAGAGATGGTGTCTACCTGGCGATCAAGGATGATCGGAGAGCGGAGGTCAGGGCCGAAGTGACTGACTGGTTGCAGAGAATTCAGATGTAAGCTCAGTCTTGCCAGTGTTGCGGCCGCACCCTCTCAGGGATTCACCAAACAGGACGGCGTAGCGTTCGGCAACGTATTTGGCAGTTGCAACGTACTGTCCACATAATTGAGGATGGCTGTACTGGACGATCTCTCGGGGTTCGAGTTCGAGGACGTGATGGAGGACGTGTTCCGCAACCTCGGCTACGAGAACGTCCGCCAGGCCGACCGCACGGCTGACGAGGGACGCGACGTCATCATGGAGGAGGTCGTCGACGGCACGCGGCGTGCGATCATCGTCGAGTGCAAGCACACGGGGACAGTCGGGCGGCCGGTCGTCCAGAAGCTTCACTCGGCGATCGCGACGTTCGACTTCGACGGCCCGAAACGCGGAATGGTCGTCACGACCGGCCGGTTTACGAACCCTGCTCAGGAGTACGCCGCCCGCCTCCAGCAGAACGACGACCCACATCCAATCGAGCTGCTCGACGGCGAGGACCTCCGGGAGATCGCCGACGAGATCGGCCTCGACCTCTACAACGGTCGCATCGAGATTCTCTGCGACGAGACCCTGCGCCCGTACGACCCGGCTGTCGACGTCGACGCGCCAGTCACGGAGGCGTTCCGCGACATTGAGAACATCGAGGCCGCCGACCTCCCAGAACCCCACTCATCGGTGACGTTCCGCCCGGTGGTCGCGGTCACCGCGGACACGAACGCTGTCTTCGAGACGTCGGTTGGCGTCGTCCACCGGATCAACGACCGGACCCGATTCGTTGCTCACGCCGAACGCGGGCAGCCGCAGGTCGTCGACGAAGACGTCGCGACGCTGGTCACCGAGAACCTCCACGCGACGGTCGAGCTCGACACCGAGCAGTTCGGAGCGGTGTTCGACGACGTCGAGGAGCGCCGGTTCGGGCAGACGCAAACGGAGTACAAGGAATGGGCCGTCGAGCGCCTCCAGCAGCATCACACGACGACGGTCACCTACACCGGCGACAACAACGTCACCTACAACAAGACCTGCGAGCCGAACCGCTCGGACATCTCCATCCAGTCGATCGAACCAGTGTACCTCCCGGAAGCTCGGCACACCACCGACATCCAGGAGTACACCTACCTCTATGAGTACTACGCGGCAGGCCCGTCACGAGTAACAGCCGAGGACGGCATCCACCGCTGCGTCCACTGTGACACGAGCGGCGGCGACGAGACGTACACCTACTGTTCGAACTGCGGGGCAATCGCCTGCTCCAGCCACATCAAAACGGAGCGGCTGGAAGGCGAGCCGGTCTGTACGGGGTGTGCGGTGACGGAACGGTTCGCGCTGAAGACGAAGTACTTCTACGACGAGGAGAATCTCGAAGCGTTCCGCGAGGAGTACGCCGCGATGCCGCTTCACGAGAAGGCGATGGAGAACAAGTGGCTGGCCGGGGGAAGCGTTGTCGCGACGCTGCTGGTCGTCGTCGGACTACTCGTCATCGGCGGCATCATCTGAGCGGGCTGAGCGTTCACGCCGGCTCGGCGACGATCTCTTCGAGCGCGTGCTCAAGCGGGCCGTGGAACTGCCAGCTGGCCCGCTCGAAGGCTTCCTCGGTCGGACCATCCCAGCGCGGGAAGGCGGAGTGACCGCTCACCTTGACGGTCCACTCGGAGGGGTCGTCGAACGGGTTTCGGGTCGGAAGTTCGACGACGTAGAGGTACTCTTCGTCGCCGTGAATCCCGTCGGCCGGATTCTCGACACCGTGTCCGAGCAGGAACATCGGCTGGTCGAGGTGCTCCATATTGTCCGGCTCGAGGAGATCCGCTGGCTGCGCTGCGTCGATTGTTCGTTCTGGATCACCATCCAGATACAGGTCGATTGTCGAGAGCTTGTCGAGGAACATGAACGACGCTGCCGTGTACCCCGGTCCTCGCTCGGCGCGGGTCGAGTCGAGAAGTTCCTTCAACTGCGCAAGATCGCGAAGCACACTCTCCGGGTAGCCGTCCGAATGTCGGTACACTTGCGCGACGCGGTCGTTATCGGTTGGTTTGCCGTCCTGGTCCACTCGTTCGACGAATCTGAGTTGACTCCGTGTCGACATCGATCATCGCCGGCACGTGTGCGCCGGCACCCCTCACCGGCGCAAAAACAACTCGCTCCGTTCACTCGGGCGGTGGAAGTGGTTGAATCGGGAGCTGTTCGAGTTGTCTGTGACAACCCGCGCAGACCGTCAGTAAATTCTGCTGTACGTCGGCGTCTTCGAGTTCTTGATCGGAAGCTTCGGCGAACTCTGACCGCGGGATTCGATGATGGACGTGGAGATCCATCCCGTATTCGTCCTGATGCCGTTCGCGAGCCATCCCACACCAAACGCACTGTTCATTGTCCCGGTGGATGACCTCTTCGCGCTTGCTGTGCCAATTCTCGCCGAACCGTTGCGTGGGGCGGAGGGTCTTTCGCAGGAGGTACTCCTCCAGTACTTGTTGATCAGTCGCTCGGAGTGCTGCTTCCCACGATGAGAAGATTCGAAGGATTGGAACAGGCGTACAGGACCCATGTTTCCGAACGTCTGTTGTCGTTGGTGGGCGCCCCAATCGCTTGTAGAGGGTCCGTAGCTCCTTACAGGCTTCCTCCTCGGTGACGGGATTCGGTTGGTTTAGCGAGGCTCCAACCGATTGAAGCGCAGCATTCCACGACCCAAATCTCCGCCTGTAGGGTTCGGGGCTGTATTCCCCATGCTCGATCATATCCCGCTTGCGAGGGGTTCGATCCAATTCATCAATCAGGCGTTCGAGTTCCGTCTGAAGTTCGGATCGGGACAGCGCATCCGGCTGGTTTGGGCCATATCCCGCGGCCTCCAGCGCCTCGTTCCAGCTACCGAACTCCGATAGGTACACCCAGCTACTGAACGTCCCTTCCTCATCCATTTCGGCAGCGGTCGGCGACGAACCAAGTCGGCTTCCGAGACGCCGTAACTCGGCAAGGAGGTCGTCACGGTCTACTTTCCACTGCTTTGTAGGCTGATGATCCGCTTTCCGCAGAGCGTCGTTCCAGCTGCCGAATCGATTCTGATACGTCGTTACGCTGTACTTCCCGTGCTGTTCCATATCTCGCTGGCGCGGTGTCCGATCCAGGTTTTCGGCTAGTCGGTCAAGTTCCTCCAGTAACTCTCGGTCTTCGATATTCGCTGTGCTACTGTGCCTCGGTTCCAGCCCTGCTTCCTCTACTGCGTCGTTCCAGCTCCCGAACCGGTCTTGATATGTTGATCTCGAATAGGAGCTCAATTCGTCTATTTCACGGAGTGAGGGCGGCCGACCGAGTTGATCCGCTATGGATTGTAGTTCCTCAATGAGTTTCTCAGCAGGAATACGACTCGGACTCATGTTCTCACTGGCGGCGTCGCCAATCGCGGACGGGTTCACCCATCTTGGTATATGAAATTCAGGACCCGAACTGGCTCGCCGGCACCCCTCACCGGCGCAGAAACAACATCACGAGTTGGCGATATTCGAACTTCGCTATGCGAGATGCGCCACCTCGTTTGGTTCCTCGACGTCGTCGAATTCGCCGCGCTCGACAGGTTCCCAATCCTCACCTGGCTCCGGACTCCACCAGTCGACCTCGTAGGCGCCCGGTGCGCCGAAGATCTTCACGCGCGCCGACCCATCAGGCAGGTCGCGGCGCAGTTTTTCGTCGACGTGGAGGTTCCAGGTCGTGGTTGAATCGAAGCAGGCGAGCACGGCCTCCTCGTAGCCGCGCGTCTCTCGGGATTCCTGGAGTTCGACCTGGGTGTTGCAGTTCTTGCAGAACACGCCCTCGAACGGGATGTGAGTGAAGACCTCCTGCCCGCAGACGGGACACCAGAGGAACTCGAACAGTGCCTCGCTGTGTCGGTCAAGTACTTCGAGACTCATTGGTTGACTCACCCGGTCGTACCGGGCCAACACCTCGTGCCCGGCCGAAAAACAGCGCCCACCGCTCACTCACTCACCGTTCGGCACCGTAGACGATGCGTGAGGGGGCTTCGTACCCACAGTCGGGGCAGTCGTACCATCGCTGGATTTTCGCCCCGTCTGCTGCCTTCTCGCCGACGCGAACGTCGTTGTTCGGACACTCCGGGCAGCTGAGGTCCGGTGCCGGCCGCTCCCGGAGTTCGTCACGGAACGACGTCGCGTCCTTCGTCTCGTACCCCCGCGACCACACCGGGTAGCCGTCGACGAGGATTGCTCCGCGCCACTTGTACCGGTAGGAATCCGGGGCTCGATGCAGGACGGCTCGCGCACCGGTCTCGGTGTTCCGATACACAAGCGTCGGCGAGCGGCTCTCGCGTCGCCAGTTGGTGATCCTGGGCATTATTCAGAAGTGGACGTCAGCGGGTACGATCCAGAGCTCCTCACTCTCCTCGAGGAGTCGATCCAGCTGTCCACGGTGACGAATGCCGGTTCCGTGTTCGGTGTACAGGAAGATCGTCGGGCCGTCGTACGCACCGACCTGGTGGAAGGCGTGCCGGGCGAGGTCCTCGTCGCGCATGATCTCCTCGTCGGAGAGTTCCTCGATGGCCTCCTTCACCCGGTCGAGATTACGCTCGAATTCCTCCTTCGTCGCCTCCCAGCCACGCTCGAGCAGGTCCTGGCCGTCATCGGAGTCGACGGGGGCTGCCGTCGGCAACTCCCCCCATCGTGCCTTCCCCGCAACGGACGTGTCCTCCTCGTCGAAGGTCACATAGTAATCGAAGACGGCGCTGGCGTGTGGGTCCGCGCCGACCAGGCGGTCGAACACCGAATTTCCGGTGGCCAGTGCGTCGTCGTGGGTCGATTCTTCTACCAGAGCGTAAATTACCATGTGCATCTCGAACACCTCGAAACGCCGACGCACCGGGAGTGATTGCTCGCTCGCTCCAGCTGCGCCGGCACCCATCGCCGGCGCTCGAAAAACCTGATCTATAGTAACCGTTAGAACTTTCTGCTCAGAGATGGTTACTGTGATCAATGGACCATCTCGACGAGATCTCCGTCGAAGAGCTCCAAGACGCCCTCGACAACGTTGAGGGAAATAAGCCGACACAACGGTTGTTAGCGGCGATCGCGTACAAGAACGGCGTGACGCAGACCGAACTTGCAGAGTGGCACGACACCGGTCGAAGAACGATCTACAGCTGGCTGATGCGACTTGATACGGACGAACCGCTTGAGCAAGCCGTCTCTGATGCTCATCGATCCGGGAGAAAACGAAAGCTCTCAGAATCACAGCAAAATGAATTCGAACAAGCCGTTCACCAACCGCCCGAAGAAGTCGGGATCGACGCGCCGGCGTGGACGCCGGCGCTCGTCCAGGAGTTTCTTGAAGACACCTACGGCGTCGAGTACTCCTATCCGAGTTGTCGGCGGTTGCTGAAAGAAGCTGGATTGAGTTATCAAAAACCTCGTCGTACCGCCGCCGAAGCCGAGGAATCCGACCAAGAGGAGTTCCACGACGAGATCAAAAAAAGCGAGCGGAGATGGACGCCCAAATAGTCTGCATCGATCAGACGAAGAAATCGGTCCAGGTCGAGCCGCGTGCCGCGTGGTTTCCGCGCGGCACGCGGCCGAGCGTCGAACTTTCCGGTCAACGCGACTGGACGTGTCTGCTCGGCGCGATCACCGAAGATGGTGACTGCTTTTTCTCCCGATTTACCGAATACGTCACCGCCGATCACGCGAAACATTTCATTCTCGCGTTATGCGAAGAATTCGAAGAGGATTTGATCGTCGTGCTGGACGGAGCGCCGTATTTCCAGGCGTCGGCCGTCACGGACCTAGCGGCCCGTGACGACCTCGCCTTCGTGACGTTGCCGGCGTATTCGCCGGAACTCAATCCTGTCGAAGAGTGCTGGCGACAACTCCAAGACGCTCTGAGCAACCGATTCTTCGACTCGCTTGAGCAACTGACCACCGCGATCGATACCGCTCTCGACCAACTGTCGCTCCCAAATGTGAGCAATTACTTCTAACAACTACTATAGCGGTCGATTTTTAGGACTCGTTCGCTCGGTCGACTGTGATGGTTAGATCGCCCGACGCGTAGTCGGCCTCGAAGTCGACCGCGAACGCGTCCGCCTCGTAGGCGGCGTGGTAGGCGCGGTGGCGTTCGAGCGAGCCTGTCGCCTTGAAGTGGAAGAACGCAGCCGACGTGTAGGGCTTACTCTGCGTCTCGATTTGCGTTTCGACTGACGCCGGAAGTGCGATCTGTGGCGTGTCGGTGTCAACACTCGCAGCGAACTCCTTTGCCTCCTTGACGGTCGCCTGCGAATGGGCGGGCGTCTCACCGGTTAGCACGTTCATCGGCGTCTCCGTGTCGTCGGTGAACAGGACATCGTGGAAGGTGCGCGTCCCGAGGACTGCGTCAGGACCTAACTCGCAATCGTGGAATGGATCGTCGTCTGGATTCTCGGGCATCAAATCACGAGCCCACGGTGGGGCTCAGTCCTTTCTGCCCCAGACAAACCACAACTTGTCTCGATGTAGCGGAGGTAAGTCCCGAAAAAAGAGCGTCCTGCCCGCACTTCCCGCCGCAGAATCAGGCGTCGATGATTCGATCGGGCTCAATCCGGGACAACCGCATCGCGTTCCCGGTGACGCCGAGGCTCATCCCCATATCTCCGACAACGACTGCCAGCGCAACGCTGACCAGGCCCAGCGGCACGCCTAGCGCGAGTAGGAGCTTCACGCCGAGGCTGGCCCAGATGTTTTGCCGGATCACACCGTTGGCCGTATGCGACAGATCGTACAGGTACGGGAGTTTCCCGATGTCGTCGCCCATCAACGCAATATCAGCCGTTTCGAGGGCGGTGTCGGTGCCCGCCGCGCCCATCGCGATGCCGACCTCCGCAGTGGCGAGCGCGGGGGCGTCATTGATGCCGTCGCCGACCATCGCAACCTCCCCGTACTCCGCCTGTAACTCTTCGACTGCGTCGACCTTCTCGTCGGGCAGGAGTTCGGCGCGATACTCATCGACACCGACCTGCTCGGCGATGGCGCGGGCGGTGCCCTCGTTGTCGCCGGTCAGCATCACCACGCGCTCGACGCCCAGCTCGTGCAGGCGTTCGACAGCCCGCTTCGAGGCCGGGCGAACCTCGTCGGCGATGGCGATCGCACCCAGCAGTTCCGACTCCGTCCCGACGATGACGACCGTCTTGCCCTCCCGCTCCAGCGCGGAGAGTGCATTCTCGGCAAACGCCCCGTCGTCGGACTCTGACGACTCTTCCGCTACGACGCCGCCGTCCGTCTCGCGGCGTGCTCGAGCGAGGTCGAAGCCCAGCTCCTCGAAGAGCGCGGGCTTGCCCGCATAGTACGTCTTGCCGTCGATCTCGCCCCGGATGCCCTTCCCCGTGAGGCTCTCGAAACTCGTCGCATCGGGCAGATTACCCACGCCCGTCTCCTCAGCACGGGCGAGAATGGCCGCAGCGATGGGGTGCTCACTGCGACGCTCCAGTCCGGCGGCGCGACGGAGCAGATCGTCCTCCGTGGTGTCACCGACCGGGACGACGTCGGTGACGGCGAGTTCGCCCTTCGTGAGCGTCCCCGTCTTGTCGAGCGCGACGGCATCGACTTCGCCCATCGCCTCGAGGTAGTTGCCGCCCTTGATCAGGACGCCGTTCTTCGCGGCGCTCGTAATTCCCGACACCACCGAGACGGGCGTCGAGATGACGAACGCACAGGGACAGGCGATCACCAGCAGGGTGAGCCCCCGGATGAACCACGTCTGCCAGTCGCTCGCGAAGGTGAACCCGTACCCGGCCAGGTCGACCGAGATGGGGTCGGCGATGACCAGCGGCGGGATTGCGGCGGTCAGGATTGCCAGCACGACGACGAGGGGTGTGTAGTAGCCGGAGAAGCGGTCGACGAACTGCTCAGACTCGGTCTTCTTCGCCTGTGCGCCCTGGACCATCTCGATGATGCGCGAGAGCGTCGAATCGCCAGCGGTTGAGGTGACCTCTACCTCGAGGTACCCCTCTTCGTTGATCGCGCCGGCGTAGACCTCGTCGCCCGTCTGCTTGTCGACGGGGACGCTCTCGCCCGTGATCGGCGACTGGTCGACTGCACTCCCGCCTTCGATAACCGTTCCGTCGAGCGGAATCTTGTCGCCGGGGCGGACGACGACGGTCTCGCCAACGTCGACCTCCTCGGCGGGAACGGTCACTTCCTCACCGTCGCGAAGGACGGTCGCCTCGTCGGGCGAGAGTTCCATCAGCTCGCGCAGGGAGTCCCGCGCCCTGTCCATCGCGTAGTCCTCGAGCAGCTCGGCGATGCTGAACAGGACGGCCAGCGTCGCCGCCTCGACGAAGTAGCCGATACCGGTCGCCGCGATGATCGCCGTTCCCATCAGCAGGTCGATGTCGAGGCTTCGGTTCTTCGCGGAGTAGTACCCGCTACGGACGACCGGGATGCCACTGGCCGCGACGGCGCCGAGGAACAGGACATCTGCGATGTGGAGCGGGTACTCGAGGACGCTCGCCACCGTGACGTTCTGTCCGGTGAGGAGGAATTCGAAGAGGAGGCCGAGCGTGACGAACGCCGCGCCGAGCCACGTCTTCTTCGCGCGAGGACTCGTCCAGACCTCCGATGGTGGCGCGATGTCGACGCCGTCGGTCGCTTGGTTGTCCTCATCATCGCCCTCAGCGTCCGAGCCCCCGACGACCTCGTAGCCGGCGCCTTCAATCGCCTTGATTACGTCGGCTTCGCTAGTCCGATCAGGGTCGTACGTGACGTTGGCCGTGCCGGTGGTCGGCTGGAGCGTGGCGTCAGTAATGCCGTCGACACGCTGGAGGCTCTTGTCCACCTTTTGGGCGCAAGAGGGACAGTCCATCTCGGGAACGGCGAGGCGGGCGGTCAGCTCACGTCGCTGTTCGCCGCCGCTCGTTCCTCCTGCTGCGTCCGGATTCTCTGTCATCACGTCACGGTAGGAGCGGGAGTTCGATATGTCTTTGTTGGAATATTCCAACTACGGCCCTCAGTGGGATGCCAGCCGTTCTTCCGCTACCCGCTCGCCGGCGACATGTTGCTTCGCCAAATGTTCTTCCGCCCGCCGGAGTCGGTAGGTGAGTGTTGACCGTGGCACGTCGAGATGCTCTGCGAGTTCTCCAACATCGACCTCGCGGGGTGATTCGTAGTAGCCGTGTTCGACGGCGGCCTGGAGAGCAGCCTCTTGGGCTGGAGGCAATCCACTCGGTGTTCCGTCGCTTCCCCTAGCTGATGTTGTGTCCGCTGTGCGGAGCATCTCCATCTGGGCGCACTCCCCGACGGCGACTTTGAGAGCGTCGAAGAACGCCGCCACGTCGCCATCGCCGGAGTGGATGAGTCGCCACGTGTAGTGGCGGCCCTCGTGACGAGTCTCGAACAGCACGCCGTCGCCGAGGTGGTCGCGAGCGATGTGGGGGACTGAGGCGCAGGTCGGAGTGCGCTCCCAATCTGAGTAGAGGATGAGCGCGTCGTCCGTGCGGTCGAGGACGCGGGTGGTCTGTGTGGCGTTGCAGTCCTCGGTGGCGAGACAGTCAGCGTAGTAGTCGCCGTTGAGAAAGGCGTCCTCGATGGCGTTGAGCGCCTCAGGCGTACCGGTGGCATGGTCGACCCGCCAGAGACGCTCGGCAGTGGCGTGCAGCGAGAGCGAGCGAACGCGAGCGTCGGGGTGGTCGGCGAGGGCGTCCGCCACCCTGTTGCAGCCGGGCTCGTATTCGAGAGCGAAGACGAGTTCGCGCATACCCCGTCTAAGGCCTGCTACGACATAACCCATGGCCTGCAGCGTGTCGACCAGTAGATCTCAGATTACGTCGTCAGGGTCGTGAACTTCCTGCATTCGCTGTGCTTCGGCCGCGTATTGCTCCTGGAGGTCGGGGTCATCGACCATGCCAAGATTGCCGGGTTCAGCATCGACTGCTGCTGTCGTATCTCGGACGTCGGTGAAGGACGTGAGTGCGCGTTCCTTCCGATAGTACTGTTCTCCATCGGGTGTTGCGTAGGTGAGGATGATCAGGTTCTGCTCGTCATCGGAGTACGTCCGTTCGACAAGCCAAACACGAACGTCATCTTCAGACTGATTTGACATACTTAGACATCCCCCGATATCCACTAAGGGATTGGTGTTACGGCTTGCCGAGACTCGCTGTCTCGAAGGGTGATTCTCCGGTCGGAATGAGGAGCTCCTGTCGGTCTCCGACTCGCTCGGCCAGCTTCTGTTTCAGGTACTGTCTCGCCGTCGACGGCGTGAAGACGCCCTTGTCGAGCATATCGCCAACGACGTCTTTGAGGGCCGCGAACTGTCCCTGTAGGTGGCCGTCGCCGACCGGCTCGCCGTCGTACCAGCGCACCGTCGCGAGCGCGCCGTTCCCGACTGTTTCTCCCTGCTCGACCGTCTCTGAGTCGTACTGGAGCCCGAACCACAGCGTCCGATAGGCGGTCACCTCGAACGTCGGCGCCACCACGAAGAACGCCTCGTGATGGAGGTAGTCGAGATGGTCCGCGACGATCTCGTCGAGGGTGAGCCCGGTGGCGCGGGGCTTCGGCTCGACGACCGTCGACGGTCGATCCTCGCCGGCGAGGTAGCCGTCGACCGCATCTGCCTCGAGGCCATCGGCAAGCTCTGCGAGGAGCTGTTTCGTCCACTTGGAGTCGGTGTCGTCGCCACCGAACGGCGATTCAGCCGAAATTCGGCGCTTGAGCTTGAGGTTCGCTGCGCCCCAGTGGCTGTAGTGGAGCGTGTACTGTCCGTCTGTGCGTTCGTACGCAACGAGTGCGCGGTGTCCCATCGAGCAATCACCTCACGGGGCGACCGCGACTGGATCGCCCCGCACCCCTCTCGGGGGACGAACAACGCTACTCGTCGATCGGGTCGGGGGAACTGAGGTCCGCGTGGAGGACTTCGCCATCGCGAACGACGTACCGCTTGGCCAGGACTGGGAAGCGGCACTTGGTGAACCCCGCCGCCTGGATATCGAGTTCTTCGTCAGCTTCGAGGTGGTCGGCGAGTTCTCGCAGGAATTCGTGGGTCACGATCCCGCCTTCGTAATCCGGGAGGCCGTTCTCCCGCGTCTCGTACACCTCGAAGTCGTCATACCCCCAGATGGTGAGCTCTCCGTCTTCGGTCACCTCCCAGTCGAGCGTCCCGAAGCAGTAGCTCTCACAGAGCTCGCGGACTGCCTGTGGATCCGATACGATCGCGCCGGTCGACGTCGTCGCAGCTTGCAGTGTGGCCATATCTGGACTTCACGAGGTCGCCCCCGCACCCCTATCGGGGGCGATAAACCGACGTGAGAGGTGTCTCCCGAGGCGTGGCCGACGACGCCAGTTAGGAGTCTGCGTGGGCGTCCGCCCCGGCTCCGTCGCTCGGCCGCGTGAGAAGGCTCACCTCTTCCAGGAGGTCTCTCGCGGTCTCGACTCGCTCTCGATCCGCGTCGTCCAATCGGTCGACGTCGAGTCGGTTGAGATTGCTGAGTATACGATGCATCCGGTAGCCTTGTTTGAACTCTTGCTCCATCGGCAGCGCTTCACCGCTCGCTGGCGCGGAAAGACCCACCGTCGAGACTGGCGTCGGGCTTTCAGGAGATCGCGGCCTTAACCAACGGACCTCGACAGTTCTCGCAGGCTGTTGGTTAATCGACGCCGAGCACTGGGGCTACTCGAGATTGGGGCCGTAGCGAGCTGAGCCACACACCCGGCACTCCCAGATCGGTTGTCCTGTCCACGCCTCATCCGGGACCGACTCATGCGTTTTGAACTGATGGTCGGTCGCCCGTCCACAGGTTTGACACTCGAGTTCCTGCGTCGTCGGTACCGACGTCGCCTGGCGATCGGCCGCAGCTTCGCCAGTAGATTCGGTCAGCGCTATCGCTGGAACCAGCCACACCGCGTTGTCGGCGTCGTCGAGGACCGCGTCGAGACGCGACGCGTCGCGGATGCCGTCCCCACGCTGGTCGTAGAGTCGCGTCGTGGCCTGCTCCTGCCGCTCCGACGCTTCCTGCCCGTGCCATCCAGTCCGGTCACGGGCGGCACTGAGAAGCCGCTCTCCCTCCGCTGACGCCACCTGGACCGCGTCGGGAAGTGAGGGCCATTGCTCGGACAGCTGGCGCGCCGGCGCCTCGTCGAGGTCGTAGATGAGCGTGTAGTCGTCGACGGCCGGCTCCGCCTCGTTGGCAGAGAGGAGGTTCGCCGCGGCGCCGCCTTTCGCGACGGCGCCGTAGAACGTGGTCGACTCCACGACTAGGTAGACGACTCCGAGGAACGTCGTCGTTGCTGCCTCGTTCGTGCTAGTGGCGTCACTCCCGAGATGGTTGGTAAGGCAGAACCGGCATTTCGTCTGGCCGTCTGGGACTGACGCCCCACAGGACCGGCACTCGCCGTCGGCATCCGTCGGTGCATCAGGGTAATCACTAGTGCTCATCGCGACGCGTTGCCGTCGGCGGCCACCTTCACACTCATCCCCCAGCCTCGTGTCCGGAATGTAGGACGCCTCGACGGTCGGGCGCAATTCATCGAAGTCAAAATCTCGGTTGTGCATCGGTTGGCTCATAGCTTCTGTCGGTTTCGTATTTCAACGTCCGGACCCCTTCGCTCGCAACGCACTCTTGATTATGCGAGAGTGTACAAACATATATGGGGGCTCAGCGCTAACACTGTCGCAAGAGGTGCCAAGCATGTCCGAATCCTCGCGAGATGGGGTCCAGTCGTGGACTGAGTCGATGAGCGCCCGCGATCGTATTCGTGCGGTCGCCGAGACGCTTCGCGAACCGCGGTCCGTCAACTGGATCAGCGAGCAGGCCGACGCTGCCTGGAGTACGACCAGCGAGGAGCTCCAGGATCTCGTCGACCAGGGCCAGCTGCGTCGCGTCGAGGCCGGCGAGACGACACGTTACCAGCCTGACTACACGCGTCTGCTCTTCGAGGAGATCCGGACGCTCATCGAGGAGAATACGCGCGAGGAGCTGCGGAGCGAACTGGCGGCGATCACCGAGGAGATCGAGGAGTGGCAGGCGACCTACGATGTCGAGACGTGGGAAGAGCTCGAACAGTCGCTCGCCGGCGGCGACCTCGCAAGTGCCGAGCTGCGCGAACGACGTGACGTCATCGCGTTCTGGCAAGAGAACGAAGAGGATCGCCGCCTCATCAAGCACGCACTGGAACTCTACTCCGACGTTGAAGCTGCTCGCGAACAGATGACCGACGTGGCCGACCGCGCCACGAGCTAATCCTCCTCTCTCACAGAATGATCTTTCTTGCCGGTCGCGACCGCTATACACAGCGGACCCTTCTCCGCGACGTTCACGATCGATTGGCGAATCAAGCGGGATGTGAGGACGTGCGCTATCGCCCGTCTCGACGCCGACCCCGGTACGTCATCGCGAATGTCGATCCGACCACGTTCCTGAGTGACTCCTACGATGCGGTGACCGCACGCTTGGAGATTCGCTTCTGGTACCCCGCCGGCGTCGACCATGAATACTACCGCATTAACTGGGTCGAACCGGACCGGAATCTGATTCTCGGCTTCCACCAGGACGCCGACCATCCGGACCTTGGCCCCTGTCACATCCAACTCAATCACGAAGACACGCCTGTCGATCGACATCGCGCATCGTTTCTCGATGCGCACCCGCTCGCCGTCCTCGATGACCGACTACAACAGTTCTCGGCGGCGGTAGAGGCGATTCGCTGGGAGAACGGGACGCCTTCGCTTCCTACCTGGCCAGTCTAGACTGCGAGTTCATCGAGTGTTTCGTGATGCGTCCGGACAGTCGTTGGGGTGACGTTCCCTATCTCCGCGACGTCGCTTTGTGTTACCCACTGTCCCTGTTCCTGCCCCGCTTTGTAGAGGCAGGCCGCTGCGAACCCAGCTGGATGGACGCCCGTCGTCACGCCGCGCTCTTCGGCCTGCTCTGCGAGGATCCGGGCCCGCTGTCGGATCTCGTCCGGACACTCGAGGTCCGAGACGAGTCGCGGCACGAACATGCTGGGGGAGACGGGCTCAGCGGGGAGGCCCAGCTCCTCGTTCAACGTTTTGTACGCGTTCGTGACTCGTGACTCCGCGACGCGGGCCATCTCGCTGACCTCGCCCAGCAACCGCGAGAGGCCGTTGCACCGGCAGGCCCCGTACACGCTGGCCGCGGCGATGGCCTCGATGGATCTGCCACGGAGCAGATTCTCGTTCTGGGCGCTCCGGAAGAGCTGACACGCCTGGTCACGGACTGAATCGGAGAGTTCGAGCGCACTCGCCAATCGGCGCACCTCGCCCAACCCGTGTGCGAGATTCCGTTCTGCTTTCGATCGCCACCGACCACGGGTCTGTTCACGGCGCATCCGCGCGAGTCGCCGTCGCTTCTGCCCGGAGAGTTTGTTCCCCTTCGCGTCGGTGCCGCGACCGATTTCCGTCGACAGGCCGCGATCGTGGCGGGCCGCAGTGAGTGGGGCGCCCGTTCGTTCGCACTCGTCGTCGTACGCCCGCCACTCCGGCCCGTGATCGATACGCTGTTCGTCGATGACCAGACCACAGTCCTCGCAGACCGTCTCGACCGCGTTCGTGGTGACCCGGCCGTCGCACTCGGGACACTGGTTCGCACTCGACTCCGTTCGGATGTCTTCGTCGAATCTGCTCTCGTTGATGTCTCTGGTTGCCATCGTTCTCACCGTGATTCGGGAACCCGCCAGTTCAGCGAGCTCCTCATTCATTGAGGGGACAATAAACTCTCAGCAGAATTGAAGCTCCATTACAGCGTTCGATCTCGGTAGCCGGTATGCCAACCTGAATTGACCCCGAACCGGCGGAAGCGACCGTCTCCTCACTATTAATTAAGTATTACTGATAGTTCGGAATAAGTGTTGTATTTTAAACATTCCTACAGACGCCGATAGGGTTACCGGCGCGTCGTCCTGCGTGCTCGCGGACGGGCCGGCCACTGCTCATTCGAGTGTGTCGTAGACGGATATCCAACGCAGGGATACGCAGTATCACCTGTATTTGGGAGACAAGCCGGCAGGAATGACTACCTTCCGCCGCTCGTGGCGGTTCGTCTTGGAATACGACGGAAACCGCGAGCCGTCGGCCCAGAGGACTGGCCATTTGGATGAATTACATGTTTGACCATGGTGGTGGCCGTCTCAAATCGGCTAATACAGTGCTCTTACCGTCACAGATATAGCCGGTTCACCGGGGCGAGATCCGTGCCCACCGTGGACGGAACGACCGGGACTCGCGCCGAAAGATAGAGATCGGGACGGAGTCCCTGACGGACAGGGTTCCGATCCCGGATCGAACCACATACCGGATCGCCTATAATAACGGATTATAATAATGGATAGAAATATTATCTATGCGCTCAAATCACCCCGTTGGGCCGCGACTGGGGCTCGTTCGAACTCGGTTTGACAGCGGAATCCGCTCGGAGTCCGCTCGAAGGCTGGAAATCGAGACTGAACAAATTACACCACTACATCTGTAATCCCATGCGCGATGGTGCCTTTGAGTTCCAAAATTTGTTGTTGCGATGATCGCAACAAAGCAGTCTCGGTGCTTGGGGTGGCACCATGCCGGGCACTCGATCGAATATATTATTAAAATTCATTAATATCTCGCTCGTTTAGACGGTCGTACGCCATCCGTTCGAAATGAGCGAACGTCGCAGTGGGGTCAGCGAGTCAGCGACAGTCGGTTGGAGATTGCCCCGGCGGTGTTTCGGACGAGTTTCCGGAGGTCCGCCTCGACGCGGTCGCTCTCGTCGCTGGTCGTCGGCCGTTCGACGCCGACGGCGCCGGCGGGGTCACCGTCGGGCCCGGCGATCGGCGCGACGATTTCGTCCGGGCCGTCGTGGCTCTCGGCTGGTTCGACGACGGCTGACTCCTGTGCGGCGGTTCGGAGACGGTCGAGGAGGGGCTCGACGCGGTCTGTGTCGTCGACGGTCTCCTCGACGAGCGCTCGTCGCCGCTCCGGGGGATAACACGAGAGGATCGCGAGCCCACCGGGGACCGAAGTGAGCGGCCCTCGACGGCCTTCGAGCGAATCGGTGTCCACCCGACCGACCGGGACGACCGTATGGAGATACACCGCTTCGAGCCCCTCCCGGACGACGAGTGTCGCGGTCGCGCCGGTCACGTCCGCGAGCTTGGCGAGATTGCTCACCCCCTCGATGTAGGCGGGCTCCTGGCGTTTGCTCGCCACGGCGAACCCGAGAAACCGGTGCCCGAGTTCGTACTGCCCGTCGGCCGACCGGACGAAGCCGGCGTCCTCGAGCGTCGCGAGGTGCTTGTGAACGTTGGCCTTCGAGCCGTCGATGTCCTCCGCGATGGCTGTCACGCCCGCCGTGCCCTGTCGCCTGAGGGACTCGAGGATCGTCACGGACGTGGCCGTCGCACTGACTCGGTCTGTACCCATACTCGGTCATGGAGCGGGGGCGTCAAAAGCGTTCGCCATATTCGAACGAGATTCGAACGCCGGAGAGGTCCGGGTGCGAGATGGGCGAAGGTGTTTATGCGTGCTGGCCCCGCTGTTAGGTCATGGACGACCTCGACGAACTGGAAGGGGTGCTCGCCGACGCCGGGTTTTCCGGGTACGAGGCGGCGGCGTACGTAGGGCTGCTCCGGTTGCGGGACGCGTCGGTTTCGGAGCTTGCAGATGTCTGTTCCGTGCCGCGGTCACGGCTCTACGATGTGCTCGAGGATCTGGAGGAAGCGGGCTACGTCGAGACGTACGAACGGGAGGCGCTCAGGGGCCGCGTCGCCAACGTCTCGCCGGCGGCCGAGGAACTCCGCGAGCGGGCGACGCGGCTGGAGGACGCCGCCGACCACCTCGAGGACCGCTGGGAACGACCGCGATTCGAACATACTGACATGAGCGTCTTCCAGACGCACGCGGCGACGGTCACGGAGGCGACCGCGCGGGTCGACGCGGCGGAACA